>DATDGZ010000264.1:0-34526 GCA_036521795.1 Thermoanaerobaculia bacterium | reverse complement strand
GAAGAGGGCCTGGCTGTCCTGCGCCTGTGCCGCCGCGAAGCTCTGGCTGAAGGCTGCCGCGAGCGGCGTGCCGCCGAGGTCGGTCAGCGTGGTGCCCACCGTCAGGGTGTGGGCGCCGGCGGAGACCTGCGTGGTGGACGTCAGGGTGTAGTGGTCGGCACCCAGGGTCCAGGCGAGGGCCGCGCCGTCGAGCTGGATCGCGGCGGTCGCGGCGGCCAGGCTGGGCTCGGCCGTGAGCTCGAGCTCCAGGCTCCCCTGCCGCAGCGTGAGGCGCTGGACGGTGGGCGCGGCGAGGTCGGCGACCACCGCGTCGCCGGCCGGCCAGGCGAAGGTCAGCGCGTAGTCTTGCGCCGGCTGGTTGAGGAAGCTGTCGACCAGGGCGGTCGCGGGGATCGTGAGGGTGACCTGGTCACCGTGCTGGAGACCCGGCGGCACTCCGCCGGCGGTGATCGCCAGGCGCCGGCCGGCGAGGTCGCCGGTCAGGACGGGCTGGGTGACGGCGATGCTGGTGAACGGCTGGTGCGTCGTGTTGTCAAAGAACGTGACCGCGTTGACGGTGACTGCCTGGGCCAGCGTATCGGCCTGGACCCCCTCGGACAGCTCCACCCAGACCGCGCCGCCGACCACCCGCACCTGCTGCACCGCGGGCGGGGTCGAGTTTACCAGGATCTTCTGCGCGCCGTACGGGGTGTACTCGTAGCGCTCGAGCGGCTTGCCGGCGCCGTCGGTCAGCAGGGCGAGGTTGCCGCTCGCGTCGTAGAGGGGCCACGACTTGGCGGCGACGTTGCCGCTGCCGTCGAGGTCGGCCTCGAGGTAGGCGATGTCGTCGAGGCCCGAGCCGTAGGTGCGGCGCTGCACCAGCCGCCCGGCGCCTGCCGTGTCGTAGTCCTCGACCGGCCGCCAGCCCTGCCACACGGTCAGCCGCCCAGTCGTGCCCACCGTCTTGGTGATCCGGCGGTTGAAGGCGTCGTACTCGTAGTGGGCGATCGCGGCGCCGCCGTTGCTGCTGTCGGTCACGTCCACCAGCCGGTTGCGGAAGTCGTAGTGGAAGGCGAGGTTGCCCTTCTGGACCAGGTTGCCGTTCTTGTCCCATTGCAGGCTGACGCCGTTGACCGCGCCCGGACGGTTGCGCCCCGAGGCGTCGAGCGGCAGGGCGGTCGCCTTGGAGATGCCGTTGGCCGAGTCGCTTCTCGCGAGCAGGTTCTGGGCGCTGTCGTAGGTGTAGGCGAAGGCGTCGGGCAGGCTGCCGAGCGAGCCCGGCGAGACGGCCTGGTTGTTCGCGACCACCGCCAGCGGCGCCGGCGACTTCGCCGCCTGCACCAGGCGCTCGGCCCTGTCGTAGGCGAACAGCAGGCCGGCGCCGCCGAGGTCGGCGCGGGCCTCGCCGGACTTCAGGCTCCGCGGCGTCCAGGCCAGGCTCTCGCGGAAGACGGTCTGCGCCGTGCCGGTCTGGGCACCCCGCTGGAACCAGTCGTCCACCATCCGGTCGGCGGCGTCGAACTGCCGCACGCCGGCGACGCCGTTGGCGAGCGTCTTGCTCGCCAGCAGGTCCGGGCCGCGGAAGCCGAAGCTCGCGAGCAGGGCGCTCTGGCTGGGACCATTCGCCTGGCCGACGGCCGCCAGCCGGTCGAGCGCGTCGAAGGTGCGGGCCACGCCGTAGCCCGAGGGATAGCCGATCGCGGTCTCGTTGCCGGCGTCGTCGAAGCCGTAGGTGACCGGCTTGCCGCCGACCACCTCCTGCACCCGCCGCGACAGCGAGTCGAAGGCGAGGTCGGTCGACTGGTTGCCCGACTGGGCGTGGACCAGGCGGTGCAGGCCGTCGTAGGCGTAGGTCTCGGTCGTCGCTCCCGCCAGCCCCGTGCCCTCCGCCAGCCGCGACGTCATCCGGTTGGCGGTGTCGTACTGCTGCGAGATCCTGGTGCCGTTGGCGTCGATCACCTGCTGCGGGTTGCCGCCGAGGTCGTAGCTCGTGACCTCGGCGGTGCCGTCCGGATAGGTGACCTTCACCCGCCGGTTCAGCGAGTCGTAGTCGTAGGCCGTCTTCTGCGCCAAGGCGTCGGTGTAGGTGCGCAGCCGCGAGCTGAGGTCGTAGCCGTAGTCGACCTCGATGCCCTCCGGCCGCACGCTCTTGAGCATCCGGTCGAGGCCGTCCCACTGCTGGGTGGTCAGGTTCTGCTCGGCGTCGGTCGAGAAGACCAGGTTGTTGCGCGCGTCGTAGCCGAAGCTCAGGGTGTTGCCGAGGTCGTCCTGGCGAGTGAGCAGGCGGTCGAGCGCGTCGTAGGTCGCGTGCGTGCTGACGGTGACCGTGCCTGCCTGGGCGCCGGCGCTCGTGATCTGCTCGATCGAGCGCGTGACCACCGCGTTGCCGCCGGCGTCGAGCTGGTACTCCGCGCGGTTGGCGGCGGCGTCGACGGCCGCGGTCTTGCGGTTGGCGGCGTCGTACTCGAAGCGCGCCGTCCGCTGCAGCGGATCGATCACCGCCACCAGGTTCGAGGCCGGATCGTACTGCCAGCCGGTGGTGACGTCGTGCGTGGCGCCCTGCTGGCCGCCGTACTGCCAGAGCTTCGAGGTCAGGGCCGTGCGCCGCCCCAGCAGGTCGTAGCTCGCGGACCGCTGCGCCAGCAGTTGGCCGTCCGGCGCCTGGTAGGCAGCCGCACCGATCGCGTTGTTGCCGTTGTCGTAGGTGGTGTCGGAGCGGTTGCCGAGCGGATCGACGGTCTCCGCCACCCGGCCGTAGCCGTCGTAGTGCGTGAGCCAGTCGTTCCCGCGCCCGTCGGTGTACTTGATGACCCGCCGCTCCAGGTCGTACTGGAAGATGTCGGTGACCGCATCGCTCGGCGAGTCGGCGCCGCGGATGCGCTGGACCGGCAGGTTCCGGTAGTCGTAGATCACTTTCGTCGTCTGGCCGTCCGGCTCGACCGTCTGGATCCGGTTGAGGTTGGCGTCGTACCCGTAGGCGGTCTGCGACCACGCGCTCCAGCCGTCGCCCGGCTGCGCCTCGCGCGCCACCATCAGCAGCTCGTCGAGCGGTCCGTAGGCGTGGCGCACACGGGTGAAGGCGGTGCCGTCGCCGAACGGCAGCTGTTCCTCCACCAGGTTGCCGTTGGGATCGTAGAGATAGCTGGTGGTGTACCCCAGCGCCGGCGCCGGCGGTTGTTCGACCGAGGCCGACGCCGCACGGGTGCTCGAGGTGATCCAGTTCATCGCGTTGTAGGTGCGCCGGTGGAGCACGCCGCGCGGATCGGTCATCGTCGTGACGTTGCCGCGGTCGTCGGTGCCGTAGGTGGTCGTCAGGCCGAGACCGGCGATTGCCTCCGACTGCAGGTAGCCGAGGCTCGAGTAGCCGTAGTAGGTGACGTGGCCGTTGGCATCGGTGAACTGGGTCGGCTGCCCGTACGAGTTGTACAGCGTCGAGGTCAGCGTCTGCTCCGCCGTTCCTGCCGCCTTGGTGACGATGAGCGGCAGGCCGGTGTTGGGATCGCGCTGAATCGTGGTGATCGATCCTCGCGGATCGACGATCTGGACCGGCTGATTCGAGTAGGGGTCGTAGGCGGTGGACGTGGTCAGAGCGAGGTTCGAGCCGTTGCCGCCGCGCGTGTCCGCCACGACCGTCACCGCGGCGACGTCGCCGCGGCTGCGGCGGTCGCCGCCGACGACGTAGGAGTAGCTGGTGGTGCGCCCCAAGGGGTCGACGCGTCCGATGAGCAGGCCTTCCGCGTCGTAGCTGTAGCGGACCATGGCCCCCGCCTGGTCGGTGACCGCCGCGACCTGGCCGGCCTGGGTGGTGGCGAACTGCAGCTGGTTGCCGTTCGGGTCGGTGACCGTCGAGGTGTGGGAGTCGAATTGATAGTCGAAGCCGACCGGGCCGCTGCTCCAGGTCTGGTTGGCCACCTCCTCCTTGCGCCCGCTGCCGTGCAGGTCGGCGTAGCTCACCTGCAGCCAGTTCTGGCCCCTGCCATCGGTCACCGAGGTCATCTTGCCGCGCGACCCCAGCGTCGTCGCCAGGTCGCCGGTCGTCGAGTCGTACTGGTAGCTGGTGACGATGCCGCCCGCCTGCTCCGACAGCCCGCCGCCGGTGTCCGTCTGGGCGGTGAGGATCGTCGGCCCCGTCACCTTCACCAGCCGCCCGGCCTGGTCGTACTCGTAGGTCACCTCGCGGTCGTCGAAGTCCGCCATCTTGGTGACATGGCCCTTGGCGTCGTAGGTGAAGGTGATGTCGCGCCCCAGCGTCTCGGTGATGCGGCCGATCCGCGAGTTGACGTCGTAGTGCACGTCGATCTCGTTGCCGGTCGAGTCGTCCTGCTTGACCGCGTCGGCGATCGACAGCAGCCGGCCGGCGCGGTCGAAGCGCGTCAGGTCGTGGCGCGGATCGAGCAGGATCCACCCGTCCGAGGTCTTCTGCAGCGTCGAGAAGATCCCGGTCGGCGAGGTGTAGGTCCCCGCCTGGCTCGCCTTCTTGAAGACGTCGCGCCGCGCCCGGCCGTCGTAGAGCTCGACGTCGCCGGTCGGCAGCGGGCGCAGCCGCTGGTTGAAGCTGTGGTCCCAGCCGGGGCCGAACGGGCCGTCGCCGACCGCCTGGCTGCGGTACGAGCGCTCGAACACGAAGTCCATGCCGCGCCCGGCGATGGTCATGTCCACCGCCGAGGAGGTCATCTCGCCCGAGTGCAGCAGCACGCCCTGCTGCGGCACGGCATTCTGCGGCGGCTCCTGCGCCGGCGCCGGCGTCAGCTCCCAGCGCACGCTCGCGACCGCGAGCTGGCTCGAGTCGAGCTGGTCGACGTCGAAGACCTTCTGCAGCTGGGTGCGCAGCGGCTGCGGGAAGCGCACCGCCACGCTGTCGCCCGAGAGCAGCTCGCGCGCGCCGTCGGGCGCATTCTCCTTCGTGAGGTCGCAGCGCGTGCAGAGGCCCTGCTCGGCGGAGCTGCGGTTGTACTTGTGCGACGCCTTGAGGTCGGCGAGCACCACGATCGGCTCGGAGAGGTAGATCTGGTGGCCCTCGTCGTACGGCTTGTCGGATTGCCGGGTGAGCTTGAGGCCCTGGTCGGCGCCGGTCAGGGCGACGCGCGGCAGGTCGGTGAGCACGGTGGGATCGCCCGGCGCCACGATCGGGGCGCCGGTCGACCCGACCGATTGCACGTCGAGCAGCACGGTCTGCGCGTTCTGCCCGAGCAGCGCCGGCAGGGTCGCCTGGATGCGGATCAGGCCCGGACGCTGCTGGCCGTTGGCGCCCTCGGAGACGCTGGGCACGCCGAAGGGCGCGATCTGGAGCACCTGGCGCGTGCCGATCGGAGGGCTGGCGCCGGGTGCCCCGCCGGTTGGCGGCGGCAGGTTGTAGGCGGTCGCGGCCAGCTGCGGTCCGCCGACGGCGACGCCGGTGACGCCGCGTTGCAGGCCGCCGGCGAAAGCCAGGCCCAGGCCCGGCTCGAGGAACACCGGCGCGTCGGTGTTGCCCGGCAGCTTGATGGTCTCGAGCACCCGGTCGTCGATGCCGTCGTGGTTCGCGTCCAGCAGGCCGATCGAGGGCGGCCGGTTGAAGTCCACGACGTACAGGCCGCCGCCGTAGCCGGCAGGGGTCCGTCGCCGGCCTGGTCAAGGACGCGGACGGCCACCCGGTGCCGGCGTCGGTGGTGACGCTGGCCGAGGGGCATTACCCGTACCGGCAGCTGATCGTCAACGCCGATGCCAACGCCGCCTTCCAGTTCAGCAACGTTTTCGCCGGCCCCGCCAGCCTGTCGGCGCGCGCGCCGACCCTCGGAGGCCTGGGCGGCAAGACCTCGATCTCGATCGACCGGGAGGGGCAGGCGTTACCCCGTCCTGGTCGAGCACCACACCCTTGATGGTGCCCGGACCGTTCAGCTGGAAGGTCAGGGTCTGGTTCTGCACCTCCCCCTGGTTGACGATCTGGCCGCTGACCGTCTGCGAGCCGTAGAAGGAGTTGTAGGCCGAGATCTGGTACGCGCCCGCCAGCACGTTGTCGATCTCGAACGTGCCGTCGGGCGCGGTCTGGATGGTCGTCGGGTCGAGGGCCAGGCCGAGCAGGCCCTCGCGCACCACCGTCGTGCGGTAGGTCACGGTGGCCACCAGGCCGGTGACCTGGCCGCTCGAGTCCTTGGCCTGGACGACGCCCTTGATCGTCCCCTCCTTGAAGCGGATGGTGACGAACGGCGTGTCGCCCGGGAAGCGGATGACCGCGACGGCGGTGCCGCCGGCCTGGCCCAGGTAGGCGTGGACGCCGTAGCTGCCGGGCACCAGGCCGGGGAAGGAGAAGGCGCCGGTCGCGTCGGTGACCGTCTCGGCCCACCAGTTCAGGCTGCCGGCCGCGAGGTGCACGACGGCGCCGGCGGCCGGGTTGCCGTCGAAGTCCAGCACCTGGCCGGAGAAGCCGCTCGGCAGCTGGGTGTGGAAGTAGAGGTCGCGGGTGGCCGTGGCGCCCTCGGCCTCGATGGTGGCCGCCTGCGACACCGACACCTGGTTGACGAGGTCGGCGGCGAAGACCTGCCAGGTGCCGGTGAACACGCCGTCGAGGTGGTAGAAGCCCTGCGTGTCGGTGAAGGTCTTGAACGGCTGGCCCTCCACCCACACCACCGCCCCGGCGATCGGCGTGATCGAGCTGCCGGTCTGCCGGTAGACGTGCCCCTCGACCGCGCCGCGGTTGGCGTTCATGGTCAGCTTGACCTGGTTCACCTGGTCGGGGTTGATCTGGAAGTACACCTGCGCGCCCGACTGGCCGGTCGCGTTCTCGAAGGTGTCGATCTCCGCCTGGCCGGCCGGCACGATGCCGAAGTCGAAGTTGCCCGAGGCATCGCTGCGCTGGACGCCGATCAGGTTGCCGTCGACGTAGAGCGCGACGTAGGCGAGCACCACCGGCGTACTGCCGTCGGGGCGCACCACCTGCCCGCTCACCTGGCCGGTCTGGACCGGCTTGGGCGGGACGCGCAGGATGATGAGGTCGTAATCGACGACGCTGCCGGAGCTGGGGACCGCCAGCGTCGTGATCACGTACTTGCCCTGGCCGTCGGCGGCGGAGAGGGTGATGGTGCCGACCGGCACGTTCGACACCGAGTAGTTGCCATAGGCGTCGATCGTCGAATTGCCCCACTCGCGGAACACCGGGCTGTAGGCAACCACCTGCGGGTTGGCCGGCAGCGTGCCGTCGTCGTAGGCGACACGGCCGCGGATGGTGCCGCGGCCGAGCATCAGCACGTCGAGCCGCGCCGTCTGGGCGATGAAGCGCACCCGGCCGGTGGCGACGCCGACCTCGTCGCTGGCCGGATCGGCGGCGCTCAAGCCGAAGGAGTCGCCGCACTCGGGCCTGGCGCGCACGTAGTCGAAGAGGTAGTGCCCGTTGCTGTCGGCCTTGACGATCGCCGTCTGGTGGGTGTTGCACTGATTGTCGCAGACGACGCAGAAGTCGGTCTCGTGCAGCGTCACCTGGGCGAAGGGCACGGGCTGGCCGTCGGGGCCGATCACCATGCCGCTCACCTGCTCGCCCGGCGTGTCGACGGTGATCTGGACCGGGAGCTGGGCGGACGCCAGCGTCTCGCCGGCGGCGCTCTTGATCCTCGCGACGGTCAAGTTGACCGGCGTGGCGTAGGGGGAGAGCGGGTTGTTGAACACCACCCGCAGCAGGCGCGAGTTGTGGAGCGCCTGCGCCCCCTGCTGGCCCGGCGCCGCCTGGGCGACGATGTCGGCGTCGATCTGGGTGAGGCCGCCGTTGGACAGCTTGCCGGGGATCTGGAAGTGGCTGGCATCGACCGGCAGCAGGCTCGCTTGGTCGACGTCGCCGGAGAACAGCACGTCGACGACGTGGCCGGTGGGGTCGACGGCGGCGTTCTGCATCGCCGCCACGACGGCGAAGGCGCGCGCCGCGAGCGGCGCGACGCTGCCGGCGAGCTGCTGCGCGCCGGCGCCGGTGCCCTGCGGATCGACCGCCAGGGTGAAGGCCGCGTCGGCGGGGGCGTACGTCACCGTGGCGCTGCCGCCGGCGCCGAGCGCCACCGACGGCCAGCTGACGATGCGCAGGCTGCCGTCGGCGGCCGGGACCAGCAGCTCGAGCTCCGCGGTGCCGCCGCCGGCGATGCGCAGCTGCACCTGGTAGCCGGTCGCCTCGGGCACGGCCAGCAGCGCCATCTGCGAGCCGCCCTGCGCGTCGAGCAGGTAGAGGTCGGCGAACGGCAGCTCGCGCAGGCGCGCCGGATCCTCGCCGCCGCCGGCCAGGCGCAGGCCGCTGGCACGGCTGGCGACCTGCAGGGTGGCGCCGGTGCCCACCGCCAGGGCGCCCTCGATGCCGGCGACCCCGCCGCCGCCCCCCGCCGCGCCGGCCTCGAGGCCCACGAAGGCCGTCGTCGCCGCGAAGCGCTGGAACGCCGCGGCGGGCGAGGTGGCGGCGGCCTCGGCGGCGAAGATCGCGGCGAGCCGGGCGCCGGCGCTGCCGCCCTTCTGGGTGATGCGGCGGAGCTGGTCCCAGGCGGTGTCCTGGTCCTGGGCGCCGGCCCCGAGGACGGCGAGGACCGCGGCGCTGTCGAACACCGCCTCGCCCATCGACACCTCGACGCCGGCCTGCGCCAGCTCGTAGACGCGGCTGTCGATGATGCCCAGGCTGACCTCCGGCAGGCTGCTCTGGCTGAGCAGCGACGGCGGCGCGGTGGCGAGCGAGTATCCGAGGCCGATCAGAGTGAGGTCGGCACCCAGCAGGTCGGGGGGCAGCGAGTTGGCGGCGTCCGGCAGGATGATGGCGTTCGGCGAGAGCGGGATGTCGTTCTCGCCGACGCCGACGCTGAGGTCGAAGGTCGGGGTGATCTCTGCCGAGCTGCGGACCGCGTCGGCCACCACCCTGCCGGTCAAGAGCGACTTCAGGGTGAACTCGACCAGCTGGCTGTCGCCCGGCAGCAGGTCGATGGTCTGCGAGTTGTTGCCGACCACCTGCACCCCCGCGAGCTTGTCCGGCGGCAGCCGCAGGGTGAGCTGGTTGGCGGGGCTGTTGCCGGTGTTGGTCACCGTCAGCAGCAGCTGGTACTGCTCGTCCGCGCGCACCACCTCGGGATGGGTGACCGTGACGTTGAGCGTCGGGTCGCGCACCACCACCGCTCCCCGGGCCTGGCCGGTGACGACCTGCTGCTTGCCGCCCGGGAGGCCGTCGACCACCCCCGTGATGTCGAACTGGACGATCTGGGTGCCTTGCTCGAGGCCTTCGGCGAGCACCTGCGCCTCGCCGCTCGCCTGCGCCACCAGGAAGGTGATGTCGTCCGCGGTGCCCAGGATGCCGTCGGGGCCCGGCACCCGGATGGGGACTGGCACGCCGAGCGGGGTGGGCGGCAGGGTGCTCGCCTGGCGCAGCCCGGGCGGCAGGGTGACCCGCGCCGAGAGGTCGCGCAGCACCAGCGGATCGCCGGCCGGGGCGCCGTTCTGCACCATGAGGATGACCGAGAAGAACTGGTGCAGCAGCGAGATGTCGGTCGGGAACAGGATGACGCCGGGGATCGGCAGCGGCGGGTTGGAGCTGCAGTCGTCCTCGAGGTCCGCGCAGCCGCCGAGCATGCCCGAGCCGCCCCCTGCCGTCGGCGCGAGGTTCAGCTGGAAGGGCGCCATGCGCGGCGGGGTGAAGCGCGGGCCGCCGTGAACGCCGCCGCTGTTCTGGCCGATGGCCTGGTAGAGCGGCAGCGGCGCGGTGGACATGGAGGTCTGGTTGAAGACCACCGGCAGGTCGTAGTTGACGGTCTGGCCGGGGGCGACGGCGAAGGCGAAGGTGAAGACGTAGGCCTGCATGCTGCTGCTGTCGACGGCGATCCCGTAGCTGCGGATCTCGTCGGTGGTCAGGGCGCGCGAGGTGACGCTGGTGACCAGCACCTGGGTGACGGTCAGCGCCGCCGAGCGCGGCTGGGCGTAGCCGAGCAGGTTGCCGCCCTGCATCAGGCGGATGTTGTCGAGCTGGTAGATGCCCTGGGTCTGCAGGCGCGGGATCTGGAAGGGCTGCCCGGGGACAGTCTGCAGCGTCAAGACGCCGGAGATCTGCGGGCCGGTGAAATCGCCCAGGACGAGCAGGTTGGCCGGGATCGCGCCGTGCGCGGTGTCGAAGCCCTGCAGCTGAGTGAGGATCTCGGTCGGCGTGTCGAAGGGAACGGTCTGGCTCTCGGGAGAGACGGTGAGCTTGGCGCCCGCGATGGCCAGGGTGGCATCGGCGAGGTCGGCGGCGCGCACCGGCGCGGCGGCGGCGAACGCGCACAGCGCCGCCATCGCCAGCGTGGCCAGCTTGGCGGCCGGCAGCAAGCCGGCGGTGCGGTGCGCGACAGCCTCGAGCAGACTGGTTCTCTTCTCCCTGCCGGGCCCGCTCGTGGCGGCGAGGCCCGGCTGATGGAGCACCGAACGGTCGAGAAGCCGACAATGCGATGCAGAAGCTCCGGAGATGCTATGCGTGCTTAACCAGGCAGATCAAGTCTTGACAAGCAACTTCAGATGCGATATCGGCGAGTTGATTGTTTGTTAAAAGTGCTCATGGATCTGTGCAACATTGATCTTGCGACGATCACCAATGTGCGACAATTTCATGATGCCAATAGGGGAACTAACTATACTCTATGATACTATTTAATCGAAATGCGATTGGCGATTTCGCCATGTGCCGTCAATGTTTCCACACACAGCGCGGCCAGCCAATCCACGCGGGTGGGCGCGGTGGGCTCTCGGCGACCTACACGTCGTTGACGCCGATCTTCGCCGGCACGAACCAGGACACCTCGCGGGCTGTCTTCTGCACCTCGCCCTCCACGCCCAGGACGAGCGCGAAGAGCGCCATGCGGACCGGGATGCCGTTGTCGGTCTGCCGGAAGATCGCCAGCGCGGGGTTCTGGTCGAGGTCGTCGTCGAGCTCGTTCGCTCCCGGCCGGCTGTCGCGGGGCAGGGGGTGCATGAGCACCGCGCCCGGCTTGCAGTGCCGCTCGTAGAAATGTCGGTTGATCGAGAAGTAGCCCCGGTACTTCTCCACTTCCTCGGCGTCGGTGAAACGCTCCTGCTGCACCCGCGTCGAGTAGATGACGTCGGCGCGCGCGACGCCCGCGGCCAGGTCGCTGGTCTGGCGGACGGCATGTCCGCGGCTCCTCGCCCGCTCGACGATCGACTCCGGCATCTGCAGGGCGTCCGGCGCGACGAAGACGAAGCGGATGTGTTCGAACAACGACAAGAGCCTCGCCAGGGAGTGCACCGTGCGCCCGAACTTCAGGTCGCCGACCATCGCGATCTCGAGGCCGTCGATCTCGCCCAGCGAGCGTCCCAGCTCCTTCTGGATCGTGTACAGATCCAGCATCGCCTGGGTCGGATGCTCGCCGGGCCCGTCGCCGCCGCTGATCACCGGGACGTGCGTGGCGGCCGCGAACTCCGCCACCGACCCCTCGACCGGATGCCGCACCACCAGCACGTCGACGTAGCCGCTCACCACGCGGCTGGTGTCGTAGATGGACTCGCCCTTCGCCATGGAGGAGAACTGGAAGCCGGTGGTGTCGCGCACCGAACCGCCGAGGCGATTGAACGCGGCGCCGAAGCTCACGCGGGAGCGCGTGCTGGGCTCGAAGAAGAAGTTCCCCAGCACGGCGCCCTCGAGCACCCGCGTCAGCTTCCGGCGCTGCGCGAACGGCTCCATCGCCGCCGCCAGCCCGAACAAGGTCCGGATGTCCTGGCGATCGAATTGATCGACCGACAGGATGTGCGCGCCCCTGAAGTTGTGCATGATCGCGGCAGCCCCTCCACGTGAGATCAGTCAGAGATCCGGCAGAGATCCGTCACAGATCCGTCACCGGGCCCTCTATTCCTCGCGCAGCACCACCAGCGGATCCACGCGGGCGGCGCGGCGGGCGGGCAGCCAGGTGGCCGCCAGGGCGACCAGCGCGAGGGTGATCACGCTGGCCAGCAAGGTCAACGGGTCCTGGGGCGCGACGCCGTAGAGCAGGCCGCCGAGGAACCGGGTGAGGCCCAGCGCGGCGAAGCTGCCGATCGCCAGCCCGGCCGCGACCGGTCCCATGCCTTGCGAGACGACGCGGCGCAGCAGCTGGCCCGGCCGCGCGCCGAGGGCCATCCGCAAACCGATCTCGCGGCTCCTGGCACCGACGCGGAAGCGGACGACGCCGTAGACTCCCACCGCGGCCAGGGTCAGCGCCAGCGCCGAGCAGAGGAGGAGGAAGAAGGTCGTGAAGCGCTGCTTGGCCACCGCCCCCGCCACCACGTCGTCCAGCGGGCGCACCGCCGAGACCGGCAGCCGCGAATCGATGGCATGGATCGCGGCACGCACCGGGGCGGCCCAGGCCGCGGGGTCGCCGGTGGTCCTCACCACCAGCGTCATCGGGTAGATCGCCGCGCCGGTCGCCAGGTCGAACTGCGAGCGCGGCGCGTACCAGGTCCCCTTCACCGCCGCCGTGAGGCTGTCGTGCCGGACGTCGTCCACCACGCCGACGACCGTGTACCACCGCGGCGTGCTGACGCGGATCCGCCGCCCGATCGGGTCCCGGCCCGGCCAGAACCGCTGCGCCAGCGCCTGGCTGACCACCATGACCGGCTGGGCGTCGCGGCGATCGGCGGCGGTGAACAGTCTCCCCCGCCGCAGGCGAATGCCCATGGCTTCGAAGTAGCCCGCGGTGGCGATCTGCCAGTCCGCCTGCACGTTCTCGCCGGGCGGCGGCGCGTAGCCCTCGACCACCAGGCCCCAGTCCCCCAGCTCGCTGGCCAGAGGGAGCTTGCGGACGGCGCCCGCGGCGGCGACGCCCGGGAGACTCCTGACGCTCTCCAGCACCTCGTCGTACAACCGGATCATCGCCTCCGGGCGCGGGTACTTGGCCCGCGACGGCGAGACGCCCAGGGTCAGGACGTGATCGGCGCGGAAGCCGGGGTTCACCCGCGACAGCGACGAGAAGGTCCGCAGCATCAGGTTGGCTCCCATCAGCAGCACCACCGCCAGGGCCACCTCGGCCACGACCATCAGGCTCTGCAACCTGCCGCCGCGCGCGCCCAGGCCGCCGGCGCCGCGGCCGCCTTCCTTCAGGCCCGCGTGCAGGTCCGGCCGCGAGAGCTGCAGAGCCGGCGCCAGGCCGGAGACCAGGGCGGTCGCCAGCGCGACGCCGGTGACGAAGGCCACGACGCCGGCGTCGATGCCCACCTCGCCGGCCCGCGGGATCTCCGCCGGAGCGAAGCGCAGGATGGCGCGCACCGCGAGCCAGGACATGCCAAGACCGGCGGCGCCGCCGAGCCCGGCAAGGATGCAGCTCTCGGCCAGCAGCTGCCGCACCAGCCGCCCGGGTGCCGCCCCCAGCGCCATGCGCACGGCGAGCTCCCGGCGGCGCTGCATGCCGCGCACCAGCAGCAGGTTGGAGACGTTGGCGCAGGCGATCAGCTGCACGAAGCCCACCGCGCCGCAGAGCACGAGCAGCGCGATGCGCAGCGGTCCGAGGACCTCGTCGACCACCGGCACCACCAGCGGCTGGAAATGCCAGGTGGGTGGGTAGACCCCGGCGGCGGTCAGCCCGCCGGCCAGGCTGCGCAGCCGGGTCCACGCCCGCGCGGCGCTGACGCCGGGGCGGAGCCGCCCGACGGCGTAGTCGTTGTGGTCGCCGCCCCTGGGGCGAAAGGTGAACGCCCCGCGCAGCGGCTCGTCGAAGGGCTGCCAGAGCGCGGATGGGGTCTGGGTGTTGTAATCCAGGGGCAGCTTGAAGCCGGCCGGCATCACACCCACCACCGTCGCGGGCCTACCGTCGACGTCGATGGCCGCGCCGACGATGCTCCGGTCGCCGCCGAAGCGGCGGCGCCAGAGATCTTCGCTCAACACGACGACGTGGCCCGGCGGCCTGCCGGTCTCCGCGGCAGTGAACGAGCGGCCCAGGATCGGCTTGACGCCGAGGACGTCGAAGAGGTTCGCCGAGACCCGGGCGCTGCCGACCTGCTCCGGCTCGCTGCCCCCGGTCAGGTTGACGGTGCCCGGGTCGAAGAGCGCCAGGCCCGCGAAGCAGCCGGCCTCGTCCCAGGTGCGGTACTCCTCGACCGACACCCAGGTCTTCGGGAAGGCCGTCCACCGGCTCCACACCATGACCAGCCGCTCGGGCTGGGAATAGGGCAACGGCCGCAGCAGGAGCGCGCGCAGGACGCTGAACACCGCGCCGTTGGCGCCGATGCCGAGCGCCAACGTCAGCACCGCGGCGGCGGCGAAGCCCGGATTCTTGGCGAGGGTTCGGGCGGCGTAGCGCAGGTCTCCGACGATGTCCTTCATGGCTTCCCTCCTCGGCCGATGCCGCCGCGGGCTGCATGGCGCGAGCGGCCGGCGGCAAGGAATATCGCCTGAGGCGGCTCCAGGTAACTCGCGAAGGGGTGGACCGCCCGGCGCCGGCGCACCGCCATGTTATCTTGGACGGGACTCCCGTGAAGGAGCGGCGCCCATGGAGATCGCCACCCCCCGCTATCCGATCCCTCGGCCGCAGCCCCGGTCCTCCCACGCCCCCGGGGCGACGCTCGCCGGCACCCCCGCGCACGGCGAAGGCGCCGGCGCGTTCCCGCCGACGCCGCGTCCCGAGATGGACCGCGCGGTGGCCGAGCTGCAAGCGCGCCGGGCGGCCTGGCCGGCGGTCGGCCCAGGCGAGCGCCGCGCCCTGCTCGGCCGGCTGCGCCGCGACTTCCTGGCGGTCTCCGAGCGCTGGGCGGCGGCGTCGGCCGCGGCTTTCGGGCTGCCCGACACCGGCGAGACCTCGCTCACCGGACCCTACTTCGTGCTCCGCGACCTGCGGCTGCTGGACAAGGCACTGGCCGGGATCGAGTCCGGCGGCGCGCCGCGGATCCCCGGACCAGTGCGGCAGCGCGCCGGCGGGCAGGTGGTCGCCCGGGTCTTCCCCCAGGACGTCTACGACCGGCTGTTCTACGGCGGCGTCACCGCCGAGGTGTGGATGCAGCCGGGCGTCACCCCGGCGAACCTTGCCGCCACCCAGGCGGTGGCCTACCGGCGCCGGGACGCCGGCGGCGTCGCCCTGGTCCTGGGCGCCGGCAACGTCTCGTCGATCGGTCCCATGGACGCCCTCTACAAGCTGTTCGTCGAGAACCGGGTGGTGCTGTACAAGGCCCATCCGGTCAACGCCTACCTCGGCCCGCTGCTGCTCGAGGGGTTCCGCGCCCTCGCGGAAGGCGGCTTCTTCCGCCTGGTCCAGGGCGGCGCCGAGGAGGGCGCCTACCTCTGCTCCCACCCGGGAGTGGACGAGATCCACATCACCGGCTCGGACAAGACCTACGAGGCGATCGTCTTCGGCCCCGGCGAGGAGGGCCGGCGGCGGCGGGAGCGCAACGCCCCGTTGCTCGCCAAGCCGATCTCGGCCGAGCTCGGCAACGTCAGTCCGGTGATCGTGGTGCCGGCCCCGGCGGCTGCCGGCGCCGGCGGCGGCGGTGGCGCCATGGGCAGCTACCGCGACGCCGACCTCGCCTACCAGGCCGAGAACCTGGTGACCATGGTGACGAACAACGCCGGGTTCAACTGCAATGCCACCCGCGTCGTCATCCAGCACGCCGCGTCCCCCGACCGCGAGCGCCTGCTCGACGCCTTGCGCGCGCGCCTCGCCTGCGTGCCGCCGCGGCGCGCCTACTACCCGGGGGCCGCCGACCGCTACCGTGCCTTCGTCGCCGCCCATCCCGAGGCGGAGCGGTTCGGCGAGGCGGCCGGCGAGCCCGGCGGCTCCGGCGAGGCTGGCGGCCCTGGCGAGGCTGGCGACTCCGGCGACTCCGGCGCCGCCGGCGGCCGCCTGCCCTGGACCTTGATCCCGCATCTCGATCCCGGCGCCCGCGGCGACGTCTGCTACACGACCGAAGCGTTCTGCGGCCTGTTCGCCGAGACCGCGATCGCCGCCGGCGGCATCCCCGAGTACCTCGAGCGCGCGGTCGCCTTCGCCAACGACTCGCTCTGGGGGACGCTCAACGCCACGCTGATCGTGCCGCCGGCCGCCCTCGCCGACCCGGCAATCGCGGCGGCAGTCGAGCGCGCCATCGCCGATCTCCGCTACGGCACCGTGTCGGTCAACCACTGGGCCGCCATCGGCTACGGCCTGGTCGTCACCCCCTGGGGCGCCTATCCCGGCCACACCGCACAGGACATCCAGTCCGGCACCGGCGTCGTCCACAACACCCTGATGTTCTCGCAAGTCCAGAAGAGCGTCGTGCGCGCCCCGTTCCACGCCCGCCCCAAGCCGGCCTGGTTCGCCAACCACCGCACCGCCAGCCGCCTCACCCCGCGGCTGGTGCGCTTCGAAGCCGACCCCTCGCCCGCCAAGCTGCCGGAGATCTTCAGCCTGGCGCTGCGGGGGTAGGGGCGGCGCTGCGGCGCGGCCCCTTACAAGGACTTCAGATATTCGATCAGGTCCTGCTTCTCTCGCTCGTTCAAGCCCAACTTGAGGAACGAGTCGTAGTGGTTGACCACGTCCGGCAACGTCGCAAACCGGCCATCGTGGTAGAAGCCGCCCTTCTGGTGCGTCCATAGCCCTGCCAGCGGAGCCGTGCGATACATGTGGGTCGGCGAGCGGTCGGCCTGGAACGCGTCGACGCCGATCTCGCTCGGCGCATGTAAGTTGTTGCCCGGCTCGGTGAAGAGCGGCGGGACGTGGCAGGTGCCGCACTGCGCCTTGCCGGCGAAGAGTCTCTTGCCCGACAGAGCTGCTGCCTTGTCGAAGCTGCCGGACGGGGGCCGCGGGGCGGGAATCGCAAGCTGGTAGAAGTGGAGCGGCGCGAGCTTCGCCGTGATCTCGTCGGGCATGGTCCGCGTATTCCCGGCGCCGCTCTTGGCGGCCACGGGATACTGCGTCTTGTCGTTGAACCGGGCGTCGAAGAAGGTGCCCTTGCCGTGCATCTCGGTAGCGCCGACATACGCATTCCAGTAGGGTACCGAGCCGAAGCCCGTCCAGGTGTGCAGGTTCACTCCGGCGAGGCCGAACGCTGGCGGAATGAGCGTGCCCGCCTGTCCGCCGTCGGGCCGGAAGGCCTTGCCGTCCTTGTCGAGCTCCGCGTCGAAGCGGCCTGGGCCCCAACTGAGGAGCACCTTCTTGACCGTGGCTTCGTCGACGCCGAGCAGCTCGGTGAAGGGCTCGAGGTTCGGAGCCAGGGACACGATCATCCCGACATTCAAGTCGCGGTTGGCCCAGCCATCCAGTCGATGCCCGATGCCGGGTGCAAGTGAGTCGTCGACCGTCGAGTGACAGAAGGCACAGCGGAGACCGAGCGACGTCAGCTTGCCGCCGCCATCGACGACACCTCTGACACCGACGACCGCATCCAACTTGAGCAAGGCGATCGTCGTCGCCGGATCGTCGAGATCGACCTTGCCCGCCTCGAGCTGAGCCTGGAGCCCCGCGGGCAGCGCGTCGACATCCACCTTCAGCCCCACGGCAAGCGCCGTCTTCGGGTTCACTCCGCCGCCCACCCCGCCGTGCTTCTCCCCGGCGATGGCCCTGTGGAGCTGGAGCGCGTCACCCCAGAACGCCTCGCTGCCGAAGGTGTCGTAGCGGAAGATGCGGCGGCCCTCCTGGAGCATCTGCTGCGCGTGCGCGGAGATCAGGCGATCGGGCCCGGATGTCCTCGCGGCAGCCGCGGCCCGCGGGTGGGCCTTGCCCTCGCCGCCGGCGCCGGCGGCGTTGGTCTCCGGCGCACCGAAGGCGGGCCCGGAGACCGCGCCGCTCAGCAGCGTCAGTGCAGCAAGCCCAACCAGAGTCCTGAAACCTGCGGTCATTGCTCGAACCGTTCTCACGGTCGCCGCTTGCATCGTGCGCCCCTTTCTCGCCATCGGCCATCGGTGGCGGGCCTCATGAGTCCGTCTCGCACGTACAGAGTCGGCAGCGCACCGAAGGTTACAAGCTGGCGCAGCGGAGGAGGGGCGCCTCGGCCGCGCGGGGGCGATGCCGAGGCCTGCCGCAGTGTCACCGTGGGATCGAATGCCGTCTTCCGCTCGGTCGCACCGCGCCTGATGGATTCAGGCCGGTTCGCCTCGTACTTCAGGCCTCGAAGTCGAGATTCTCGGCGATCCGCGTGGCGTCCCGGTGGAACGCGTCGAGATAGAGAGCGATGCGCTGCCTCGATGTCGCCAGGTCTTGCACGTTCAGCTGGAGATTCAGCAGATCGATGTACCACGGCGGCTTGACCGCATCGAGGACGTAGGCCTCGACGATTGCCCGCGCGATGGGCAGGGTCGTCTGCTTCGAGTCGTCGTGGACGTCGCGGTTGCTCGCCCGCAGGAGCTTGCCGTACTCCTCGTCGAGGAGGCGGGTGAAGAGCTCACGGGTCAGCGGAGCGCCCGCCTCGACGCTGGTGCCGGTTTCAGAGTCATCGCGGCCGGTGAACGGGGCGGCCTTGTGCAGCCATTCCCAGAGGATGCTGGCGCGGATCTCGCCGGTCGCCATGTCCTCCATCAGGTAGAGGACATCGTCGTCGCCGAAGAAGTCGGCCGGCTTCAGGGCGGCGGCCTGGTAGCCGCGCAGGAAGGCGTTGCCGTACTGCAGCGCCACGCTCAGCAGGTCGCGCGCGCCGCGCACCGTGCGCGGCGCCGGCTCGAGCAGCACCAGGGCGTCGGCGTCCGCCGGTGTGTAGGTGAGCCGCGGGAACTCGCGTCCCAGCTGGTTGTCGGCGCCGGCGCGCTCCCACACCGGCCGCAGGATGTGCACCATCTTCCAGTGCGCCACCCACTTGCCGCTCGCTCCTTCGCGCTGCTCGCGGTCGCCGCCGGCGACCGCTCGCTTCATGCTCGCGGCGACCCCCGCCGCGGAGCCCACCGGGATGTTCGCCTCCATGCCGCCCTGCCAGAGGGCGCAGCGCCCGTCGCGGTCAGGGGTGTTCACGGCGCGGCGGACGCGGTCCTCATAGTTCCGCATGTAACCGTAGGTCATCACGATCGCGTCGATGTTCGGGTTCTGGAGCTCTCGATCCCAGGCCAGCGCGTCCGCGACGCTGTTGATGTAATCCCAGCGGCCGGTGTTGTAGCCGACGAAGTGCGCGCCGAGGGCGGCGCGGATCTCCATCAACTGGAAGCAGGCCTCGATCTGTTCGACCAGGACGTAGACCTTGATCGTGCCCACCGCGAGGCCGAGGTGCCGCTCGAGCGCCGCGAGGATGTCGTTCCACAACGCCGCCTCCTCCGCGGTCTGGATCTTCGGCAGGTAGAGGACGATCGACGAGCCCTCCGCGCGCAACAACTGGAAGTTGTTCACCACGTAGAGCACCAGGTCGACGATCGACGCGGAGAAGCCCGCGCCGCCGGCCTCCCGCACGTGGCGGTCGTCGAGGTGCAGGCCGCGGGCGCGGAAGATCCTGGTCGTGAAGCCGAGCTGCTCCTGCCAGTCCGCGATGATCGGCCGGCCGAGGAAACCCTGCGCCCACTGGTTCATCTCGCCGGCGACCTCGGCGGCGACGTCGAGGAAGGCCGGCGCCTTGGCGAACGCGAGCTGCAGGTTGCGCTGGTTGTCGAGCGACATGGTGTCGACCTGCCCGAGCGCGTCCTCGCCGTCGAACATCCAGCCGTCGGCGCCGGAGAGGAGCGCGTAGGCGACGTTGCGCAGCCCGCTCTTTACCGAGGCGCGCGGCCTGGTGGCGGGACCGGTCCCCTGGATCCACTGGCGCCGCAGGTCGGCGGGGATCTCGCTGCCCACGAAGTTGCCGTCGCGCGCGTCCTGGACCTTGATGCCGGCGCGCGCGATCGGCGCCCCGGGCTCGAGGAACGCGATCCGCTGCCCGCGCCGCGCCCGCTCCTGCCGCCGTGCGATGCGCCCCGCCATGATCTCGCGCCGGTCGCGGTTGAGCGGCGCCAACGCCTCGAGCGCAGCCAATGCCGGCGGCGTGATGACGTCGCCGTAAGACGGGAACACGCCGCTGCGCCATTCGAGAATCGAGGTCATCTCACCTCCGCCAGGACGCCCGATGCTACCGCCTGCGCCACGGGGCAGCAAGACAACCGGGAACCCGGTGATGGTTCTCTCCCACTGCCGCGATGGCTCTGTTCCTCTTCCCGCTCTTCCTGTCAATGGCTCTTGCCGGCTCTTCCTGGCGCCGCAGGCCAAGGACGGAGGCTGGCGCGCGCGACTGAACCGAGCGGGACACTAGCCGTGATCGACGACCAGTCCTTCTTCAGGGAACTTCTGGTCGAACGAATAGAGGCGCTCCGCGCCGCTGTCGAGAGCCTGGGCCCAGAGCAGCGCATCGGTGAACGAGCAGCGAGCCGAGTCGCGGCACAGGCTCAGTGCTGCAAGGGTCCGGGGCTTGGCGAGGCTTGCCAGCCGCAGGTTGGAACGCTGCACCAGGTCCAGCAGGGCGTCGACGACCTGGGCACGAGGCACCCGGTAGAAGGAGGTCAGCACGTACGCGGTCTCCAACACCACCATCTCGCTCAGCACGAGCTGTCTCTCGCTGTCAATGATCGCGGCGGCGCGCGCCGCCATGTCTGGCGGATCACCCGTCAAGTACCGCACGACGAAGCTCGTGTCGAGGAACGCGGGTGCGCCGGAGCGCGTCATCGCCTCGTCTTCTCGGGGGCGACCTTCCTGCTTGCGGCCCGGCGCCAGGCTTCCTCCCGCGCCTCGCGCCACTCTCCCGCCGGCACCGACCGCCGGATCTTGGCAGCCAGCACTCCCCGCAGGGACCGATCGTGCTCGGGAGGATAGAAGCGGATCTCGACGTGGTCTGCCCTCAGGTCCTGGACCGCCACGAACCCCGGGCGGATGCCGAGCGCATCGCGGATCGGCTTCTCGATCACGACCTGCCCCTTCACCCCTACTGTATTGGCCATGGCTCACCTAGTGCGAAGAGTTATACTTGGTGCAAATAGTAGTACCTCACGCAACCGGTGGTCAAGGGCGCGACGGCTGCCGGCTGCCACGGCAGCCAGGCCTGCCGCGGCCACCGGAGCCCGCGGGCGTAAGATCGCCGCCTCATGTCGACCCCTCCGTTCGGCGCGCAGAGCATGGTCGCTCCCCTGCGACGGGTGCTGGTCAAGCGCCCCGAGGAGGACTTCGCGGTCGCCGACCCGGCGGCCTGGCATTATGCGGGCCGGCCCGAGCTCGACGCCGCGCGGCGCGAGCACGAGGCGTTGGTGGCGGTCCTCGCCGCCTCCGGCGCCGAGGTCGTCGATCATCCCGAGCCGCAGCCGGGGCGCGCCGACGCGATCTTCGTCTTCGACCCGGCGCTCGTCACCGAGCGCGGGGCGGTCATCCTGCGCATGGGGAAGGAGCTGCGCCGCGGCGAGGAGGACGCCATGGCCCGGCGGCTCGCGGCGCTGGGGATCCCCATCCTGGCGACGCTCGCCGGCGAGGCCACGGCCGAGGGCGGCGACCTCCTCTGGCTCGACCGGGGCACCCTCGCGGCAGGCCAGGGGTTCCGCACCAACCGCGAGGGCCTCCACCAGCTGCGCCGGGCGCTGGCACCGATCGGCGTCGAGGTCCTGCCCGTGGAGCTCCCCTTCTGGACCGGCCCCGATGCCTGCCTGCACCTGCTGTCGCTCATCAGCCTCGTGGACGACGACCTCGCCGTCGTCCATTCGCCGCTCCTGCCGGTCTCCTTCTGGCGGCTCCTGCGCGACCGCGGCATCCGCCTGATCGAGGTGCCCGAGCAGGAGCTCCCCACCCAGGCGCCGAACGTCCTCGCCCTCGCACCCCGGCGGTGCCTGATGCTCGAAGGCAACCCGGTCACCCAGGCGCGCCTCGAGGCCGCCGGCTGCGAGGTCCTCACCTACCGCGGCCGCGAGATCTCGCTGAAGGCCGAAGGCGGTCCCACCTGCCTCACCCGCCCGCTCTGGCGGGAGGGCGCGACGCCGAGGTCGTCACCACAGGATCGGTAGTCAAGGACCGGTGAAGCTTGCCTACAGGCGTCGGCTGCGAGAGCCGGCTCACCGTAGCGTCTTACACTTCCTTGCGGATGAGCTTCCCCAGCCGGACCCGGTCGGGCTGCAGCAGCTCGGCGGTCCTTGCCGCGTCGACGGCGGCGACGATGATCTGCCCGATGTCGGTGTTGACTTCGGAGAAGATCCCGTGGGACCGCATCTTCGCGGCCTGGTACTGGTTGTCGTCGGTCGGGCTCACGTAGTGCACCACGTCCGCCTTGTAGCGGTGCACCAGGTAGAGGTGGATCAGGGTCATCAGCCGCTTCTGCCGCAGCTTCTCGTCGAAGGTGTTCTGATCGCGCACCGAGAGGATCCGGTGGCCGAGGCGGTCCCGGATGGGTGTGAAGACGACGTTCGCCTCCTTCTCCTGCCCGGGCTCCTGCGCGGGGCCGAGGATGGCCAGCTCGAGCAGCTCCGAGCCGGCGCGGTGCGGCCGCAGGTCGACGCGCAGCGGGCCCGGCAGGTGGTAGTGCTCGCTCCACATCGCCAGCCATTCCTCGAGCAGCTTCTTCGGCACCTCGGTCTGGACCAGGTGCTGGTGCTGGGTCGAGCCCTTGCCCATCGCCTTGGTGGTCGCGGTGCGCCCCGAGGAGGCCAGCAGCGCGGCGTCGACGCGCGGCCCGCCGACCAGGGTCTGCGGCGTGCGGTAGGGCGACTCGACCAGGCGGAATTGCCGCTGCAGGCGGGCGAGGGCGAGCATGCCGTCCTGCCGCAGCGCGGTCGCGAACTCCTCGGCGGCAAGGCCGTCGATCTGGTGACCGCCATAGGTGATGAAGTTGAACACGAAGCCCATCCGGCCGAGCTCCTCGGGGAAGCGGCGCATCTCGTCGTCGCTCATCCCCGTCGAGTCCCAGTTGAACGACGGCGACAGGTTGTAGGCCAGCATCTTGTCGGGGAAATCGGCGTGGATCGCCGCGGCGAGCTCGCCGGCGTACTCGAGGTCCGCCGTCGCGGTCTCCATCCAGAGCAGATCGGCGAATGGCGCCGCGGCGAGCGACTTGGCGATGGCGTAGTCGATGCCGCCGCGGACCTGGTAGTAGCCCTCGGGAGTCTTGGCGTGCTCGCAGTCCCAGGCCACGTCGGCGCCGAGCGACTTCGCCCGGCGGCGCGCGGCGAAGCGAGAGGCGCGGCGCGCGAACCGCCGCCACTCCTCGACATCCATCGCCAGCGGCTCGCCCTCGCCGGCGCGGAACTCCAGCGAGTCGGCGATCGCCTCGCCGTAGGTCTCGAGGCCGGCCGCGGTCTCCCACGACTCAAGCAAGCGCGAGGCCGCCTGGTCGAACACCGCGTCGACGAGGCCCTCCGGGGCGGCCCGGTGCGCCGCGACGCTCCTTGCCACCAGGGCGGCGAGCCCGGTCCGCTCGAGCCAGGCATCGGCGGCGGCGTACTCCTCCTCGGACAGGGAGTAGAGGAGATGGCCGTTCAGCTCGGCCATCCCCAGGTCGTGGAAACGCTTCATCAGCGCCAGGTAGCTGGCCTTGTAGGACGGCAGGTCGACGTTGGTGGCGCCGAGGATGAAGGGCTGGTCGCGCTCGTCGCCGCGGCTCTCGAGCAGGTTGGCCGCCTCGGCGTCGGTGCGCGCGACGATCAGTCCCGGGACCCTCATGACGTCGAGCTGGAAGCGGGCCGCGTTCAGCCGCTTGATCTGCTCGTCGCTGGCGACCAGCACCTTGCCACCCTGGTGGCCGCACTTCTTGGTGCCCGGCCGCTGGTCTTCGATGTGGTAGCCGGGCACGCCGGCCTCGACGAAGCGCCGGATGAGGTTACGCACGTGGGGATCGCCGCCGTGGCCGGTGTCGGCATCGGCGATGATGAACGGCCGGAAGTCGACGGCGGGCGTCGATGCGCGCTGCTGCTCGCTCATCCGCGAGCGCTGGTACCGCTGGTTGCGATCGGCCGCGAGCAGCGCCCGCACCAGGCCCGCCGCTTCATCCGGGACCTGGCTCAGCGGGTAGCTCGCGAGATCGGGCCCCGGGTCCTCGGTCGTCGAGCCTTTGGCGGACGTCGCCCAGCCGCCGAGGTAGATGGCCTCGATCCCCATGCGCTTCAGCGCCACCGCCTGGCCCGGCGAATACGGTCCGAAGGTCGTGATGCTGCGCCGCTCGCCGAACAGCTGGCGCAGGCGCTGGTGAAAGGCCGCCGCGGCCTCGCGGGCGATCGTGTAGTCGTGGGCGATGGTGCCGCGCTGCTCGACCACCTGCCGCGCCGAGTACAGGCGGGTGATGCCGCAGAAGCGGGGACTGTCGAACCACTCCTGCGTCGCGGCGACTTCGTCGTCGAAAGAGGTCATGCCGGGCAGATGCTACCGTCTCTGCCGCAGTGCAGCAAGGGAGGAGCTCCGGGGCCCCTGGACCCGCGGCTCCCGGGAGCTCTGGCGCCCGCCCCCCGGGGATATACTCGCGCCCGGCAACCGGGTGCAGCCGCCGGCAGCTGCCTGATAGGCGTCCAGACGGCCGGCGACCCCGCCGGTGAGATCTCGCCGGCGTCATGCCCTCCGGCGACGACGAATGCGGTCCAGCAACACTTACCTCAGGTCCCTGCTGCCGCGTGTGCAGGCGCGGATCGAATCCCACTACGGCATCGCGGTGTCCTTCGTAGCGATCGCGCCCCCTTTCACCGGCGATCTCGACGGCGCCGAGGTGCGAATTCACGAGGCGCACGAGAGCGACGCGGCGCTCTTCACACTGGCGCATCTCTTCGGCCACAGCGTCCAGTGGAACACCTCCGATCGCGCGCGCCTGATCGGCAGCAACGAACCGGGCCGGTATACCGCCGCCGAGCTCGCTGAGGTGGGAGCTTACGAACGCGAGGCCTCGCGCTACGGCCTGCAGCTCCTCCACGAGGCCGGGATCGCCGACCTCGACGGTTGGCTTTCCGACTTCGCCGCCGCCGATCTCGCCTTCCTGGCCCACTACTACGCCACGGGCGAACGCCAGCCCATCGCGGACTTCTGGGTCGACGGCCAGCCGTTGCTGCAACCCCTGGCGATTCCCGCCTTCCAGCCGCGCCGCTTCAAGTTCCGCTGGGACGGCGTGGTCGTGCAGTGAAGTGACGTGAAGGCTGGCGAAAGGACCGGACGGGGGCGGGGGGGAAGTGCTCTACTGGCGTGCTGCTGGCCCGGCCGGTCCCGGTCCACGCGACCGGCGCTCCGGTCTATTTCCGGCACGCTTCCCGCTCGACCTGAAAGGGGAGATCCCGGCCGACCTCGTCGAGAACCTGCAACGCGGCCGCCAAGACTCAGGCTCCGGCATGATGCGCACCCAGGCCCTGAGCCTCGGACCAAGCCTGCTGAATTACTGCTTGTTTTGTTCTCTTACAAGGGCGACTACGCCCGCAGCAATTGCACCAACCACGACTACTGGGCCTGCAAGCAAACTAACAACGATTGTACCCACACCGGCTGCGACCCCTAGGGCCATCGCACCGCCCACTGCCGTGGTTTCGGTGACAGCTTGCGGGTGCCCACGGCATAAATACCTCATCCCTTCTGACGCACCTGTTTTCAGCACAGGGTTACCATGGGACAGCACCGAAGCGGTGGTCCCGGCTAAGATGGGAGCCGCGGCCAAGATCACCTTTTTTGCTGTTTCGTTTGTTAAAACAGGCTTGTATTCTTCAACACTCTCTGAACCATAAGGCTTGATCTTGATGTCCCACATTTTTAGCCCTCCTTAAACTATGTCAACATAGCAAGTCTGAGTCACTATTCCCGTGCGGACGCGCGCCGGCCAGCGTCCTCGTTTCGCGATTTCGCCCGCGCCCACCGCCGGGCGCGCAGTCTCGGGGAGATCGTCGGCTTGGGAGGCAGAATCGAGGAGGCCTTGGATGAAGCGCCGCTTGGCCAACACCGGCGCGCAGCTCCGCCTGGGCGCAGGCAGGCCGGGCCGGTCGGAGGCAGCAACACAAGGATGGAGCACTACCCGCGGGGAGGGTAGTGTCCTACTTAGGACACTACCCTCTCGGGCCCTCGGGCAGCCGTTTGCCTCCGCCGCCGCCTCCCATGCTACGATTCGGGGAGTTTCCTAGGAGCGACCCTGCCATACCCCGGGCCCCCCGGGCAGGACTGCGAGGTCCGAGCACCCATGAGCGAGAAGAAAGGCTGGGCCACGAGCCTCAAGGGCTTGTTCGTCGAGGCCGACGAGTCGGGCGCCGATGCCGGGACGGAGCCGCCGGCCCTGGCCCTGGGCGAGGCGGCCGCGAGCGAGGCAACCGCGGCGGCCCCGGCGCCCGCCCCGCCCGCGGCGACGCCGCGGGGCCCGGCCGGCGATTTCCCTGGGCAGTCCGCCGGGGCGCCGCCGGGGAAGCTCGACTTCGCCGCCATCTACACCGCCGCCGGGATCGGCCCGGAGGAGCAGGAGCGGGTCGCCAAGGCCGCCGAGCTCCTCCATGCGCTGCCGGAGGGAACCGAGGCGGCGCGGCACATCGTCGAGGCGTCCCTCAAGGCCTTCGGGGTGCCCGTCGAGAAGATCCTCGCCGCCGGGGACCGGGAGATGCAGGCGCTCGACGCTTACGCCGAGGCGGACGCCGCCGACACCCGGCAGGTGCTCGACGACTCGAACCGCAAGATCGCCCAGTACGAACAGGAGATCCAGCGCATCCGCCAGGTCATGGACCAGCGGGTGGCGGCGCAGCAGAGCGTGGCGCGCGGCTGTGCCGCCGGCAAGCTCGAGCTGGCGCAGGTGCTCGGCTTCTTCGGCCACACCCCGGCAGCCACGGCCGCCGCCGCCCCCGCCACCGTCGCCGCTGCCGCCACCGCCGCCATCGCCGCCAAGACCGAGCCGGGCGAGACCAGGCGTGCCGCCGTGCCGGCGGCGCACGCGCCCAAGAACACTTAGGACTGCCCGCCTCCCACCTCCCACCGGGGAGACGGGAGGCGTTCGAGGAGACGACATGCGACTCACGCCCTTCGCCAAGCTGTTCATCACCGTGGTGATCCTGGCCGTTCTCGGCTACGCCCTCTGGCATTACAAGGGCAACGACATCCGCCGCTGGGCCGGCGCCGAGAAGACGGCGAACGCGGCCGGCGGCGGCGATGCGTCGAAGGACTTCGCGGCGCTCAAGGACGCTCCCGCCGATCCCGGCCGCAACGCCGGATCGGCCGGCGTCGCCCCCGCGTCCCTCGCGGTGAGCGGCAAGCTCGATCGCCCGCTGGTCGTGGGGATCAACACCTGGGCGGGGCACTCCCCGGGAATCGTCTTCAACAACGGCATGGAGCCGAACCCGGGGTCCGGTTACCGGACCCGCTTCGGCTTCGACGTCAAGTTCGTGCTGCTCGAGGACCCGGCGGCGAAGCTCGCGGCCTTCAGGAAGGGCGACATCGACGTCATGTGGGACACGGTCGACAACTGGGCGCGCGAGGCGTCGATCCTGGCCGAGCAGAGCCAGAAGGCGAAGTCGATCGTCATGCAGGACTGGTCGCGCGGCGGCGACGGCATCGTCTCGCTGGCTTCGATCAACTCGATCGAGCAGCTGCCGGGACACAAGATCGCCTGCACCCAGTTCACCCCGTCCCACTTCCTCCTGCTCTACCTGCTGTCGCAGTCCGGCCTCTCGCCCGAGGACCGCGCGGCGGTCGAGAAGAACATCATCTTCAGCCAGGACGCGCCGGCCGCCGCGGCGATGTTCAAGGCCAAGCAGGTCGACGCGGCGGTGACCTGGGAGCCCGACCTCTCGGGGGCGGTCACGGCCCGCGGCAGCGAGGCCCACATCCTGGTCTCGACCACTGCCGCGACCCACATCATCGCCGACACCCTGATCGCCAGGCAGGACGTGATCGATCGCGCCCCCGACACGATCCGCGATTTCGTCCACGGCTGGCTGCTGGGGATCGACAGCATCAAGAAGGACCCGACCGCGGCGTACGCCCAGGTCGGACGGGCGCTCAAGCTCGACGCCGACACCGTCTCCGGCATGCTCTCGGGGCTGAAGCTCACCGGCTACGCCGACAACGCGCAGTTCTACGGCCTCGCGGGCGGCCACGCTCACTACGAGACCCTGTTCAACACCGCCTTCATCATCTGGCGGAAGAAGGGGCTGGTCACCCGCTCCGTCGACGCCAAGGACTGGGCGGACACCCGCTTCGTGGCCGCTCTCTCCGCGGACTACCCGGGCGAGAAGGTCGAGGAGCCGGTGCTCAAGGCCAAGGCGCCGTCGGCGAGCGACCGGGCGATCATCAACAAGCAGATCGAGATCCATTTCACCCCGGGTTCCGACGAGATCATGGCCGGCTCGTTCATCGTCCTCGATTCGCTGGGCGAGACCATGACCTCGTTCGGCAACACCTACCTGCGGATCGAGGGCAACACCGACGCGACCGGCAGCCCGAAGGCGAACATGACGCTCTCCGAGCGGCGGGCGCTGGCGGTCAAGAACTACGTCCTGCAGAACTTCCCCGGCGTCGAGGCCGCCCGCTTCCAGACCATCGGGCGCGGCTCGACCAATCCGGTGGCCTCGAACGCCACCGAGGGGGGGCGGCAGCTCAACCGGCGGACGGAAATCAAAGTCATCCTGGCGACCCAGTAGATGCGCCGGCGGCGAGATCCCTTCGCGCTGCGCCAGCCGCTCCCGCGGACGGTGTCCCTGGCCCTGGGCTTCGCCGCTCCGGGCCTGGTCCTCCTCGGCTGGTGCCTGCTGAGCTACGGCCACTTCGCGCCGCCGGACTTCCTCCCCTCGCCCACGGAGGTGGTCCGCGGCACGATCCAGCTCTTCGTGCAGGAGGACCTCGGCCGGGCGATCCTGGTCTCCACCCGGCGGATCGCCGCGGCCTTCCTGCTCGCCTCGGCGATCGCCCTGCCGGTGGGCGTGCTGATGGGCGCTTTCGAGCCGGTGAACCGCTTCTTCGAGCCGATCATGGCGCCGCTGCGCTACATGCCGATCTCGGCCTTCATCCCTCTCCTCATCCTCTGGTTCGGGATCTACGAGCAGGAGAAGATCGCCTTCCTGTTCCTGGGCGTCTTCGTCTACCTCCTGCCGGTCGTCGTCACCTCGATCCGCGCCGTCCCCGAGGAGCTGGTGCAGACCGCGCTCACGCTGGGCGCCTCGAAGGCCCAGGTGGTCCGCACCGTCCTGCTGCCCGCGGCGCTCCCCGAGATCTTCGACTCGTTCCGGGTGATGAACGCCATCTCGTGGACCTACGTCATCCTCGCCGAGGCGGTCAATCCCGAGCACGGGCTCGGCTACATGGTCGAGCTCGCGCGCACCCACCAGAAGGCGTCCTGGTCGTTCGCCGGCCTGCTGGTCATCGGCGGCATCGGGCTCGCGACCGATGGCCTGATCCGTTCTCTCTCGGGCGTCCTGTTCCGCTGGCGCGAGTCGACGGTGGATTGACGGTGGATTGAGATGAGGGCCGCCCGATGACCTCCGGCACCCACGTGCCCGTGCCGCCGGCCCCGCAGGCGGGCGAGCCCGGCACCGTCGCCGTCACCCCCGAGCCGGTGTCGCCGGCCCAGCCGAGCTATCGCGCCGAACCCACGGCGGAGACGCCGAAGCTGCGGGTCAGCCATCTCTCGGTGACCTATCTCGACCGGCACGGCGTCGGGATCGAGGCGCTGCGGGACGTCTCCTTCGACATCTTCCACCGGGCGGGGGTGGGCGAGCTCGTCGTCTTCCTCGGCCCCTCGGGCTGCGGCAAGTCGACGCTGCTGAAGACCATCGCCGGCCTGATCGTCCCCACCGCCGGCGAGGTGCTGGTGCACGGCGAGCCGGTCCTG
Organism: Thermoanaerobaculia bacterium; assembly: GCA_036521795.1. Lineage (GTDB taxonomy): Bacteria > Acidobacteriota > Thermoanaerobaculia > Multivoradales > UBA5704 > JASLEW01. The sequence goes on along the minus strand of DATDGZ010000264.1, from coordinate 4,961 downwards.
GGCGTCGGGCGCGACCGCGGCATGGTCTTCCAGGCCTACACTTCTTTCGGCTGGCTGACCATCCGCCGCAACGTCGAGTACGGGCTGCGGCTCCAGGGGGTCGCCGCCGAGGAGCGGCGCGCGCGGGTCGACAAGTATCTGCAGGCGGTCGGCCTGGCCGAATTCGCCGACAGCTACCCGCGGGAGCTCTCGGGAGGCATGAAACAGCGGGTCGCCATCGCCCGCACCCTCATCAACCAGCCGCACGTGGTGCTCATGGACGAACCCTTCGGAGCCCTCGATCCCCAGACCCGCTGGGGCATGCAGAGCCTGCTCCTGGACGTCACGCAGACCGAGGACCACACCATCGTCTTCGTCACCCACGACGTCTCCGAGGCGGTCTACCTGGCCGACACGGTCTACATCGTCTCGCCGCGACCGGCGCGGATTATGCACCGGGTGGACGTTCCCTACTTCGCCCACCGCGACATCAACCTGAAGTCGTCGACGGAGTTCAGGGCGGTGGAGAAGCAGCTTCTCGACCTCGTCTACTCCACGCCCGCGAAGCCCTGAGGGGCCTCTCCTGCCGCCGGCCCGCCCGCATCTCCACGACCTGACCGATCATGGCAAACGGCGAGAAATTCCAGCCTTCGCCGCCGCGGCCGCCAGAGGAGCCGGCGGCGCCGTCGCGCTCGGCGGCGCCGGCGAGCGCGGCTCGGGCGGGGTCGGCCACATCGGCGACATCGGCCGCATCGGCGACATCGGCCGCCGGCGAGCGCGCCGCGATGGACCGCGAGATCCGGGCCGGCTTCGCCTCGGGGGTCACAGCCGTCGCCCGGGACACGCTCCTCGAGCGGCGGCCCTATCTGAAGATGGCCTTCTCCAACCCGTACAACCTCTCGCTGCTGACCGGCGGCCTCGCGGCGGCGCTGCTGACCGCGAACCCCATCCTCGCCCTGGGCGCCCTGGGCCTCGAGGCGATCTGGCTCCTGCACGCCCCCGACAGCCGGCGCCTCCGCGCCCTGCTCTGGGATCCTCGCTTCGAGCGCTTGAAGCGGGCGCTGGCGGCCAAGGAACGAGCGCGGCGCATGGCGGGCCTCTCGGACACCGAGCGCACCCGCGTGGGGGCGATCGTCGAGCGCCAGGAGCAGATCCGCCGGCTGGCGGCCGAGAACCCCTCCTTCGCCGCCGACATGCTGCAGGAGGAGCTGGCGAAGACCGATCGCCTGGTCGATGCCTTCGTCGAGATGGCGCTGACCTGCGATCGCTATGTGAGCTACCTGCGGGCGGTCGACGCGGACGGCCTCGATCGTGATCGCAAGCGCTTCGAGAAGGCGGCAGCCGACGCCGGCGACGACGCGGCGCAGGCCGGCATCGCCAAGCGCAATCTCGCCATCGTGGTGAAGCGCATCGAGAAGCTCGAGGAGATCCGCCGCTACCTGAAGGTCGCCCGCGGCCAGCTCGACCTGATCGACAACTCCTTCCAGCTCATCGCCGACCAGATTGTCACCATGCGCTCGCCGCAGGAGCTCTCCGGCCAGCTCGACGAGCTCCTCGACGGCGTCGAAGCCGTGCGCCAGACGAACCGCGAAGCCGAGCAGTTCCTCGCCAGCCTCGACCGCCCGGTGTGAACACCTACATCCGGTTCCCCGGCAGGATCGCCGGCCCGAGGAGCACGCTCATCGACCGCAGGAACTGCGGCGAATCGGGAGGAATACAGGCGGGCGACGCGACGCTGAAGGCGCGTTTCAGGCGTGATCAAGTTGCACGCCAGGAGGGCGCCGGCCGCGGTCGCGGCCATCCCTGATGGTATGATAAGATACTCAAAGTCCGGGTTAGGTGCCGCCGGGCAGAGGCGTGATCCGTGGCCGGGACGAGGTGATTCGATTCATGCGGCTCCTGCTCAAGCTCAACCTGGTGTTGCTGTTGACCTTTGGCGCCGGGGTGGCGATCTCCGGCTACGTCGCTCACGAGTTCCTGCAGCAGAACGCGCGCGAGCAGGTGCTGCAGCAGGCGCGGTTGATGATGGACGCGGCGCTCGCCACGCGCACGTACACCGCCGAACAGATCACGCCGCTGCTGGCGGCGCGAGGAGCCTATCGTCGTTCGTTTCCTCCCCAGATGGTTGCGGCATACAGCGCGAAAGAGATCTTTTCCTCTTTGCGAGCCAAGGCTTCCCTCTATACGTACAAAGAGGCCGCGCTCAACCCCACCAACCCCCGGGACCGGGCGCTCGATTGGGAAGCGGAACTGATCGAATCGTTCCACAATCACCCGGCCTTGGGGGAGGCGACCGGCGTGCGTCTGTCAGCGGAGGGACCGTCACTCTACCTGGCGCACCCGCTGAAAATGGCGCCCGCCTGCGAGGAATGCCACACGACGCCCAGGGCGGCGCCCGCATCGATGCTCAAGATCTACGGCAGGGTAAACGGCTTCAACTGGCAGCCGGGCGACACGATCGCCGCCCAGATCGTGTCCGTGCCCATGGCGCTGCCGGTAGCGATCGCCAATCGTGCCTTCCGATCGCTGATGATGACCCTGGTTGGCGCTGCGCTGGCGACCTTCCTGTTGCTCGATCTGTTCATCATCATGGTCGTCATTCGCCCGGTGACCCGCCTCTCGGCAGTGGCGGAAGAGATCAGCAAGGGCGCCTTGACCGTGCCCGAGTTGGAGGTCAAGGGAGGCGACGAGGTCGCCCTGCTCACCCGCTCCTTCAACCGGATGGTCCTCAGCCTGGCGAAGGCCATCAAGCTGCTCGAATCGAAGTGAGCCGGCGAGGTCAGCGCGGCCGGGAAGCGAGGAACTTCTCGCGCTCCTTGGCCGATCCGATCTCGGCGGCGAGAGTCTCGTACAGCTCCTCGAGGGAGATGGTGCGCGCCGCTGTACGGTCGACGATGACTTTCGCCATCGGGCCGATGTAGAGAGCAAGGTCCTGCTTGGCCCGTTCGAGCACGGCGGATTCCCAGGTCTTCGCCGGCATGGGGCGCGGCCCTTCCCGCCAGCCTTCCGCGGACACTGGCACCGTGGCGTGAGGATTCTCCACGATCCTCTCCTGCTGCTCGACCTGGCGCTCGAGATCCGCGATTTCCATCATGACTCGCGGCCGGTCGGACTCGGGGGCGCGGGAAAGCGCACGTGTCGCATCCGCCAGGCGGACCTTGAGCGTCTGCAGCACTCCCTCGGGCTCGGCGAGCCACAAGAGATGCTTGCGCAATCGCGCCAGGGCAGGCTCGACGTCGCGGGAGAAATCGATGAATTGCCGAGGCTCGAGGCGAAACGGCAGCTCCGCGTCGAGCTCGAGCCGCAGCGGGATCACCGGCTTGTTGCACTTGAGGGCGAGCGTCCATTCCCGTTTGCAGACCGAATTCGGCTTCACGCCGTCGCGAGTCATGACGAACAGCAGGCTGTCGCAGCTCCTGATCGCCTCGCCGATCTGTTCGTCCCAATCCAGGCCCGGCTTCAGCTCCCGCTTGTCCAGCCAGACGCGAAGCGGAGGAGATCCCGCCGCCAACGAGCTCGCGACGCGAACGGCAAAGGCTTCCGCGTCGACCCGTGAATAGCTGATGAAGTGATGGCTCACAAGTCGCTATCTTACTCTCAGGAGATCGCCCAGCACCGAGTGATGGTCGGCTCGCGCTTGCGTCACTCACTTGCTGAGCTACAGGATCGGAGACAGGTTCGCGATCGCGATCCGCCGCAGCTTGAGGTAACGGTTCGAATCCACCGGCAGCACCGACAGCCGTGCGAGGCACTCTTCTCCGGCCGGCCCGAGGATCGCGGCGAAGGATCCTGGCCAGTGATGCTTGAAGCCGCGCAGCCAGGCGAGAAGAGGCTCGACGTGCCATGGATCGATGTCCCCGGCCTGGGCCGCGACCGCCGCGACCGCCGCCCGCAGCCGGCTGGGATCGACCAACCTCCTCGACGCCGGACGGATCGGCCCTTCCGGCACGCCGGCGGCGGCAAGCACTTCCCAACAGTCGTCCATCGCGCTTATGTTACTCCCATGGCCGAAGAACTGGGGCGAGAGCGCCTGGAGGAGCTGCTCGCCGCGCTCGCCGAGCGCCTCGACGGCGACTGGCTCCTCCTGGGTGGCGCCCTCGTGGCTCTATGGCTGGAACCGCGGCGAGTCACCGAGGACATCGACCTCGTGAGCCTGGCCGGCTTACCGGAGCAACGTTTTCAGTTGATGGAGCTCGCTGCCACGGCCGGTCTGTCGATCGAGGCCGTCAACTCTGCGGCCGACTACTTCGTCCGCCGCATCCCGGGTTGGCAGCAAGAGATCGAGCTCTTTCGGACTGGCCCCAGAGCCCGGATCTATCGCCCCACTCCGACGCTCTTCTTGCTCGTCAAGATCGGGCGCCTCTCCGATCAGGATCTCGTCGACTGCCTGGCGATGATCGCCAAGGCTCGTAGAGATCATCTGCCCATCGATTCCAACAGAGTCGTCGCCGCCATGAACGACCTGCCGCCGGCCGGCGAGCCTGCTGCGCTCCGACGGCAGGCTGCACTGCGCCAGGCGCTGGCGCCAGGGCGCGGTCCGCGCCCACCCAAACCGCTTTAGCCTTGGCCTGAAGGCTTGGGAAGCTGGCCGCTCAGCGCTTGGCTGGGACCGCGGCGGGCGGGACCTCGTCCTTGCAGCCGTAGACGACGACGGGCATCTCTCGCGGCACCAGCTTCGGCAGGCGGCGGGCGGCGTACATCGGGATGCGGATGCAACCATGGCTCACCGGCTTCGCGGGGACGTCGAGGCTGCCGTGGATGGCGATGCCGCCGACGAGGTAGAGCGGGTTGTACATCTCGCCGAGCTGGCTCTTGTGCCAGCCCCAGCCGCGGGAGAAGACGGTGAAGTGGCCGCAAGGAGTCTCCGCGATGCCTTGCCAGCCCGGGGCGCGGAAGGGTCGGCCCGAGCCGGTCGAGATGGGCAGGATGTGGGAGACGGCGCCGGCGTCGTCGACCATGAAGAGGACCTGGCGCGCCAGGTC
>DATDGZ010000263.1:0-14439 GCA_036521795.1 Thermoanaerobaculia bacterium | reverse complement strand
CTCGGCGTCAAACGGCATGAATCCGGACTTCGGGATGGGAGGCCGTGAGCCGAGCGAGATCCTCGCGGTCCCCGGTCAGTACGTGGGCTCCGCCCACCTCCACCGCATGGGCCACTACGAGCGCGTCGATGGTCGCGGTGGAGCGGGCCCGTCCCAGCAGCTCGCCAGCGATGCGGGCATGGACCTCGCGCGCCTCGGGTACCAAGCCGACCGCCTTCAGGATTCGGTTCACGGGAGCGTCGCGCGGGCCGCCACGCACGACCTCGGCCACGACCACCACCGGGATCTCGATCTGGACGTTGAGCTCGAGCGCCCTTGCCAGGAACGCCAGCGCTCTCTGGTCTCGTCGCGCGAGGGCGATGACCGCTCCGGAATGGAGAATCAGGCGACGCGGTGTCGGAAAGCCTACCTGCCGGGATCTGGCCATTCGTCACGCACCTCGGCCATCACCTGGGGATCGATCGGCCCTTGTTCCCGCTCGACCTCCGCGAGCAAGCCGGCGACCCGATCGTGCTGCAACTGGTTGCAAAGCGCGCGATTGAGATAGCGCGAGAGCGCCCTGCCGCCGGAGACCGCACGAGCCTCGGCGAGGAGCGCCTTCTCTAGGGTGAGGGAAACCTTCTCGCTGCTCATACTCGGAATCCTACTCCAAGTAGGATTCAGCCGCAACGGGATGAGGCCTCCTTTGGGCGAGGGCCGCGCGAGTGGGGGCGGAGGACGGACGCTCGGCCGCCATCGATCTGCGCGCGAGGCGGCGACGGTGGGAACGGAACCGGAGCGCGTCGGGCTAATGGCTGCCGGGCGCGAGGTGCTCGGCCGAGATCGCGGGCTCGCCGCGGTCGAGGGCGCGGTGGACTCGCTGGACGAGGGTGTAGACCTCGGGGCGAGTGAGCTTGGCGCCGGGGCCCGCGGTCTCGACGCGGTCGAGGGTGGCGTGGGCGAGCTCGACCGGTACGGCGGTGAAGGCGAGGAGGCCGCGCTCGGCGCCCGAGCGTTGCAGGACGAGGACGTACTCGGCGGCGGCGCGCAGGTTGGCGCGGGCGAGGGCCAGGACCTCGGCGCGTGGCACGCGGTCGGGCAGGTAGCGGCGGCCCTCGGCGGCGTCGGAGGCGGAGTCCTTGAGGATGTTGACCAGCTGCAGGCCCTCGCCGAAGGCGCGCGAGCGCTCGCGCAGGGCGGCGGCGCCGGCGCCGAGTGCGGGGTGGCCGAGCAGGAAGAGCTCGGTCAACAGCTCCCCGACGATGCCGGCGACGACGTAACAGTAGCCGCGCAGGTCGTCGAGGTCGCGCAGGCGCAGCTCGCCGCGGTCGTCGGTGCGGGCGACGAAGCCGGCCATGCCGCGCGAGGTGCGCAGGGTGTGCTCGCGGATCAGCTCGACGGCGGCGGGCGGGAGATCGAAGAAGGCGGCGAGGACCTGCGGCAGCTCGGCGAGGAGGTCGCGGTAGCCGGGCCGGTCGCACGGCACTTCCGCTGCCCAGGCGCGGCCGGTGGCGGCGATCGCGCAGGGATCGGGGGCGACCAGCAGACGCTCGAACACCGCCAGCGCCTCGATCCGCCTGGCGCGCGGCCAGCGCGCCGCGTCCTCGAAGGTGTCGGCGATCCGGAACAGCAGGTACGCGATGGTGACCTGGCGGCGGGTCGGCTGCGGGAGCAGCGGGATCGCCAGGGCGAAGGTGCGGCTGGTGGCGATCAGCAGCTGCTCGAGATCCGGGCGGACCTCCTCCGCGTAGGGGTCCACCGCGGGCTCTGCAGGCCGGAGAGGCTGGTCGGGCGCGCCTTCCACGCCGCAAAGGATAACAGCTGGCGCCGGCGGCAGCGGCGGGCCGGCGGGGCGCCCCCGCGGCGATTCGACGCGCGGCTCTCAAGCTACGGCGATTCGACGCGCGGCTATCAAGCTACGACTTCGGTGCCCCGGACCTGCTCGCCGCGCAGGGCGGCGGCGAGCAGGCCGGGAGCAGTGCCGTTGGCAATCAGCGACGGGATGCCACGGGCGGCGAGGGCCAGGGCGGTCTCGACCCGATGCAGCATGCCGCCGGTGACATCGGTGCCGGCGGCGGCGCCGATCGCGCCGCGCAGCTCCCCGCGCTGCGCCAGGTCGCCGGCCGCGAGCCGGTCCACGGTGCGGCCGTCGGCATCGTAGACGCCGTCGGTCTCGCCGAGCCAGAGCACGCGCCGCACGCGCGTCCCGTGCGCCGGCAGCTCCCGGGCGAGCAGCTCGAAGAGCCGCTCGGTGGAGCAGATGGCCACCCCTTGCTCGCGGTCCATGACGACGTCGCCGTACAGCACCGGCAGCAGGTCGCGCGCCAGGGCCAGCAGCAGCGGCTCGACGGCGATGGTGAGGGGCCGGCCGCCGGCCGCCACCACCGAGCTCGACGGCGCGAGGGAGAAGGGATGGAGCCCGGCCACGGCAAGGGCGGCGCACACCTGCCAGTGCAGGGCGGCAGCCCGTTCCTGGGTGAGCGACACGCCGGGCAGCTGGGCGGCGCCATGCAGGCCGGCGGCGATGCCGTGGCGCCGGGCGGCGACGTGCCCGAACGAGCCGCTGCCATGCGCGAGCACCAGCGGCACGCGGGGCGGGCCCGCCGCTCCCGGTCCGCCGGCCGCCATCGGCGTCCCATCCGCCGCGGCGCTCTCGGCGATCTCCGCCGCCAACCGGGCCAGCACGGCCGGGCGGACGGCGTCGACCTCCGTCTTCTCGGTGAGCAGGCTGCCGCCCAGCTTGAGCAGCGTCACCTCGGCCGGGCGGTCCATGCTGGAAAGAGAGTTCCTATCGAGGGGGAGGGAGGGGGCGCATCTCTCGGAGTCGTCGTGAGCCTAGAACAAGTGCTCGTCGTCGCTCTCCGGGCCGGTCCCGACGCAGTCCTGGATGACGAAACCGACCACGGCGAGGCTCTCCAGGCGCTCGGCGACGTCCTCCTCGGACTCAGCGTCGCAGATGACGTGGACGTTGGCGCCGGCGTCCATCGTCGCCCAGGCCGAGAGCCCCTCCTGGCGCAGCTCGCGCACGGCGCGCAGCACCGCCACGGTGCCGGGGGCCCAGTAGAAGATCGGCGGCCGCGACGACATGGCGATCAGGTGCAGGTCGACCGCTTCCTCTTCGAGCACCGGCCCGAGCAGGTCGAGGTCGCGCTCGGCGATCGCGCGACGGACCTTGGCGAGGCGCTCCGGCAGCAGCTCGAGGCGGCGCGCCAGGTAGGGGCTGGTGGCGGCGCGCCGGTGACCCTCGAGCGAGGGGACGGTCTTCGGCCCGATCTCGACCACCGCGATGACGTCGCGCAGGTCCCAGTGCTCGGCGTCGGCGAGCTGCACGGCTTCCCGCCCCCGGTCGCCTTCCCCCGCCGGCCACTCGACGTAGCCGCCGAGCACCGAGCGGCCCGCCGAGCCGCTGCCGCTGTCGCGGGCGAGGGTCGAGAGCTCGGCGGCCGGCGCGCCTCCCTTGCCCAGCGCTCCGGCCGCCGCCAGCGTCAGCGCCGCGAATCCAGAGGCGGAGGAGGCAAGCCCGGCGGCGCTGGGGAACGTGTTGCGCGTCGCCACCCGGAAGCGATCCTCGGTGCCGGCCCATCGCCGCATGCGGTCCAGGTGCTGCTTGACGCGGCGCTGGAAGTCCGGCTCCGGCGTGCTGAAGCCGCCATGCGCCTCTGCCAGCCAGATCTCGTCCTGGTCGCCGCGGATCAGCTCGATGGTGCACTGCGTCACGCAGCGGTCGAGCGTCATCGAGATCGAGGAGTTCAGCGGCAACGCGCGATCGAGGTCGCGGGCGCCCCAGTACTTGATGAAGGCGATGTTCGCCGGCGCGGAGATGGTGGTCTTGGTCATCAGGTCTCCCGCCGGAAACCGGCGGCTCCGAGGTGGACGGGAAGGTGGGCGAAGGGGCGCAGGAAGTCCCAGGCCGCCGCGGCCTCCGAGTCGGCATGATAGACCAGGAGCGAGCCGGCGCCGGGACCGGCGAGGGAGCCGGCGCCCGACACCTTGGCGGCGCCGCCCGCGGCCTCCACCCGCCGCACCAGCGCCCGCACCGGCGCGGGGACCACGCCCAGCGCCTCGAGGCACGCCTGGTGCTCGCGGATCAGGTCCGTCACCCGCTCCGGGCGCTCCGCGGCGGCGCCGAGCTCCGCGCGCCAGCCGCGAGTCGCCGCTTCCATGCGGTCGAACAGCCGCTCGTGCGCTGCCGGGTCGCGGTCGCGCCGCGTCCGCACCGCGGCCACCACCGCGCCGGTCGCCTCGGGCGGTGTGCCGGTGTGGTAGACGCGCAGCCGCCCGAGCAGCGGCGAATCGGCGGCGAGGCGCTCGCAGGCGAGCTCACCTCCCTGCGAAGGGTGCAGCCGCCGCGCCCAGAGGAGGCCGCCGTGCAGGCTGGTGGTCGTGTCGACGCCGGAGGGCAGCCCGTGCTGCCGGCGCTCCGCCTCGAGCGCCAGGCGCGCGATCGTGTCGCGGTCGAGATCGTCGCGCCCACGCCAGGCGGCATAGCCGGCGACGACCGCCACCGCGGCGGCCGCCGAGCTGCCGAAGCCCGCGCCGATCGGCAGCTCGGAGTCCAGGCGCAAGCAGAGGCCTGGCGCGCCGCCGGCCTCCTCGCCGAGGGCCGCCGCGACCTCGCCGAGCGCCGCCTTGACGATGTGCGCGGGGTCGTCGCCGCGCAGCTCGAGGAAGCCTGCCAGATCGGGCTGCGCCGCGTAGGCGGTCCAGCCGTCGCGGGCGGCGCGCGCATAGGCGAGCACCTCGCCCCAGGAGAGAGTCACCCTATGAGCGAGACCCGGGAGGTCGATCTCCACGATCTCCACGATCTCCGCCAGCGGGCGAGAGGCCCCGGGAGGCGCGAGAGGGACCGAGAAGGTGGCACGCAGCCGCAGGTCGATGGCGGCCACCAGCGCCGGCCGGCCGTAGACCACCGCGTGCTCGCCCATCAGGATGAGCTTGCCCGGCGTCGAGACGGTCACGGCCGGCCGCGCGGCGGCGGCGCCGCCAGCGCCGCCGTGCGGCGCTTTCGAGGCAAGGCCGTGCGGCGCCCCGAGGTCCGATCCTTCAACCGGCGCCGCCTGCTCTCGGGCTGCCTTCGGAGTCATCGTGGCCACGCACCCTCCCCACGACGGCGCGCCGCGGCAGCGGCGCACCCGCGCTCAGCCATTGTATGAGAGGCGGAGCCTGGGGAGAGTGGGAAGAACCCGGGGGCTCAGGCCGGCAGCGGCTTCGGGCCGGCGGGCTCGCCGCGGCCGAGCTTCTCGTGGGCCCGCGCCAGGTCCTGGGAGGTGAAGGCGGCCATCAGCGACAGCTCGCCGGCGAGCACGATCGCCCCCAAGATCTCGGCGAGCCGGAGAGTGGCCTCGCCGCGGCGCTCCGGGTCGGGGGAGACCCCGAGCATCGCCAGCGCCTCGCGCTGGGTGTCGAGCGCGGTGCCGCCGCCCACGGTGCCGAGCGGCACGTCCGGCATGAAGATGGACGCGAAGACTCCGTCGCTGCCGCGCGCCTCGATGCAGGTCACGCCCAGCGAGCCCTCGACCACGTGGGCCGGGTCCTGGCCGGTGGCGATGAAGACGGCCGCCAGGACGTTGGCGTAGTGCGCGTTGAAGCCGAGCGAGCCGGCGGCGATCGAGCCCAGGAGGTTCTTGCGGTACTGCACCTCCACCAGGTCGCGGGCGTTGGTCTTCAGGTTGTGATGGAGGACTGGCGCCTCGAGCAGGATCTCGGCGTAGATGCGCTTGCCGCGCCCCTCCTGGAAATTGATCGCCGCGGGCTTCTTGTCGACGCAGTAGTTCCCCGAGAGGCCAATGCAGGCGACCCCGGTCGCGGGCTCGATCAGGTCGGTCACCACGCGGTCGCAGGCGATCGTGGCCATGTTCATGCCCATGGCGTCGCCCGAGTCGAAGCGGAAGCGCAGGAAGACGGTGGTGCCGAAAGCGAACGGGCGGACCTCGATCAGCTTCAGATGGCGGCTGCTCGCCTCGGTGACCCGCCGCACGTCGTCGTAATGGTCCTGGATCCAGCGCAGGAAGCTCTGGGTCTGGACGATGCCGGAGGTGCGGAAGACCGGCGCGCGGGTCATCCCGACGTCCTCGACCCGGACCACGGCGCCGCCGGCCTCGCGGATCGCCGAGCAGCCGCGGTTCGTGCTGGCGACCAGGGCCGCCTCGGTGGTGGCGAGCGGCACGTAGACGTCGCCGTCGATGTAATTGCCGCGCACCCGCAGCGGACCGCAGATGCCCATCGGGACCTGCGCCACGCCGATGAAGTTCTCGCAGTTGCGGCGCGACGCACGGGTCACGTCCAGCGAGTGGTGGGCGATGTTGCTGAGCGGCGTCCGGGTCATCTCCTCGAGGGCGCTGCGGCGGATCTCCGCGGCCTCCTCGGGGGCGAGGTCCTTCGGCAGCTCGTGGAAGCGGCGCTCTCCCTCGATCAGCGACCGGACCAGCTCGGCGCGGGTCAGGCGGGCGACGGCGGCGGCGGCGATGGAATTCGTGGCATTGGTCATCTCACGACCCTTTGCGAAGCCTGGCGTGACGCAGCTCCGCTACGGTTTTCACGCCCAGGCAGAACATGCAGATCTTCAGCTCCAGCACGATGCTGTGCACCTTGTCCACGACTCGCTCCGGCGACTCGGTCGCCGCCTGCAAGAATGGATAGGCCATCCCTGCCAGATCGGCGCCCAGGGCCAGGGCCTTGGCGACGTCGATGCCGTTGCGCAGGCCGCCGCTCGCGATCACGGTCAGACCGCCGACCGAGCGCACTTCGCGGATCGAGAGCGGCGTCGGGATCCCCCAGCCGGCGAACACCTCGCCGAGGTCGAGGTCGCCGGCGCGCTCGGCTTCGATGCGCGCCCAGCTGGTGCCGCCGACCCCGGCGGTATCGATGATGCGAATCCCTTGCCCGGCCAGCGCCCGCGCGGTCGCTGCCGAGATGCCGCAGCCGATCTCCTTGACGACGATCGGCACCGGCAACGCCCGCACGACCTCGCCGATCTTCGGCAGCAGGCCGGCGAAGTTCCGCTGGCCTTCCGGCTGGATCGCCTCCTGCAGCGGGTTCAGGTGCAGGATCAGGGCGTCGGCCCCGATCATCTCGACCGCCTGCAGGCACTCGCGGGCGCCCAGGCCGTAGTTCAGCTGCACGGCTCCCAGGTTGGCGAGCAGCGGCACCGACGGGGCGACCTCGCGGACCCTGAAAGTATCAGCTTTCGCGGGATCCTCCAACGCCTTCCGCTGGGAGCCGACGCCGACGGCGATGCCGGTGCGCTGCGCGCCGGCGGCCAGGTTCCGGTTGATCAGGCCGGCCGCCTCGGTGCCGCCGGTCATCGACGAGACCAGCAGCGGCGCGGCGAGGCGGCGGCCCAGGAAGTCGACGCCGATGTCGATGTCGTCGAAGTCCACCTCGGGCAGCGCCGCGTGCTCGAAGTGGTATTCGTCGAAGTAATTGACGCCCAGCTGCATGCGCTGCTCGAGCGCCAGCCGGATGTGCTCCGCCTTGCGGTCGCGCTCGAGCGAGGCCTGGACGGCGGTGGCGGCCGCCGGCGCCGTCGGGCTCATTGCTCGCGTTCCCAGAGGAAATCGAGCAGGCCGGAGAGGAAGCGCAGCCCCTCGGCGGCCGGCGAAGGGTCCGAGTCCGGGTCGTCCGCCTTCTCCTGCGCCAGCAGTGGCAGCGGCGCCGGCGGTGCCGGGTGTGCCGGCGGTGCCAGGAGCGGGGCGAGCGTCTCGAGCGCGCGGCGGGCCTCGCCGAGGCGCTCGGCGATCATGGCGGTGACCGCGCGTCGCGCGCCGGTCCGCTCGAGCGCCGCCTGGACGCGGGCGACCTCCGCGGCGGTCAGGTTCGGATCGCCGAGCGCGCCGGCGACGAGCTGCCGGTCGTCGGGGCCGCCCTTGACCAGGGCGTGGTGGATCAGCAGGGTGAACTTGCCCTCGCGCAGGTCGTCGCCCACCGGCTTGCCGACGGTCGCCGGGTCGCCGAAGAGGCCCAGCAGGTCGTCTTGCAGCTGGAACGCCTCGCCGACCGCGGTGCCGTACCGCGACAGCTCCTCGCGCAGCGCGGTCGGCGCGCCGGCCAGCAGGGCGCCGAGCTGGATCGGCCGCTCCGCGGTGTAGCGCCCCGACTTGAGGCGCAGCACGCGCAGCAGCTCCGACTCGCGGACGGCCTGGGCCGGGGTGGGCTCGGTGGCCGCGTGGATCGCGCCTCGCGCCCCCTCCGCGACGTGGGCGCCGTTCGCGACGCTCGCAGGGGGAGTGCCGGAGTGGACGCCGGCCGGACCGGATGACCCCGGCTCGGGGTGGCCGCGGTGGGCGAGCAGGAACTCCAGGTACTGGCCGCCGATCACCTCCTCGCACATCTGGGAGAAGCAGCGGTTCAGCTCGAGCCAATGGGTGACGGACGGCGCGAACTCGGGAGGCGCGGGCTGAGTGAGCGGCGCGGACTCGGGCGGCGCGGATGGCCCGTGCAGAGCGGGCGGCGCCGACATCCCGGCCGCCGCGGCAGGATCGGGGCGCACCGCCACGCCGGTGAACAGCTCGACCGCATAGGTGTGGGCGAGATCGCCGAGCAGGATCGCGACCGAGCGGCCGAAGTCGTCGGCGTCCCCGCGCAGGCCGCCGGCACGGTGGAGGTCGCGGAAGCGTGCGTGCGCCGCCGGCTGGCCGCGCCGCACCTCGGCATGATCCATGATGTCGTCGTGGATCAACAGGTAGGTGTGGAGGAACTCGGTGGCGAGCGCCAGCGGCATCACCTGCGATTCGGCAAGGCCGCCGCAGGCGCGGTAGGTGTAGTAGACGAGCGCGGGCCGCAGGCGCTTGCCGCCCTGGGCCATCAGCCGGGCGACGCCGTCCACCAGGTCGCCCGGATCCGCCAGGATGGCTTGCCGGCGGAAGCCGGCTGGGCCCTCGCCGGCGCCGCCGGTGCCCCCGGCGCTGCTGCGCTTGTCAGCCAGGAAGGCCGCGATCTCCCGGTCGAGGCGGTCGCGGAATCCGTCGATCAGCCGGGCGAACCCACCCGACCCACCCGAGGTGCTGCCCGAGCCGAGGGCCATCCCAGGGGCGCTGGCGGCGCTGGCGGGCGCGGCTACGTGCGGGTGGGAGGCGGGAGGCGGCTCCGCCGGCGTACGTGACGATGGCGCTGACAGTGACAAGGTCTTGTCTCGGGCGCGGGTCCGCTGGCCGGTTGAAGAGGTGCCGGGACTGCCGGCAAGCCGCCAGGTCCCGCGAGACTTCCATCTAGGAAAGCGCATTCTCGAGCAGATCTCGATACCGCGCCCATCCTTCCGCCGGGGTATACCCCCACGGCCAGTTTACCCGAATTCGAATTCTGGCCGCTGATCCCCGGGAAATCGGGTCGTGGCAAACGCGCTGTCGGTTCAGGTCCCTATTCCTTATTCCTTGCGCTTGCTTTTGCTCCCGTGCTTGTCGAGGCCGCCGCCTTCGTCCGCCTCGGACGCCGGCGCGGCCGGCGCCGACGTACCTCCGGGGCGGCTCAGGCCCTCGGCGGCTTCGTGCGGTTCGTGCGGTTCGTGCGGCCCGTGTGGGTGGCGCGGAGACAAGGAGGCGAGGCAGCGATGCCAGTAGCGGAGGAGGTTATGGAAGCCCTCGAGCATCTGGGTCAGGGCCAGCTCCTCCTCTTCCGGCAACTCCGGCAGGGCCGGCAGAGCCGGCAGAGCCGGCAGAGCCGGAAGGCCTGTGACCGGCGCCTGATCATCGCCGGCCAGGCCGAGGAGGCGGTAGAGCTCGCTCGCGGGCCGGCCGCGACCACCTTCGCGGACTTCGCCGGCAAGCGGCGCACCCGCGCGACCTCCTGGCAGCTGGGCGAGAAAGCCGAAGGCGGGCATCGCGGCGTAGCCAGGACCCTGGCGCGGCGCCGGTCGGCCGGGCTCGCGGACGCCGGGGTGCCCCGGGGTCTGGCCGGCCGCTCGTTCGTTCAGCCCGGACTCGGCTTGCTGGAGATCCGGGAGATGCGGGAGATTCGGGGCGGCGTCGCGGAGCTGCCACCCCTTCATCCGTTCAGGCCGGCCGTTGACGATCTGCAAGGCGTTGTGCAGATCGTTCAGGTCGCACCCCAGGGTATCCAGCAGCTTGTCAAGAGTCTCGAGGGAGGGTCGCTGGCGGCCGGTCTCGTAGGCCGAGAGCATGCCCTTCGTGACGCCGGCGTCGTCGGCGACGCGGTACTGCTTGCGGGCCTGCCGCTCGCGCAGCCAGCGCAGCGCCTGGCCCAGGCCGGTCAGCACCGGGGAAGGAGGGACGGGTGGGGGAGTGGAGGTATGCACGGCGATCTCCTGATGGCAATGGACTCGAGTGACTCCAGCCGCCGCCAGCGCCAGGCGGGTCCCGCTCGCGGTCGCCAGATCGAGATCGATCTCCGCCTTGACCTCCGACGGTCCCTACGATCTCGACGATCGAGGCGATCGATCGAGGCGATCGAGTCAGCCCGAGGCAGAGACGGCGACTCGCCGGAAGCTCGACTGTCGGTCCTGCGCCAGCCGCTTCCGGTTGATGTCCTCACTCTAGGCGTAAACAAGGCGTAAGTCAATGACAAGCTGCCGCCTTTTTCCCGCGTCAGCTAGGCACCCGCCACAGTCACCGGCGGTGGAGGCGCCGCGCTCGGACAAGGAGCGGCCGCCGGGCGGCGCGCCCCGACTCCATTCCGCATGGCGTCCGCGCTGCCTTCGACCTGGGCGCCGCCCGCGCCTCGGGTGCCGGCAATCCTCCGGTATCCTTGCGGCGTGGCCGCGCGATACCTGGTCAACGAGATCTTCTACAGCCTGCAGGGCGAGGGGGTGCGGGCCGGCACGCCGAACCTGTTCCTCCGCCTGGCGCGCTGCAACCAGGAGTGCCGGGTCGAGACGCACGGCTTCGACTGCGACACGGAGTTCGAGTCCGGCCGCTGGCTCACGGCGCCCGAGATCGTTGCCGAGGCGCACGAGCACTCCGCCGGCTGCGGCTGGCTGGTGCTGACCGGCGGCGAGCCGGCGCTGCAGGTCGACCGCGAGCTGATCGACGCCTTACACGGCGCTGGCTTGCAGCTGGCCATCGAGACCAACGGCAGCGTCGAGCTGCCGCCCGGCATCGACTGGATCACCGTCAGCCCGAAAGTGGCCGAGCACGCCATCCGCCAGCTCACGGCCCACGAGGTCAAGTACGTGCGGGCTCACGGCCAGGCGCTGCCGCGGACGGTGGTGAAGGCCGAGCATTTCCTGATCTCGCCGGCCTTCGACGGCGACGGCCTCGACCGCCGCGCCCTCGACTGGTGCATTCAGCTCTGCAAGGACAATCCTCCATGGCGCCTGTCGGTCCAGCAGCACAAGCTCTGGGGCGTGCGCTAGTGTAGTGTTGTAGTGTCCAGGAATGCCTACGGCGACGGCGCCAGGATGGCCAGCACGAGCAGGCGCGTGGGGCCGGTGTTGCGGATGCCGTGCGGCACCCCGGCCGGGGCGATGAGCAGGGTGCCGGCGCTCATCGGCACCTCGCGTCCCGCGAGCAGGAAGAGGCCGCTGCCGGCGAGCACGTGATAGACCTTGTCGAGGCCGGCGTGCGCGTGCAGCTGGTGTTCCTGGCCCGGCTCGAAGGCGTTCAGCCCGACCAGCAGGCGGTCCGACTGGAACAGGGTGCTCTTGCCCATCCGCGCTGCGTCGAAGACCGCGTGCTCCTCGGGACGGATCGGGGTCGGGTGCTCGAGCTCCATACAATCCTTTCCACGCTTTGGCTGGCAGTCGGCGCCGCCGTCTCCACCGCCGGTCACTACCCGCCGTGGGCTGGTGCGTCGCTATCGTATCCGAGCCGGTACAATGCCGCCGCGTCAGTCCGAATCCCCGAATCCGAGGAGGTGCGAAGATGGCCGAGAAGCCGCGAGAGCCATTCCGATCCCGGGCGGTGAGCGCGAAGGGCCTGCCGGCGGCGAGGCTGGCGGCCGTGGCGTCGCTCGCCCTCCTGGCGTCGTTCGCCGCTATCGCCGCGGGGGCCGCGGAGGCCGCGGGGGCCGCGAGGGCCGCGGGCAGCCCGGCCGCCGCCAGCCCGGCCCCTGGCGCCCCGAGCGGTGCCGCCGCGGGTGCCGGCGCCTGGCAGCCGCCCGCCCCGGAGCTGATCGAGCGGGCCCGCCGCCTGCTGCGCGAGGTGCCGCTGATCGACGGTCACAACGACCTGCCCTGGCAGCTTCGCGAGCGGTTCCACGATCAGCTCGACAAGCTGGATCTGCGGCGCGACGCCAGCGGCCTGCGGCCGCCGCTGCACACCGACATCCCACGGCTGCGCCGCGGCGGCGTCGGCGGGCAGTTCTGGTCGGTCTACGTGCCGGTGGAGCTTGCCGGACCGGCGGCGGTCCAGGCGGTGCTCGAGCAGATCGACGTGGTGCACCGGCTGGCCGAGCTGTATCCCGACACCTTCGAGACGGCGGCCACCGCCGGCGACGTGATGCGCATCCATCACGCCGGGCGCATCGCCTCGCTGATCGGCGTCGAAGGCGGACACTCGATCGGCGATTCGCTGGCGGTGCTGCGCGAGCTCTACCGCGCCGGCGCCCGCTACATGACGCTCACGCACTCCCGGAACGACGACTGGGCCGACTCCGCCACCGACCAGCCCCGCCACGGTGGCCTCACCCACTTCGGCGAGGAGGTGGTGCGCGAGATGAACCGGCTCGGCATGCTGGTGGACCTCTCGCACGTCGCGCCGCGCACCATGCAAGCCGCGATCGCGGTCTCGGCGGCGCCGGTGATCTTCTCGCACTCCTCGGCGCGGGCGCTCGACGGCCATCCGCGCAACGTGCCCGACGAGGTGCTGGCGATGCTGCAGCGCCAGGGCGGTGTCGCGATGGTGAGCTTCGTCACCACCTTCACCTCGGAGGCGGTTCGCGCCTACGACGCGGCGCACGACGGCGAGGAAGCGCGCCTGAAGGCGCTCTATCCGGAAGACGCCGAGCGCGTCGAGCGCGAGCTGGCGGCGTGGAGCGCCGCCCATCCCGCGCCGCACGCCACCCTCGCCCAGGTCGCCGACCACGTCGATCACGTGCGCCGGGTCGCCGGCATCGACCACGTCGGCCTGGGATCGGACTTCGACGGCACCACCTCGCTGCCCGACGGCCTGGGCGACGTCGCGCAGTACCCGGTGCTCCTGGCCGAGCTGCTGCGCCGCGGCTACAGCGACGACGACGTGAAGAAGGTGGCGGGCGCCAACCTGCTGCGGGCGCTGAGCGAGGCCGAGAGGACCTCGGCACGCCTGCGCGCCGAGCGGCCTCCCTCGGACGCCCGCATCGAGGATCTGGACGGCCATCCGGGGCATTGAGCGGCCCGCCGGCCGCCGAGACGGGGCACTAGCTCAGGGTGTGCGCGCGGATCGCCGCGAGGCGCGGTGGCGGCGTGTAGAATCACCTCGGCCGGGACCTCCGGGCGGGCAGGCCCAGCCCCGGACTCGCGACCGCGGCGGCCCGATTCTCCCTGACGAAAGGACTTGCCCATGTACAGATTCGATCCCGCTCGACATCCCATCCGCGTGGTGCTCACGCTGCTGTTCTGCGCCTCGCTCCTCGCCGCCGGCAAGGCGCGCGGCGCGGAGGCGTCCTACACGGTCCGCATGCAGCCCGTGCCGGGCGCGAACGGCGCCGCCGTGCTCATGGACTACATCGCCTTCGATCCCGCCACCCACCTGGTCTGGGTGCCCGCCGGGAACACGGGCGGCGTGGCGGTCATCGATCCGTCCGGCGGCGCCGCACGGCGGATCGACGGCTTCGCCACCGCCGAGATGGGAACGGGAGAGCGCCGGCGCAAGGTCGGGCCGAGCTCGGTGACCGTGGGCGAGGGACTGGTGTACGTCGGCAACCGCGGCGACTCGACGGTGTGCGCCTTCAACGCCAGCTCGCTGGCGCGCGGCGCCTGCCATCACCTCGATTCCATGCCGGACGGGCTCGCCTACGTGGCGGCCACCAAGGAGGTCTGGGTCACGACGCCGCGCGACAAGTCGATCCGCACCCTCGACGCGACGACCCTCGCCGAGAAGGCGAAGCTGACCTTCGACGGCAACCCCGAAGGCTTCGCGGTCGACGGCGTCCGCGGCCGCTTCTACACCAATCTCGAGGACAAGGACCGGACGCTGGCGATCGATCTCGAGAGCCACCAGACGCTGGCGACCTGGAAGCCGTCCTGCGGCGAAGACGGTCCGCACGGTCTGCGCGTCGACGCCACGGCCGGCCAACTCTTCGTCGCCTGCAGCACCCGCGCGGAGGTGCTGGACGTGGCCCACGACGGCGCGGTCCTGTCGTCGATCGACACCGGGGACGGGGTGGACGACATCGATTACTGGGCGCCGACCCACACGCTGTACGTCGGCGCGGCCAAGGCGGCACGGCTGACCATCGCGCGCGCCGACGCGCACGGCAAGCTGTCCGTGCTGGCGACCGTGGCCACGCACGCCGGCGCGCGCAACCCGGCGGTCACGGACAAGGGCGTCGTCTATCTCGCTCATTCCGCCCAGGGAGGTCTCAGCGACC
>DATDGZ010000262.1:0-1997 GCA_036521795.1 Thermoanaerobaculia bacterium | reverse complement strand
GGGCTACTGGCAGGACGCGATGCGAGAGGGCCGGGCGCCGGCGAGCGGCGCGGGGCCGGCAGGCGAGGACCCCCTCGCGGCAGGGCTCGAGCCGGGCGGGCCGGGCATCCCGCCCGGAGCGGAGCGGGCGCAGGCGCCGCCCGCGAACCCGCGCGAGGAGGCCTATCGGCGCGCGTTGCAGGCGCCGGTCGAGCCGCCGCGTGCGCCGGCTTCCGAGTCCGGCGAGGGCGGCGGGGAGGGGAGCGGGGAGAGGATGGCGAGGCAGCTCGGCCTGGCGGCGCCGCTCGGGACCGGGACGCTCCCGGCGTTGCCGGCGGCCTTCTCGGCGGGCGGCGCTTCGGGCATCTCGTTGCCGGAGGGCGGCACGGCGGCATCGCCGGCCGCTGGCGCCGCGGCGAGCGGCAGAGAGCATCAGGGTTTTTTGCGGAGCGCGGAGACGCTCTCGCCGTCGGCGCTCAAGCTCCGGCGAGACCGACTGGGCGCGGGCGTCGTGGTCGAGGCCGGAACCGTCATCCCGGCGGCGCTGGTGACGGCGGTCGACTCCGACGTCGCCGGGCCGCTTGTGGCCCAGGTGACGCGGGACGTCTTCGACCGCACCCAGCGGCAGGTCGTGATCCCGCGCGGGTCGCGCCTCCTCGGGTCGTACGACAGCCAGGTGGCGCTCGGCGAGAGCCGGCTGCTCGTCGCCTGGGGCCGGGTGATCTTCCCGGACGGCAACGGTCTCACCTTTCCGGGCCTGCCGGCGGCGACGAAATCCGGCGAGGCGGGTCTCGCGGGCTCGGTCAACAACCACCTGACCCGGGTCTTCGGCAGCGCCATTCTGCTGTCGATCCTGAGCGCCGGCGCCCAACTGTCGCAGCCGCAGGAGTCCGCGGCCTTCGGCGCGGCGGCGTCGACGCGGCAGGTGGCGGCGGCCGCGGTGGGCCAGGAGCTGTCGACGGTCGCGATCGAGATGCTACGGCGCCAGATGTCGGTGCCGCCGACGATCCGCATCCAGGCAGGCACGAGCTTCTACGTCTTCCTGCGCGGCGACGTGAGCCTCGAGGAGCCCGTCCAGGAGTAGGGACAGGGGGGGTCGAGCACGAGCGTCAGCAACGAAGCATATCCACAATCAGACCATTACATTTCATGGTCATCAAGGAGGAACAGCGATGCGTGCCAAACGACAGTGCCTTTGGATCGCAGGAGCCGGGCTCGCGCTGCTCGGCGGAGCGTTCACGCCGGCCGGCGGGCAGGTGGTCAACGGCCGAGGGTTCGGTCAGCAGTACGTGGGGTTTCAGGACGTCAACGGCAACGGCGTCCTCGACTGCGGGGAGCCGGTGACGATCCGGGTGTTCTACATCGATCCGCCCTCGGACACGACGGGCAGCATCACGGGTGAGATGGTGGCGCCGTTCGCGGGTGCGAGCGGCCTGTCGTTCATTCCGGGCTCGGTCGAGATCGACCCGGTCTTCAGCGCCGGCGACTGCGGGGCGACGATCGTCACCGGCAACGCACCGAGCGACGCCGAGGCAACGGTCGATTTCAGCTGCGGACCGCCGGCGAACGGCAGCCGACTGCAAGGCAACGTCGTCGCCTTCCTCTACCGGGCGAGCTTCCAGAGCTCGCAGCCGAGCTTCACGGCGGTGATGCGAGGCACGACGAGCGATGGCCTCGATCTGAGACCGCAGCTCGCCGAGAGCGGCAACATCGGCGCGACCTGCACGAGCGCCGCGCCGAGCGTCACTGTCACCAAGACGGTGGCGGGGACCGGTTCTCCTGGGTCGACCCTGCTCTACACGATCTCGGTCACCGATCAGAGCGGCCTGGGCCTGGGCGGGCTGCAGCTGACCGACGTCGTGCCGCCGAACACCGTCTTCGATGCGGCAGCCTCGTCGCCCGGCTGGTTCTGCGCGACGGACTCGGCCGGCTCGCTCTGCCGGCTGTCGGCGGGCAACGTCGATCGCAACGGCACGGTGACGAGGTTCTTCGCCGTGGACTTGGCACCCACCCTTCCT
>DATDGZ010000261.1:0-19347 GCA_036521795.1 Thermoanaerobaculia bacterium | reverse complement strand
GGTTGGTCCGGGAGCTGATCTGGCGCCGCGTCGACATTGCCGGTATCGAGTATTTCAGGCTCTGGGACAGCGCGGCCGGGCCGCGGCTGACCGGCACGGTGATCATGGCCGACGCGGGCCTCCCCTTGCGGCTCAAGTACGCGGTCGCCTGCGCGCCCGACTGGACCAGCCGCGGCGTTCACGTCGCCCTCACCCGGGGAGCGGAGACACGGCACCTCAAGCTCACCGCCGGCGACGGCCAGCGCTGGTGGCGGAGCGCCGAGGAGGCGCCGCGGACCGGTGCGGGTCCGCATCGGGAGGCAGCACGCGAGGGCGCCAACGCCGGAGCCGGAGCCGGAGCCGGCGCCGGCGCTGCCGCCGGTGTCGCCGGCGGCAGCCCGCGGCCGGTTCCCGCCGCCATGGAGATCCCGGCCGTCGCCGGCTGCCTCGACGTGGACCTCGCCTTCACTCCCGCCACCAACATCCTACCGTTGCGACGCCTCGGCCTGGCGGTCGGCGAGAGCCACGAGATGACGGTGGCCTGGGTGCGCTTCCCCGATCTGTCGATCGAGCCGCTGGCGCAGCGCTACACCCGCCTGGACGAGCGCCGGGTGAGCTACGAGAGCCGCGGCGGCGCCTTCACCGCCGAGCTGGAGGTGGACGAGCTCGGGCTGGTGGTGAGCTATCCACCGCTCTGGGAGCGCGTCGCGATCGGATAGTGGAGACGCGCGGCGAAGTCGCTTGCCGGGCGACGCCGCGACGAGGGGCGAGCTGAGGCGAATCAAGATGGCTCGGCTCCTGTGATAATGTGATCGCCGCGAGCGAATAAGCGGCACTCGCTCCGCGTTCACCGATGATGTGGAGGAAGTCATGAACGCGCCTATGCAGTCTGGAATCGATGTAAAGGAAGCAGTCCGCGCCACCAAAGCCTTTGTTGCAGATATCTTGGCTGCAGAGAATGTTACCAACATAGGACTCGAAGAGGTACGACTCGACGAGGATCAATGGCTGGTAACAATTGGGTTCTCACGATCCTGGGACTCTCCCAAGCAAGCAGGTTTCCGTGCTTGATACGCTCCAGATGTTTCCAAGATCGGAAGGTAAGCGTAGGTCCCGCAAGGGATCGCCGAGACCAGGAGAGACGCGGCGCGGCTGTGACGAAAGTCACATCCCTTGAGTAGACAGCAGCGCTACGCTGCGAGCGCCCGCCCGCCCACCGGCGGGGAGACGCCGTGCCAACACGTTCACATCTCGCCATCGCCGGCCTCCCCCGGCCGTCCGCGGCGCTCGCCGGAGTGCCGTCGGCCCTGGTGCTGGCAGCCTTGGTGGCAATGGCCGCCGCGTCGGGGCCGCTGCCGGCGGGGGCGCAGACGGTGGGCGGGGCGCTGCCCCAGCCGCTGCCGCTGTTCCCGCGCGACAACTGGTGGAACACTGTGGTCAGCAACGCGCCGGTCGATCCCAACAGCGGCAACTTCATCAGCTGGATCGGCACTTCGCGCGGCATGCACCCGGACTTCGGCGGCGACGTCGATCCCACCGATCCCTCCAACCCGAACATCTACGGCTTCCCTTACATCACGGTCCCGGGCAGCCAGTCCCCGGTGCCGGTGACCTTCGTCCTCTCCGGCGACCAGAGCGACAACGGCGCGCCCGGCCACCCGCCCGGCTACCCGATCCCTTCGCAGGCGGAGACCCAGGCCAGGTGGATCGAGGGGGGCACCCCGGGCGGCGGCACCAGCCAGGACTACCACATGCTGATCGTCGACACCGACAATCGCATCCTCTACGAGCTGTACCAGGCGCATTGGAACGTCGACCACTGGGAGGCGGGCTCCGGAGCCATCTTCCAGCTCGACGGCGACGCCCGCCGCCCCGAGACCTGGACCAGCGCCGACGCCGCCGGCCTGGCCATCCTGCCCGGCCTGGTCCGCTACGACGAGGCGTTCGGCAGCGGCCCGATCCTGCACGCCTTCCGCTTCACGCTCCGCGACAGCAACGGCTACGTCTACCCGGCCTCGCACGTCGCCGGCTCGAACACCGCGGCGCCGCCGCTGGGCGCCCGCCTGCGCCTCAAGGCGTCGGTGGACCTCTCGTCCTATACCCCGGAGGTGCAACGCATCTTCCAGGCGATGAAGACCTACGGGCTCATCCTCGCCGACAACGGCTCCGACATGTACGTCCAGGGAACGTACGACACGCGCTGGAACAACGACGTGCTGAACCCGGCCTTCGCCAGCATCCCGGCAACCGACTTCGACGTCATCGAGCTCGGCTGGCAGCCGACGGTCGCCGGCTCGGGCGGACCGTACAGCTTCTTCACGCTGACGCCATGCCGGCTGCTCGACACCCGCCAGGCCGACGGTCCCTTCGGCGGCCCACCGGTCCCGCCCGGCGGCCAGCGTGTCGTCGTCGCCGCCGGCCGGTGCGGCATCCCGGCGGGCGCCAAGGCCGTGGCCGCCAACATCACGGTGGTCGCGGCGCCCGAGCCCGGCTTCCTCAGCCTCTTCCCGGGCGACGCCGCGGTGCCGGGGACCAGCACGATCAACTTCTCGCCCGGGCGGGTGATCGCCAACAACGCCGTCATCGGACTCGCCTCCTCGGGCTCCGGGACCCTGGCCCTGCGCAACGCCACAGCCACCAAGCCGGTGCAGGTGCTGATCGACGTCAGCGGCTACTTCGAGTAGTGCCACGGGCGCCCGAGCAGGCCGCGCGGTGGGGGCTGGCGGGGGAAGGCGGCAGTCATGCTCGGACGGGCCGGCCTCCCGCAAGGGGCTGAGGACAGAAAGCCGGGGAAGAGGAGAGAAAGGGGAAAGAAGGGAAGGCCGGAAGTTGCGTGAGGGCCTGCCAGCAGGTAGACTCTGGTAGTGACCAAGGCCGAGTTGATCGGTAGTGTCGTAGATTCCGTTGAAGGCTTGACACGGCGACAGGCCACCGAGGTCTTCGAAGCCGTTTTCGCGGCCATCACCGAGGCGGTCAAGGCGGGCGAAAGCGCCAAGGTCCCAGGCTTTGGCAGCTTCACGCTCTCCGAGCGGGCGTCGCGCAAGGGGCGCAATCTTCAGGCGAGCGAATCTCTCCTCCTGAAGGCGAGCCGAAGCGTGAGATTCAAGCCAGGCAAAGAGCTCCGCAAGGCCCGAAACGTAAGACGCAAGACTGCCAAGGAGCTGCGAGAGACGCCGCCCAGGCGCCTCCGAGAGACAGTCCAGCCGACGCACCGGAAGCATGTCGCCAAGGCGGCCTCCGCTGAGGAGATCAGCCGCAGCGTGGGCGTAACGCCTCGGGAGGCCCAGCGGGTCGACAGAATCCTCGGAGAGCTGGGCTACCTCCAGCGCGGCTTGCGCAGATCGCGGACCCCTAGCAACCTGGGCTAGCCGCTATGGGCAGCTCGCTCCTGCTCATGAGACAGCACTCTCATAGTCAACAGTTGATCGGACGGCTCTAAGAGCAAGACTTTTTTTCTTCCATGCCTGGGAAGTCGCTGCAGCACAATGCCGACAATCCTCACGCGGCAACTGAGGCGGGAAGTGTCTTCTTGAACGTACCTTTCGACGAACGATACAGGACGCTGTTCATTGCTTCGGTTGCAGGGCTGGCAGCGTTGGGACGCAAGCCTCACTGCGTGTTGGAGGTGCCAAGCTCAAAACGTCGTCTCGACCGAGTCTATGAGCTGCTGGCAAGATGCGAGACGTCCGTCCACGACCTCAGCCGAGTAACTCTTTCTGGACCCCTGAGAGTACCGCGGTTCAACATGCCTTTCGAGGCAGGCATCGCGTGGGCCTTGGATCGACATCGCCCGCCTCATGTCTTCTTCCTCTTGGAAGAGAAAAGTCATCGACTAGAACACAGCCTGAACGATCTCAACGGCTACGACGTCAGGATACATGAGGGCACGCAAGTCGGGATCCTCCGATCGCTGTTGGATTGTTTCGAGAACCCCGCCGGGAATCCGACGGTACCGATCTTGAAGCCTTTAGTATTTCGGCTGGGTAAGATCACTGCGGCGCTGCAACGGGAGAACGATGTCAGCGACCCATTCCACCCAAACGTTTTCAGGGAGATGGTAAGGGCGGCCAGCAGGCTCGCGCAGCAGGCAGAGCTGATCCCCTAGCCCCAGCCGGTATCCCGCGCTCCAAGCCGCACTGCCTCAGCCTTCTTCACCCCATCGAGCACGATCCCTTCTTCCTTGACCTCCTGGCCGCTGGCTCGGCAGTGGGTCGTTACCGCCTGCGGCGGGAAGAGACACGGCGGGCGCCCTGGCTTGCCAACAGCTCGAGCTTGCGCCGGTGCCGGCGGTCAGCGACGGCCGAGGCACCTATCCTCTTATGCCCTACTACCGTAGGCGAATCAGCATCGACGCGGTGTCGTGATATCTTCAACGGCCCGTGGCTGGACCGACCCGCTCCTCGATTGGCTTCGACTTCGTACCTTCCGGGTTCTTCGCCTTCCGTACGCCGCTGCTGCCTTTCGAGGAGGTCGAGGCCTGGAGCGCCGGGCTTGCAGCGCCCGCCGCCGGCTCCGACGAGCTGGCCGCCGCCCTCGCCGCCGACCGCGCCATGCTGCGCTCCCGGCTGGGCGCCCTGGTCGAGCGCCCCGAGGTGGCCGAGGCGCTGTTCGTGGCCTCGCCGTCGCTGGCCGAAGCCCTCGACACCTGGCGCCGCGAGCCGGATGGCAAGAAGGGGCTGCGCGCCGAGCGCGCCCTGGTGCGCTACTTCTTGCGCATGGCGTCGCGCGCCACCCCGTTCGGCCTGTTCTCCGGCTGCTCGACCGCCGTGCTCGAGGCCGGCGATGCCCCGGCCGCCGGGGGCGGCGCCGCCGCCGCGGAGGGCGATGCTGTCCCGGAGGGCGATGCTGTCGCGGCAGGCCAGGCTGTTGCGGAGGGCGATGCTGCGTCGAATAGCGGCGCCGCCCCGCGGACCCGGCTCGTTCTCGGTCCGTGCACCGGCTACCGCCGCCACACCCGCCTGGACATGGACTACCTGTTCGCGCTCTGCGAGGAGCTCGAGCGCGCCCCGGAGATGCGCCGCGAGCTGCGCTACCGGCCGAACTCGAGCCTCTACCGGGCCGGCGGCCGCCTGCGCTACGCCGAAGCCCGGCTGGACGACAAGACCCGCTCTCATCACCTGGTCGCCGTCGAGGCGTCCGACTACCTGGAGGCGACCCTCGAGCGGGCGCGGGGCGGGGCGCTCGCGGCCGACCTCGCCGCGGCGCTGGTGACCGCCGAGGGCGCCGCGACGGAGGTCGAGATCTCCCGGGAGGATGCCGACGCCTTCCTGACGGAGCTGATCGACAGCCAGGTGCTGGTCTCGGACCTGTCGCCGCCGGTCACCGGCCCGGAAGCCATTCACGACCTCGTCGACCGTCTGGCCGGGCTCGACGCCGGGCAAGAAGGGGCCCGGCGCCTGGCGGCGGCCCGCGACGCCCTGGCCGAGCTCGACGCCGGCGGCGTCGGCGCGCCGGCGGAGCGCTACCGCACGATCGCCGCCGATCTCGAGACGCTGCCGACGAAAGTGGAGATGGCGCGGCTCTTCCAGGTGGACATGGTCAAGCTGCCGGCCGAGGCGAGCCTTGGACCGGAGGTCATGGCCGAGATCGTGCGCGGCGTCGACCTCATGCGCCGCCTCTCGGGACGCGCCCGCCAGGAGAGCCTCGAGCGCTTCCGCAAGGAGTTCCAGGAGCGCTACGGCGAGCAGCGCGAGGCGCCGCTGGTCGAGGTGCTCGACGAGGAGATCGGCATCGGCTTCGAGCGCGCCTCCGATCTCGGCGCCGAGGCGTCGCCGCTGCTGCGCAACCTGGCGCTGTCGCCGCCAGCCGCCGACACCACCTATCCCTGGGGCCCCCGCCAATCGGTGCTGCTCGCCAAGATGCAGGAGGCCCAGGCCGGGGGCCTGCACCAGATCGAGCTCACCGCCGAGGACCTCGAGCGCATGGCCCCGGCCAGCGCCGGCGAACCGCAGGCCTTCCCCGACGCGTTCCAGGTGGTGGCGACGGTCGCCGCCGCCTCGCCGGAGGCGCTCGACCGCGGCGAGTTCCAGCTCCTCGTGGGGCATGCCGGCGGCCCCTCCGGCGCCCGCCTGCTGGGCCGCTTCTGCCATGCCGAGGAGCTGCTCTGCGACCAGACGCGGAAGCACCTGCGCGCCGAGGAGGCCCTCCACCCGGAGGCGATCTTCGCCGAGATCGTGCACCTGCCCCAGGGACGGATCGGCAACATCCTCTCGCGGCCGGTGATGCGCGACTACGAGATCCCCTTCCTCGGCCGCTCGGGCGCTCCCGAGGAGCGGCAGATCCCGGTCACCGACCTCCTGGTGTCGGTGCGCGGCAACCAGATCGTGCTGCGCTCGCGGCGGCTTGGCCGGGAAATCATCCCGCGGCTGACCAGCGCCCACAACTTCGCGATGCGCAGCCTGGGCCTCTACCGCTTCCTCTGCACGTTGCAGAGCCAGGAGATCGCCGGTGGGGTCGGCTTCAGCTGGGGCCCGCTCGAGAGCGCGCCTTTCGTGCCGCGCGTCACCCATGGCCGGCTGGTGCTGGCCCGCGCCGGCTGGTGGATGACGGCCGAAGAGATCAAGCAGCTGGCCAAGGCCGCGGGGACGGACCGTTACGCCGCCGTCCAGGTGTGGCGCCGGCGCCGGCGCCTGCCGCGCCTGGTCACGCTGGCCGACGGCGACAACGAGCTGCTGGTCGATCTCGA
The DNA here is from genome assembly GCA_036521795.1 of Thermoanaerobaculia bacterium. Classification (GTDB taxonomy): domain Bacteria; phylum Acidobacteriota; class Thermoanaerobaculia; order Multivoradales; family UBA5704; genus JASLEW01. Next base: position 12,683 of record DATDGZ010000261.1, on the reverse strand, counting down.
CAACACGCTCGCCATCGACGCCTTCCTCGACCTGGTGGAAGAGCGCGACCGCGCGCGGCTGAACGAGCTCTTCCCTGGCCCCGAGGCGCTGATCGCCCAGGGCCCCGAGGGGCGCTTCGTGCACGAGCTGGTCGTCCCCTTCCACCGCCTGCCGCGGCCGGCCGCCGCCGCCGAGACGGCGGCCGGGGCTCCGGAGACCGCCGCCGGAGCCGCTGCGGCTGCCGGGACCACGGCCGCCGCCGCTGCCGCTGCCGCTGCCGGAGCCACTCCCGCCGCTGCCGCTGCCCGGACCGCAGCGGCTCAGGTCACCGCCGCTGCGGGCACGGCCGCCGGCGCCGCACCCGCCGGCAATGGACTCCAGGTCCGGCGCACCTTCCCCCCGGGCTCGGAGTGGCTCTTCGCCAAGCTCTACACCGGCACCGCCACCGCCGACCGCGTGCTGCGCGACGTGCTGGCACCACTGGTGCGCGAGTCGCTCGCGGAAGGTTGGAGCGACAGCTGGTTCTTCATCCGCTACGGCGACCCCGAGTGGCACCTGCGGGCGCGCTTCCACGGCGACCCGGAGGCCCTGACCGGCCGCGTGCTTCCCGCCCTGTACGCCGGCGTGACGCCGCTGCTCGACGACGGCCGGCTGTGGAAGTTGCAGCTCGACACCTACGAACGCGAGGTGGAGCGTTACGGCGGCCCGTTCGGCATCGGCCCGGTCGAGCGGTTGTTCCAGGCCGACAGCGACGCGGTGCTGGAGATCCTCGACATGCTCGAGGGCGACGAGGGTGCCGACGTGCGCTGGCGCCTCGCTTTCTACGGCGTCGACGCGCTGCTCAACGACCTCGGGCTCGATGCCGAGGCCAAGCTCTCGGTGCTGGGGCGGATGCGCCAGGGCTTCGCGCAGGAGTTCGCCGGACCGGCCGACGGCGACGGCAAGAGCGCCAAAGCGCTACAAGTGCAGCTCGATCAGAAGTTCCGCGCCGAGCGGCCGAAGCTCGACCCGCTGCTCGACGCCGGCGGCGACCCCGAGAGCTCCTTCGCCCCGGCCCTCGACGTGCTCGGCCGGCGCTCGCGCGCCAACGCCCCGATCCTCGAAGAGCTGCGCCGCCTGGAGGCCGCGGGCAAGCTCCAGGGCAGGCTCGCGGACATGGCGGTGAGCCTGGCCCACATGCACGTCAACCGCTTCATCCGCTCCGCCGCCCGCGCCCACGAGATGGTCCTCTACGACTTCCTCTTCCAGACCCACCGCTCCCGCGCCGCCCGCGCGCGCAAGCGCCCGGCCGCGGCCGGCTGAGCCGAAGGGTGGAGCGGGCCTATCTCTGGCTCGGAGCGGTCGCCGTGCTGTGGCTGTTGCGGTCGCTGGCCACGGCGGGCCGCTTGACGATTCCCCTGCGCTGGCGCCGGCTGTCGAGGCGAGGGCGACCGCGGCTGCAAGTCGTCGGCGTGCATCCCGTGCGGCCGACCCTGCAACAGTTCGAGGCCACCCTGGCAGCGCAGTGGGGCGAAGACCTCGGCGCAGAGGAACGCCAACGCGCCGAGGATGACGTGCGGAACCACTTTGCAGGTCTCATGCTGATCGAGGTGGAGATCACGCCGCCGGCGGCCGATTTCGATTGGAATGCGGTGACCCAGGAGCTTCCCGGCCAGCCGCGCACCAGATGGCAGGCCGTCTACGATGAGCGACCACTGGCGGAAAGCGGGCGTTGGGCGTTCTTCTTCCACTTCCTGGACCTGGAACGGCCCCTGCTGACGCCGGCCGGCCCGGTGACCTTGCCGGCGCTCAGCCCGGCTCCGGAACGGCTGCGGACGATCGAATACGAAGCGCCTTGAGGTGGGTTCGAGCCCTCACGGCGCCGCGCGCGGCGGCTCCGACGCGAGCAGGGCGCGGTCCCAGGCGGGCTCGACCGAGGTGAGCGCGCCGTGCACGACGAGGCCGATGCTGGCGGCGCCGGTCAGGAAGCCGTGGTCCGGATTCCCTCGTGAATGACGGTATTGCCTGTGGTATGACGGAGCAGGGTCTTCGCCCTCGCAGTGGAGCAGCTCTTGGAGTCCGAGATCAACAGGGGCAGCCCTCACGGCGAATCCTCCGTGGTCGAGCCTGACCGCGGGCACCTGCCGGCACTCAAGCCTTGGCAGCGAGCAGCAGGATCACAGCGCCGGCGCCTATCCAAAAGTCGCGAGCGAACCGCTGGCCGATCTCGAGGCCAGGTTCTTCCTTCCAAAGCTTCCACTCGATCGCGAACCAAACGGCTGGGCCTAGTGCCCAGACGTAGATCAGGACGGCTGCGTTCGCCCTGAGCGCCGGCCAGGACATGTGCGGCCAGCGGAGCTCGAGAAGCAAGATGGCCCATGCAAAGAGCAAGACGGCAACCGATGCGACCGCGATACACCACTGCCGGTGTGACCTAGTCATGCGATCAGTCCCTCCTGATGTTGCTCTGAGAGCCTTGCGTTCTGCGTCCAGCTTATCGCCCTCGCGCTCCTCGAGCGAATTGGGGGCCGGGCTCAAGGCGCCGCGCGCGGCGGCGCCGACGACAGCAGGACGCGGTCCCAGGCCGGCTCGAACGGGCTGAGCGCGCCGAGCAGGACGAGGCCGATGCCGGCGGCGCCGGTGAGGAAGCCGCGGTCGTCGACCCAGCCGAGCTCGGGATTGGGGCCGGTGACCTCGCCGATCGGGCGCCAGGCCTGCCAGCCGGCGATCCCCTGGCCGGGGCGGCGCTGGGCCATGAGGCGCTCGATCCAGGCCAGCGCCGCCGCCCTGAAGAAGGGATCGCCGGTGGCCTGGAAGAGCCGGTTGTAGAGATGGGCGAGGCCGGCGGCGCCGTGACAGAGGCCGCCGTCGACGACGCCGCCCGCGTCCGGGCCGCGCGCGGCGGCCGCGCGGGCGACGGCGACGGCCTGGCGCTCCCATTCCGGCTCGCCGGCGGCGCGGGCCGCGCCGAGCAGCGCCAGGGAGACTCCCGGATCGCCATAGCACCAGGCATGACGAGCCGGCACCGGCTCGACGCCGGGCGCCACCGAATAAGAGAAGCAGGAGGGCGAGCCGGCAGGCAGGCGCTGCCCGAGGAGCCACTCCACGGCCCCTGCCAGCAGCTCGCGCGCCGTGCCTTCCCCCGCCGCCCCACCCGCCGGCAGGCCGGCGGCCACCATCTCGCCGAGGATGCCGATCACGCCGGGCACGCCGTGCGCGACCCCCAGGTTGTAATTGCCCTGCGGGTGGCTCGCCGCCTCGCTCGCCATCATCCGCTCCGGCGGCGTGCGCCATGTCACGCCGCCGTCGCGGCGCTCGGCCAGCTCGCCGAGCCGCCGCACGACGCTCTCGGCCGCCTCCTCGCCCCGGGAGCGCGGCGCGCGCTCGACCGCCCAGACGCCGAATCCGACCAGGCCGGAGATGAGGTCGTAGTCGTCCAACCAGGGCGTGTGCCCCAGGTAGGAGGCCAGCGCCGTCGCCACCTCCTCGCCGGGGTCCTCCTCGCCGGGCGCCGGCGGCTCGAGCAGCCGGCCGGTGAGGTGCTCGAGCACCCAGGCCACGCCCGAGAAGCCGCCGTAGAGCCCGGGCGAGGTCATCGTCTCGGCGGTCGCCGCGATCGCGGTCTCGAGATGCGTCAGCGCGCTCTCGTCGTGCCCCTGTCCGGGCCGCGCCCGATCCAGATAGTGAAAGAACAGCGCCTGCCCGGCCGGCCCGTCGGCGAGCGCCTGTGACCGGGCAGTCTCGGCAGCGGCAGGGTTCTCCGCCGCCGGCGCCAGCGCCACGGCGAGCTCGTCGATGGCCCGCTCCACGCCGGCCGCGCCGCCGGCGTCGTCACCGTCCGGAAGGATCGGGACCCAGGGTCCCCGGGGAGTCGCGGCATCCATGACGGAGAAAGTCTACTGGTAAAACGGCGACCCGCGCGCATCCGCCCGCGGAGGGGTCGTGGGTCAATTCGCGAGGAAACTGACCCACTACCCGCCTGCTGATATCCTGCGTCCACTCTGCGCGGAGGTCCGAGCGTCCGATGAGCGAGAGCCCGGCGAGACAGAAGGCGCACCTGCGAGCCATCGCCCGCCAGGCGATGATCGACCGCCAGCTGGAGCGCGATTTCCCGCCGGCGGCGCTGGCCGAGCTGGGGCGCATCCCGGGGCCGGCGGCTTCCGGGCGCACGGCCAGCGGCGCTGCCGCCGCGGCGATCCGCGACCTCCGCGAGCGGCCATGGTGCTCGATCGACAACGACGACTCGCGCGACCTCGACCAGCTGACGGTCGCCCAGGGCGATGCCCAGACGGACGGCCAGGGAGGCGCCAGCCGGGGAGGGACAGGCCCCGCCGGCACCGTCAAGGTGCTGGTGGCGGTCGCCGACGTCGACGCCCTGGTCGCCAGGGGCTCGGCGCTCGACGGCCACGCCGGGCAGAACACCACCAGCGTCTACACCGTGGCCGAGATCTTCCCCATGCTGCCGGAGCGGCTGTCGACCGATCTGACCTCCCTCGGCGAGGGCGAGGACCGCCTGGCGATCGTGGTCGAGATGGAGGTTGCCGAGGACGGATCAGTGGCGAGCTCGGACGTCTATCGCGCCGTGGTCCGCAACCAGGCCAAGCTCGCTTACAACGGCGTCGGCGCCTGGATCGAGGGCAAGGGGCCGGCGCCGCCGCGGGTGGCGGCCGTCCCCGGCCTGGACGCCCAGCTGCGCCTGCAGGACGCCGCCGCCCAGCGCCTGCGGGCCCTCCGCCACCAGCACGGCGCGCTCGAGCTGCAGACGCTGCAGAGCCGCGCGGTGTACGCGGGCGACCAGCTCACCGGCCTCGAGGTGGACGTCGACAACCGCGCCAAGCAGCTGATCGAGGACTTCATGATCGCCGCCAACGGCGCCACCTCCAAGTTCCTGGCCGCCCGCGGGATGCCGTCGCTGCGCCGCGTCGTGCGCGTCCCCCAGCGCTGGCCGCGCATCGTCGAGGTGGCCGCCGCCCGCGGCGAGCAGCTGCCGGCCGACCCCGACGCGGCGGCGCTCTCGGGCTTCCTCGACCGCCAGCGCCGCAAGGACCCGCTGCGCTTCCCCGACCTGTCGTTGACGGTGGTCAAGCTGCTCGGCTCGGGCGAATACGTGGCCGAGGCGCCCGGCAGCGCGGCGCCCGGGCACTTCGGCCTCGCGGTGCGCGACTACACGCACTCGACCGCTCCCAACCGCCGCTTCCCCGACGTCATCACCCAGCGCCTGCTCAAGGCGGCGCTCGCCGGCCAGCCGCCGGCGTATTCGCTCGCCGAGCTGAGCGCGCTCGCCATCCACTGCACCGAGAAGGAGGACGACGCCCAGAAAGTCGAGCGGCGCGTCCACAAGTCGGCGGCGGCGATGCTGCTCTCCTCCCGTATCGGCCAGTCCTTCGACGGCGTGGTCACCGGCGCCTCCGACAAGGGGACCTGGGTGCGCATCTTCCAGCCGCCGGTCGAGGGTCGCGTGGTTCGCGGCGAGGGCGGCCTGGACGTCGGCGACAAGGTCCGCGTCCGCCTGCTGCGCGCCGACGTCGATCGCGGCTTCATCGACTTCGCGCGCTGACCCGCCATGCGCCGCCTGCGCCTGACCACCGCCGGAGAGAGCCACGGACCGGGGCTCACCGCGACGCTGCTGGGGCTGCCGGCCGGCCTCCGCGTCGACACTGCGCTGCTCGCCCGCGATCTCGCCCGGCGCCAGCACGGCTTCGGCCGCGGCCGGCGCATGCAGATCGAGGCCGACGCCGCCGAGATCCGCGGCGGCGTGCGCGGCGGCGTCACCCTGGGGTCGCCGGTGGTGCTGTGGATCGCCAACCGCGACTACGCCAACTGGCAGAAGGTGATGGGACCGGCCGCCGAGGACGTCGACCCGCGCCTCGCCGAGCTGCGCCGCCTGAAGGCGCCCCGGCCCGGGCATGCCGATCTCGCCGGTGGGCTCAAGTACCTGCGCCGCGACCTGCGCGACGTGCTCGAGCGCGCCTCGGCCCGCGAGACGGCGGCGCGGGTCGCGGCGGGCGCTTTCGCCAAGATGCTGCTCGCCGAGCTGGCCGGCATCGAGATACGCAGCGGCGTGCGCGCGCTCGGCGCCGTCGGCGCGGACGCGCCGCCTCCCACCTGGCACGACCTGCTGCGGATGGACGACGGCTCGCCGCTGCGCGCCATCGACCCGGCGCTCGAGCCCGAGATGATGCGGCTGGTCGAGCGCGCCCAGGAGGCGGGCGACACCCTGGGCGGCGCGGTGACGGTGATCGCCCACGGCGTGCCGGCCGGGCTCGGCTCGCACACGCACTGGGACGAGAAGCTCGACGGCCGCCTGGCACAGGCGGCGATGTCGGTGCCGGCCGTCAAGGCGGTGGAGATCGGCGCCGCCCTCGCCGCCAGCCGCGGCTTCGGCAGCGCCGCGCACGACCCCATCCTCCTGGCGGCGGCGGGGACCGGGGCGGGCGCCCGGGCCGGCGGGCGCCGCTTCGCCCGCGCCGGCAACCGCGCCGGCGGCCTCGAAGGCGGCATCACGAACGGCGAGGACGTGGTGGTCACCGCCTACATGAAGCCGATCGCCACCCTGCGGCAAGGGCTGCCCAGCGTCGATCTCGACACCCTGACCGCCCACGCCTCGCAGTACGAGCGCAGCGACGTCACCGCCCTGCCGGCCGCGGGTGTGATCGCGGAGGCGATGGTGGCGCTGGTCCTCGCCGACGCCCTGCTCGAGAAGGTGGGCGGCGACTCGATGGCGGAGCTGCGGGCGCACTTCGCTGCCACGATCGCCCTGCAGCAGGCCTGGCCGGGCGAGGCACCGCCGGCGGGATGAGCCGCGTCTTGGCGTGCCGCCGCGGCCACCTCGGCGGAGGGCCTGTGACACTTTCGCGCGGCGCACGTATAACAGATCGAGCAGATCCTCGCGAGCTTCGTCTCCGTCCCCCAGGCTCTGCTCCTCCCGGCGGTGCCGGACCAGGGCCGCCGGGAGGTTCCTTCCTCCGCCCCGCTATAATCCCGCCATTGTTCGACCCGCCGCACAGTGGTCCGACCTCGAACCGGCCGGGCGATGGCCTCGGCGGCATCGCCGGCGTTGTCCGCGTCGCGGGCGTCGCGGGCGTCGCAGGCGCCGCGGGCGTCGCCGCGCTGCTGGTGGTCTCCCTGGCGGCGCCGGCCATGGCCCTGACCCCCTCCACGGCCACTCCATCGGCGACATCCGGTTCGGGCGGCGATCAGCCCGAGATGGGAAGCCGCCCAGGCCAGGGCCAGGTCCCGGGAGGCACGCGGCTGATCGATCAGGAAACCATGGAGGCGGCCGCCGCGGGCAAGAAGATCGGCACCGTCCACATCGTCACCGAGAACATCTTCGATCCCAGCAGGCCCGGCGAGCGCCGCGGCGTCTTCCGCCTCGTCAACCGCCTGCACCGCACCACCCGGCCCGAGGTGATCCAGCACCAGCTGCTCTTCCAACCCGGCGACACCTACTCGCCCGAGACGCTGCGCGAGAGCGAGCGGCTGCTGCGCGGCAACCGCTACCTGTACGAGGCGACCATCCGTACGATCGCCGAGGACGAGCGCAAGGTCGATCTCGAAGTGTTGACCCGGGACGTCTGGACGCTGCAGCTCGGCCTCGACTTCCGCCGCGCCGGCGGCACCAACAGCACCGCCTTCGACGTCGAGGACGAGAACTTCTTCGGCACCGGCAAGGACATCGAGGTGGCCCGGCTCGAGAACGTCGACCGCACCTCGAAGCTGGTCCGCTACCGCGACCCCAGCCTGGGCAACACCCACGGCATCGTCGATTTCACCTTCGCCGACAACAGCGACGGCGACACCCGCGCCCTCGACGTCGAGCGCCCCTTCTACGCCCTCGACACCCGCTGGGCGCTGGGCGTCACGGCGCTGCACGACCTCCGCATCGATCCGCTCTACGACGGCGGCGACGTCGTCGACCGCTTCCGCCAGCAGCGCGACTTCCTCGAGGTCTACGGCGGCCTGTCGCCCGGCCTGCTCGACGGCGTCACCCAGCGCTTCCGTCTCGGCTTCACCTACGATCGCGACCTCTTCGGCGCGGCCCCCGGCTTCGCGCCGCCCGACGCCGCCGCCGCCAACCGCACCCTCGCCTATCCCTGGATCGGCTACGAGCTCGTCGAGGACGGCTTCGTCACCGTGCGCGACTTCGAGCAGATCAAGCGCACCGAGGACCTCAACCTCGGGCGGGTGCTGACCGCCCGGCTCGGCTGGTCCTCGCCGGTCTTCGGGGGCGACCGCAGCCGGCTCATCCTGGCCAGCGACGCCAGCGACGGCTGGGCTTTCGGACCACGCCAGATCCTGCTGCTGCGCGCCGACCTCCTGGGCCGGCTGAGCGGCGGCAGGATCGAGAACGGCACCGTCTCGGCCGGCGTTCGCTACTACGTGCGGACCTTCGGCAACGGCCTGCTCGTCGCCAAGGCCACCGGCGACGTGGCCGAGAACCTCGACTTCGAGAACCAGCTCCTGCTCGGCGGCGACAACGGCCTGCGCGGTTACCCGCTGCGCTACCAGGCCGGCGACCGGCGCTTCCTGGTCAGCCTCGAGCAGCGCTTCTACGGCAGCCGCGAGTACTTCCATCTCGTCACCCTCGGCGCCGCGGCCTTCTTCGACGCCGGCCGCGCCTGGTTCGTCGAGCAGCCGCCCAGCTTCCTGCAGCTCACGGGCGTCCAGCGGCAGCTGTTGAAGGACGTCGGCGTCGGCCTGCGCCTGGGCTCAAGCCGCTCCGCCACCGGCGCGGTCATCCACCTCGACCTCGCCTACCCCCTCGATCGCAACGGCTCGATCAAGACCTTGCAGTACCTGGTGACCACCAGCCAGACCTTCTGAGCGGAGCGACCATCTGAGCGGAGCGACCATGAGCCATTCCGAGAAGCTGCGCTACGCCGCCGCCGCCTGCCAGGTCGATTTCGGCAACCCGGCCGACCGGTCCGGCATCAAGGCCCACACCGACCGCATGCTGGCGATGATCGAGAGCGCGGTCGAGGGCTACTCCCCCTTCCTGCCGGTCAAGCTGGTGGTGTTCCCGGAGTTCGCGCACGCCGCCCCGGTCTACCCCACCGCCCGGGAGCTGCTCGACAAGCTGGCGATCCCGATCCCCAACGAGCACACCGAGCGCTACGCGGCGAAGGCCCGCGAGTACGGCATCTGGATCCAGACCGGGAGCTTCCTCGAGAGCGACGACCGCTACCCGGGGGCGGTGTTCAACGCCACCTGCCTGATCGGCCCCGAGGGCCTGCTCAGCCGGTACCGGAAGGTCAATCCCTGGATCCCCTGGGAGGTCAACGCCAGCCCCCACGACCTGCCGGGATACGCCGACGAGATGTTCCCGGTGACCGCGACACCGATCGGCAACCTCGGGGCCGCGATCTGCTACGACTGGCTCTTCCCCGAGGCGCTGCGCCAGCTGACCGCCAACGGCGCCGAGGTGCTGATCCGCGTCTCGGCCTACATGGATCCGTGGGGCGCGACGGCGCCGATGGACTGGTGGACGGTGGTCAACCGCTGCCGGGCGCTCGAGAACATCGCCTACGTGGTGGCCTCGAACCAGGCCGCCAGCCTCTCCCATTACCCGCCCTTCTCATGGCCGGGGGGGAGCATGGTGGTCGATTTCGAGGGGCGGGTGCTGGCGCAGGCCGATCCCGGCCCGGGCGAGAAGATCGTGGTGGCGACGATCGACATCGACGCGCTACGGCACGAGCGCGCCACCCGCCGCGGCCACCAGACCCTCGGCCACCTGCGCAGCGAGTGCTACCCGATGTACCGGCAGACCTTCTACCCGCCGGGCCGCGGCGCCGACCGCGAGCGGTTGGCGATCGAACCGATCGACGCCGCGATCGCAGAGAGCAAGGAGCGCCTCGGCTACCGCTGAGCGGCCCGCGGCCGCGGGCCGCGCCCGCGGACCATGCGGCCGAGGGCCCGCTCGACACCGCTCAGCCGCAGTGGATCCTGGTGCAGAGTGCCGTGGGACAGCCGACGAACGTCGGCTCACAGCCCGGGGTCTTGGTGGGTGGACAGCAAGGGTTCGACGCGGTGTTGGTCGCCGCGCCGAGGGCGGTGTGAAGCTCGCCCGCTTCGAGGTTGACCAGTGTCTCGCGGGTGAGCACCAGCTTCCTGCGCTGCCTCTTCATTGACTTCCTCCTTTCGACGTTGCCGGAGGAGTCTATCGTCGATAGCGCTTCTCGACCAGGGGACGCGGCGGCGAAGGTGGCGGCGGGCCGCCGCAGCGCCGTCAGCGCGAAGACCGGCGCCCTGGCGCCCACCACCGCCGTCAGTCCGCCATTTCCGGGGGCTCCGGGGTCTTCGCAGTCTCCGGGGTCTCCGGGATCTGCGGGGCCTGCGGCGTCTCCGAGGGCTCCGGAACCGGCAGGGACCCGAGCGGGCAATGGCGAGCGAGACATGCCAGCTGGCCGCGGGCGCGCAGCAGCGGGTAGGCGCGCTCCAGCGCTACCAGGCACGGCCTTCTCACACCGTTCTCCCACAGGCCAGCCAGGTCCACGGCAGGCCCGCCGGCCCCACGCCAGGTCGGGTCCGCCGCAAGCGGGCGCAGGAACTCGCGCACCCCCGGCTGGTCCGGGGAGGTGTGATGGCGCGTCAGCAGCGCCCCGGCCACTCCGCTCGCCAGGGCTTCGATCTCGCCCGGGCCGAGGTGGGGCAGCAGGCGGGCCACCAGCTCCGGATGACGCAGGTTGATCATGGTGGACGCGAAGCAGAAGCCGGCCAGGGCATCGAGCCGGTGACGCGGCTCCAGCGGCTCGCGGCGGCAGATCTCGAGGCCGCGGCGCCCCGTGCCTGGGAACGGATGGAAGAGGCCTGGCAGGAAGTAGATCGCGCGCCCGGCGCCGTGCCAGTAGTAGGCCGCCAGGCGCTCGTCCCGTGCCCGCAGGCAGGCCACCACCGGCGCGTGAAGGCGAGGAAAGAAACGCCGCACCATCAGACCGAGCGCCTCGAACGCGACCGCCGCGAACTCGGGCCGCGCGTTGGCCTCCACCTGCGCGAAGAAGCTGTCCAGGGCGGCGGCGTAGACCGGCCCCGGGCTGGCGCGAGGCAGTGGGAGCAGCAGGATCTCGCTCAGTGCCATCCCCAGGCCAGCGTGCAGCAGGATCAGGCTCTGCTCGGGTAGCGCTCCCGCAGCCTCCTGGCCGTCGAGCAGGTGCCGCGGGAAGTCGGCGCCGCGGCTGGCTCGGAGAGAGCGCCGGAGTCCCTTGACATAGTCGTAGCAGAGGCGCTCGAGCAGGAATGCCGTGTGCTTCGGGTCGCGCCGGTAGATCTCCGCGACCAACGAGGCCAGGTCGCGCTCGCCGCGCGCCGCCGCCGGATGCGGCCGCAGGCGCACCAGGTAGTAGGCGACGAGCTTGCCGCCGAGCTCCCGGCAGCCGTCACCCAGCTCCCGGCCGCGAGCCAAGGCATCAGCCAAGGCCGTCCCCGGCCCTGACCCGCCGGCATGCCGTGGCCGGGTGCCGTCGAGCCCCCGCGCCGCTTCGTGGATTTGGCTTGGAGCTCTCATCGCCCACTGTCAACGACAAAAATCGCCTGCTCGGATCAGGCGAGCCCGACGCCATGAAAGTTACTGCTTCGAGCGTAAACCAGAGCGTTAGAATCTACAAATCATCGGTCCACAAGTGCTGAATGCCTGACGATCCAGGCGCAGAATGACCCACTATGAAAGCAGCTATCAGACTTGGGCAATAAATGTGATGGTTCGTCCTCGCGACAAACGCGCGACGATCGATGGCCATGGCATTGCCAGCTGCAAATCACCCCATGCAAATAATCGTCGGTCACTCGGCATTCAAATCAATTGTCGATCGATTCAAAAGATCCCTTCGACCCTGGCCCGGAAGCGGCGGCTCCAGGTCAGCACGGAGCCGTCGCGCAGCACGACCTTGGCGTCGCCGTGGAACCAGGGTTGGACCTCGCGGACGGTTTCCAGGCGGACGATCTCGGAACGGTTGAGGCGCAGGAAGCGGGCGGGGTCGAGGCGGCCCGCGAGATCGCGGAGGGTGCCGCGGCGGCGGTACTCCGCGCCGTTGGCGAAGATGCGCAGGTAGTTGGCCTCGGCGCGGACGAGGTCGATCTGGTCGACGGCGAGCAGCGCCTGGCGTCCCTCGCCGCGCTCCACCAGCAGCTGGCGCGGGTACTCGGGGGCGGGCCGCATGGCGGCGAGCAGCTGCTCGATGCGGCGCGCCAGGTCGCCCGCATCGCCCGCCGCCTGGACCTCTCCGCCGGCGGGAGCGGCGGCATGGGCGTGCGAGGCCAGCTGGCGCCGCAGACGGTCGAGGAGGCGGCGGAGGCGCGACGGCGCGAAGGGCTTGAGCAGGTAGTCGAGGGCGTGGACCTCGAAGGCCCGCAGGGCGTGCTCGTCGAAGGCGGTGACGAAGACGACCAGCGGCATCGCCTCGACGCCCACCTCGGCGATGACGCCGAAGCCGTCGAGCCTGGGCATCTGGACGTCGAGGAAGACGACGTCGGGGGCCGCGGCCCGGATGGCCGCGACCGCCTCGACGCCGTCGGCAGCCTCGCCGACCACCTCGAAGTCCGCCTCGCGAGAGAGCAGTTGGCGCAGCTTGCGCCGCGCCGGGCGCTCGTCGTCGGCGATGAGCGCCCGGATCATGCCGGACCCGGACGCTCGTCGCCGGCGGCGTGCCGCGCCGGCAGCGCCGCGCGGACCAGGAAGCCCCCCGCCGGCCCGGCGCCGGCGCTGAAAGTCTGGGCGTCGCCGTAGAGCAGT
>DATDGZ010000260.1:0-5168 GCA_036521795.1 Thermoanaerobaculia bacterium | reverse complement strand
AGCGGCGCAGTACCCAGGCACGAAGCCATCAGTTCCGATACCCAAGGCTTCCTGGTGATCCTGGTGGACGGCGCGCCGGCCGGGCGCCTGTACGTCGACCGGCGCCAGGACGCGCTGCACATCGTCGACATCGCCCTGCTGCCCGAGCATCGCGGCAACGGCGTCGGCGGCGCCCTCCTGCGCGACCTGCTGGCCGAGGCGGCGGCGGCCGGCAAGCCGGTGCGCATCCACGTCGAGCACCTGAACCCCGCGCTGCGGCTCTACGAGCGCCTGGGCTTCCGCCGCCTCGACGACGGCGGCATCTACCTGCTGATGGAGTGGACCGCCGGGACCTAGCCCATAGTCCAGGTCAGTTGAACACCGCTTCGTAGCACAGCCCCTGCGCATCGAGGGCGATCGGCACCAGGAAGATGTCGAGCTCGCCCATGGCGGCGTGCTCGAGCCGGTACTGCGCCTGCGGCAGGGAGGGGCTGCGCGGCCCGCGGAAGACCAGCGAGAAGGGGCGCCCGCCGCGCCGCGGGCCGGGGCCGCCGCCGGTGACCTCGACGAGCTCCAGGGGAATGGGCTCGGCGGCGCCGGCGACGTGCAGCAGGTAGCGGCTGCCGGAGTGGGCGGCGAAGTCGTCGGCGGTGAGACTCGCAAAATCGGCCATGGCGCGCTCGGGACCCGCCTATCCTACCCCGCTTCGCGGTCGCCGGCGGACACTTCGGGGTACCTCACTTCGAGCGCGTCTCGACCCGGGCGCCGCCGCCCAGCCAGGCGGCGAGACCGCCGCCGGCCAGCCAGCTCTTCGCCGCCGCGTCGTGGCGCAGGGTGGCGTCCAGGAAGGCCGTGGAGATCGCCTTCAGGTAGCCCGGCATGACCTTGACACGGTCCGGTTCGGGGGCGCCGGCTCCGGTGCCGGCTCCGGTGCCGGCTCCGGCCGGCGCACCGGCGGCGGCCACCGTCACCGTGACCAGCACCTGGCCGGCACCGGCGATCTGGTCGAAGGCGATGCGGCGGGCCGCCGCCTGCGCATCGCTCTCGCGGCCGCCGGCCGGAGTGCCGACCACGTGCAGGCACGGCACCTTGACCTGCTCGAAGCGCAGCCTGCCGCCCTGGGCCGCCGCCGGCGGCGGAAAGAACAGCAGCGCCGCCTTGACTCGCGGATCGGGCAGCGAGCTCTCCTCGCCGTCCTTGCCCACCGTCGCCAGGCCGGCGGCGGCGAGCGCCGTCCACGCTCCCACGTTGTTGCCGCCGACCGCCACCGCGCCGAGGTCGATGCGGCCGCGCAGCACCGGCGAGCCGGCGGCAAGGGCGCCCACCTGGTCGAGCGCGAAGACCAGATCGAGCAGCCGGGTGAGGCCGGCTCCGGGATCGCGCGCCGCCTTGCTCAGCGCCCCGGGCGCGTCGGCGCCGCTCTTCTCGGCCTGGCCGTCGCTGCCGAGGTGCTGGACGTGCACCGAGACGTAGCCGTGACTCGCCAGGTGACGGCCGAGGAACTCGAAGTTGTTGCGGCCGGCGCCGAGGCCGGACGAGAAGACCACCACCGGGAACGGACCGGGCTCGTGGCGGGGGAAATAGACCCGCACCGGCACCTGCCGGTTCCGGTCCCGGTCGAACCAGTCGAGGTTCATCGCCTCGACGGCGTACCGTCCGGGCACGGGAGCGAAGCGGGAGTCCGCGCCGGCCGCCGGGCTCGCCGCGCCGGCCGCCGGGCTCGGCGCGCCGCCGGCGTTCGCGGGAGCACCCGTCGCGGCGGTGGCCGGCCCCGCGCCCGCGGGCGCGCCCGCCGCGGCGGCGAAGCCGGCAGCGGCGAGCATCACCGCGGCCAGCCAGGCGGCGCTCCCGGCGGACGATCGGCTCGATCGCAGCGCACTCCTGGATCGCAGTGATCGTATCGATCGCAGTGATCGTATCGATCGCAGTGATCGCAGCGATCCCATCGATCGCATCGCTTGCATGGCGCGGATCACTCGCATCGCGTCAATGGGGTGCGGGGGGGGCGGGGGGCGCGGGGGGCGCGGGGGGCGCGGTCGAGTGCGCCCCGGACACCTCGGGCGAGCTGGTGGGCCGCCCGGCCTGGTAGTAGGACAGCAGGGCCAGCGAGCGCGGCAGGATGGCGGTGTTGACCAGGATCAGGCTCTCGTGGCGGGTCGTCACGTTGTCTCTGCGGAACTGGAACATGCGGCCGAGAATCGGCAGCCGGCCGAGGAGCGGGACGACGAACGGCGCTTGCGGTACCGCCGTGTCGACGGTGAACGAGGAGATGTCGAACAGGTCGAAAGCGCTCACCGCCGCGTCGGTCGACACGTGATGGCTGGCGATGCCGGGCGGCGGCGGCTGCATCCACACGTCTGTCCTGGCCTGGTCCTTGGGATCGTAGTTCGCGGTGGTCACACCGAAGCGCGCATCGATGGTCAGGCGCGCCGCGCTGCCGTCCGGCAGCACCGTCGGCCGCACGTGGACGGCAATGCCCGGAGCCACCTTGGAAAAGGTGGGAGGTGTCTCGGACATCAGGGCGCCGGCCAGGAGCGCCGCCTTCCCCTGCGGGAGGGCCGCCAGGATGCGGCCGGTGCCGGTCGAGGTGTCGTTGCCGAACGCCTGGTCGAGCAGGTCCTTGCCGAAAGGCGCGGGGCGCGTGGTCTCGACGAACGAAGCCATCTCGGGTTCCAGGTCGGATTCCAGGCCGCTGGTGACCACCATGTGGGTGCGGCCGCTCAGGGCGATGCCTTCGCCGCGCCGCCGGACGTCGTCCCGCGGGCAGCCTCCGCCGTCGCGGATGTCCTGCAGCAGGGGGTTGAAGTAGAGCTCGCCGACGTCGGCCACGAAGGCGTCCATGGCAGACTTCACCATGCGGTCGACCCGAACGCTCTGGCGCGTCAAGTCGGAGGCATGCCGGCGCTCGTCTCCGTAGGCGTCGGCGCCGGCGTGCGCCCCGGTGCCTTGCCAGTCGTCCTGGACCTTGACGGCTGCTTCCAGGAAGCTCTTCAAGCAGCGGCACTCGGCCTGCGGATCGGTGTCGGCGAGCAGCTCCTGCAAGCGCCGGAACGGCAGCAGATCGTCGCTCGCCCTGCCGTCCCCGGAGGCGTTGCCGTCCCGCGCGGCCGGTTGCCCGGTGCGCTCGTCTTCGTGCTGGCGACAAGGGTCGGCGGCCAGGTTCCGCCGGGCGCGCGCTGCCGCCTGTCGCTGGATGACGACCTGCCGCAAGGCATCGATCGTCGCCTGTCGCTCGGGCTTGCCGCGCAGCATGAGAAGGATCAGCGCCTCGTGGAGCGACATCGGCTCCTCGCGAGGGAATTCGATCACCTGGTGGGACTTGACGTATCGATAGATGGTGCCGAGGGTGCACACAGGCGGCACGTCGCTCGCCTCGGACTGGCCCGGCGGCGGGCCCGGTGCGGTCTCGCCGGCGCCGCCTGCGAGACCGCTGACCAGGTTGACCAGGGCGCGCTGCACCGCGGCGAGCTGATCGCGAGTCTCGCCGATCAGCATGGAGATCCGCCTGGCCTCGTCGCCCACCTGCTCGGCCCGGCCGCTGACCTGGATGGCCCACATGTCCAGCTGCACCTGCGGCCAGGGCACATCGGTGCGGTCCAGGATCCGGTGGATCTCGCCCAGCTGCCGCTGGGTGGCGCGGAGCAGCAGGCTGCGCGGCGACAGACGCCGCGCCACCGGTGGCGCCGTGCTCCCGCCGGCTTCGGACGATGGGGGCGGCGGGAACATCGCGTTCAGAGCGGCGACCAGGTCGTCGACGGCGTCCCCAGGATGCGTCGCCGGCGCTCCGGCCGCCTCCACGCCCGAGGCCGCGCCCGGCGGCGGGCTGGCGGCCTGGGACGATCCCGAGATGGTGCTCGGACCTCCGGCCGGAGCCGGAGTCGCCCCCGGAGCCGTCTGCGCTGCCGCCGAGCTCGCCTCGTCGCCGGTGGGCCTCACCTTGCTCGGGACGTAGGTGAGGTTCACCACCTCGACCGCCACGGGCGCCGGCGGGTCCGTCGCCGCGCCGGCGCCGCCGCCCGCACCGAGGCCGAGCGCGAGCGTCGAGAAGGCGATGAGGGGAGACAGGGCGCCGAGCATGCCGAGGTGCTCTCGATCGGTCGGATCGCAACTACCGCAGGACGGAGCGTGAAGGAATCTTAGCGTCCTCCCGCGCGCACCGCAAGCGAGATCCGGCGGCGGCGGCGGCGGTAGTGGGTGATTTACCTCGCGAGCTGACCCACTACCCCCGGCGGCGCCTCAGGGCCCGACGACCAGGATGACGAAGCTGCCCGGGACGATGGGTGGCCGCGGGCGGGGCTCCGCCGCGGTCGGCGCCGGACGCGGTCCGAAGTCGGCGGTCGCCAGGTAGACCTGGTGCGTCTTCTCGTCCACCGCCATCGTGCGGGCTCCCTGGCGCGTGGCGGCCTTGGCGGCCACCGTCCAGCGGTCCGGCGTCTCCTCGCGCATCACCGTCAAGGTGCCGTCGCCGCAGGAGGCGTACCCGACGCCGGCCCCGGGGTCGAAGCTGGTGGCGTCGACGCCCTTGCCGATCGGCAGCTTGGCCACCGCGCGGCCGCTGGCGCTGTCGACGATCAGCGCGGTCTCGTTGCCGCAGCCGACGATCAGCCGCTGGTGCGCGGCGTCGATGCTCAGGCCCGAAGGCTCGTCGCAGCCGGGGAGCGGCCAGCGCTTGGCGACGGTGAGCTTGGCGGCGTCGATCGCCACCAGCTCGTTCTTGTCCTCGATGTTGACGAAGACGTTGCCGCGGCGGTCGCTGGCCGCGAACTCCGGCCTGCCGCCGAGCGGGATGGTGGCGGCGACCGCGCCGGAGGCCGCCTCGAAGACGGTGGCGCTGGCGCTGCGGCCGTTGAAAGCGAAGACGCGGTGCGATGCCGGGTCGTACAGGATGGCGTCGGGATTCTGACCGGTCGACTTGAGCTCCGACAGGACCTTCAGGCTCTCCGGGTCGAACACCGTCACCGTGTCGGAGCGTCCGTTGCTGATGAAGCCGCGCCCGAGATCGGGCGCCAGCGCGACGCCGTGAACGCCCGAGAGGTTCGGGATCTCCCCCACCACCTTGCCGGAGTCCGGATCGAGCACGATCACGCGGGTGCCGCGGGTGACGTAGAGACGGCGCGCGGCGCTGTCGAAGGCCAGGTAGTCCCAGCCGCCATCGCCGCCGACCGCGATCGTCCGCTGCACCCGGTAGC
>DATDGZ010000259.1:0-3590 GCA_036521795.1 Thermoanaerobaculia bacterium | reverse complement strand
CTTCAACCCGAACCACCTCGCCGTCTACCTCGAGATCGCCCTGGCGTTGACCTTCGCCTGGGGCTGGTGGGCGATGCGGCGGGCACGCGCCCAGCTGGCGCTCGATCGGCGCGTGCTGGCGCTGGCTCCGCCGGCGCTCGTCTGGCTGACGCTCTTCGCCGGCCTCACCTTCACCGCTTCGCGTGGCGGGCTGGTGGCGGCGCTGGCCGGGATCGTCGCCCAGGGCGCGCTGCTGGCCACGGTCCAGCGCCGCTGGGCGCCGGCGATGCTGGGGGCGGCGGCCGCCATCGCCGGGATCGCCGCGGCGCTCGCCATGGGGCTGCAGGCGGGGCCGGCGCGGATGCTCGCCACCCTGCCGTTCGACGTCAGCGTGGGGGCGCGGCGCCAGGCGTGGTCGGCGACGGTTGCCCTCTGGAAGAGCTTCCCGGTCACCGGCACCGGCCTCGGCACCTTCCGCGACGCCTTCACCCTGGAGCAGCCCGCCAGCCTGGAGGGCACCTGGTGGCATGCCCACAGCGATCCTATCGAGCTGCTGGCGACCACCGGGCTGGCCGGTCCGCTGCTGCTCGCCGCCGGGCTCGTCGTGCTGGTGCTGCGCTTGATCGCGGTGCTGCGCGGTGGGCGGCGGTCCGAGGACCGGGCAGCGGGGCTCGCCGCGCTGGGCGCCCTGGCCGCGGCCGGCGTTCACGAGTGGTACGACTTCGGCCTCACCATTCCGGCCAACGCCCTCACTCTGGCCGTCTTGGCCGGCGCCGCGGCCTCAGCGCGGGTCGCCGCCCCCGGCGCCACCCCCGCTCCCGCCCCCGGACCCGCCGGCATCGGGAAGGGCCAGGCGGACGGCGCCCGGGAGCACGGCGCCGCCGGCGGCGGTCTCGATCTCGAGCAGGTGAAGACCCGGCGCGATCGGCGTGCGCAGCGCGAGCACCGTCCCCGCGGTGACCGGGAACGTCCCTAGAATCGAGTCGTCGAAGCGGACCTCGGCCGCGGCGCCGCGCGGCGGCGCCTCGTCGATCATGAGATCCAGCCCGGAAGCTCCGGCCGCGGCCAGCAGCTCGAGCCGCGGCAAGCCGTCATGGAAGTGCCAGGCGGTGGCCGGCCATTCGCGCGTGGCGAGCCGCGCCAACTCGTGCGCCGCTGCGGTCTCGGCGGCGGCGTCTCCTGCCTGCCGTGCCGTCGCGGCGCGCACCTGCCAGTAGCTGGGACGTTCCTGCCACGATCGGGGGATCCCGGCGAACGCCGCCTCGATCTCCGGCGCCTGCCCCCGGCCGCGCTCCCCGCGCTCCCCGCGATCCCCGCGCTCGGTCAGCAGCTTCGCCTTGAGCAGCCGGTAGGCGGCCCAGTCCTCGCTCCAGTCGGTCGCGTAGGTCCGCTCCAGCACCTCGGCTCGCGGCAGATCGCCGGTGACCAACGCTGCCATGGCGTCGATGCGCGGGTCGAGGTCGCGGCAGAAGCCGGCCAGGCGGCGCATGGCGCGGGGCGACAGCGGGCAGCGATCCAGCCGGCATCGCTCGAGGCTCCAGACGAGGTGCCGTTCGAGGTGCTCGGCGGTGTGGTGGTCGACGGAGCCAGGCGGGCAGTCCTCGAGGGCGCGGCTGAGCAGGCCGAGGTAGCGCCTGCCGGAGCGCGCTTCGCTCGCGACCTCGAGGAACCGGTCGCGAGCGTCGCTGGCGGCCCGCCGCACCTCGGCCTCGGCGAGCCGGTCGGTCAGGCTCGCCTGCAGGGCCAGGTCCCAGCGCTCGCGCGCCTCGCAGAAGCCCTGCCAGTCGGCTTGCTGCGCGTAGATCTGCTGCAGCTTGGCCCAGGCCTCGGGAGTCTGTGGCACGGGGGCGAAGGCCTCCTCGCGGTTCGCGGCCGTGAGCAGCCAGGGACCGATGAGGCTTGCGAAGGCCGCCGGGTCGGTGAAGACGGCGGCGAGCAGCCGCCGCTCGCGGTCGCGCTTGGCCGGCGACAGCACCGGCCAGAGCTCGAGGTAGGCCGCGGCGAGCAGGCGCGCGGCCTCGTTGCGGCCGGGCGCCAGGGCGACCGCGGTCTCGAGCGGCCTCTCCCAGGCCGGCGCGGCGGTGAACAGCCGCGGATCGCGGGCCTGCGACCAGGACAGGTAGGTGGCCGTCCCCATCACCATCGCCGCCTCCCAGGCCGCCGGCCGCTCGGCGAGGGCGCTGCCGGCCAGGCGCGCGGTGACGGCCATGCGGGCGGAGCCTTCGGCGCGCTGGCGGGCCTCCTCGGCCGGCGGCAGGTCCGAGCGGCGGGCCGGGTCGAGCTCGGCGGCCAGCGAGGCGCGCGCCGCCCGCAGGTCGACGCGGCCGGGGTCGGGCTCGTGCTCGATCTCGCGCGGTAGCGGCACGCCGCTGCCGGCGAGCCAGGCGGTCATCTGCTCCTGGCGCGCGGCCAGCGCCCGCTGCCGCGCGATCGGCACCAGGGCCAGGGCGAGCGCCGCCGCGGCGGCGGCAAGGCGCGCGGCGGTGCGCAGCGAAGAACGGGCGGCTGGCGGCGGCTGGCCGGGCGCGGGCGGACCGTGCCGGCGAGCCGCGGCGCGCTGGTCGACCGGCACGGGACTCGGCATGTCCTCGGGATGATAGCAGTGCCGCAGCAGCGCCGCCGGACACCAGCGGGTGGCGGCAGGCAGTGTCAGTGATGGCCCTCGCCACGGGGAGGCAGTGGTCACTGCCCCGATACCCGGCGGCAGATCGCCGGTCGCGGCGTGGTGCGACCCCTGGTCTATGCTGCGGTTCATGGCCCGCCACGGTGTCCGCTTCCATCCTCCGGCGCTGGCGCTGGGGCCGGCGGTCCGCTGGATGCTGCTGCGGGCCTTCGGGCCGGTTGGCGCGGCCGGCGGGTCGGCTGCGCCGGCGGTCGAGGCGGAGGCTGTGCTGGCGCTCTGCCGGCGCTTCGAGGTGTCGTGCCGGGTGGCGGCGCGGCAGGGACGGGCGCGGCTGGCGGCGGAGCTGGGCGCCGCGGCGGCGGATGGGTTCGCCCGCGACCAGGCGGTGGCGGCCGGCGCCGGCCTGCGCATCGTGGCCCTCGCCGAGCGTGTCGCGGCCGCGGCGGCGCCGCTCGGCGTGCGCCCGGTATTCCTGAAGCTCGCGGCCCTGGAGCTGGGCGGCCTGCTGGCGCCGGGGAGCCGCGAAGGCTGCGATCTCGACGTGCTGGTTCCCGCCGGCCGTGCCGCCGAGCTGCAGCGGACGCTGGTTGGCGCCGGTTTCCGCGCCTCGCCGATGCCGCCGTACGAGCATCAGCTCGCCGCCCTGGAAAGCGCGGACGGCGTCGTCGAGGTGCACCGGATGCTACTGGGCGTGCGGGTGGCCGGCAAGCGCTCGGCGACGGCGGAGGACCTCGACCGCGAGGGGTTGCTGCAGGCCCTGCCGGCGCTCGCGGGGTACGCGGCGGCGGTGCCGCTGCCGGCGGTCGCCGCCGCCCATGCCCTGGCGCACGGCATCGCCCAGCACGGCTGGGCGCCGCACGCCTACTCGCTGCTCAAGATGGTCGCCGACCTCGTCGATCTGGGCTTCGCCGGCCCGGACGGTCCCGAGCTCGCCGCCCTCGCCGCCCGCTGGATCGCCCGCGACGTCGCGGCCGAGGAAGTGGAAGCC
>DATDGZ010000258.1:0-26429 GCA_036521795.1 Thermoanaerobaculia bacterium | reverse complement strand
CGAGCTGGAGGTAGGCGCGCTGGAGATCCTGCGAGTCGGCGAGCAGCGCGATCGCCTGCCGCGTGTCGTCGATCGCGGCTTCGAGGCTCAGGCCGGCGGCGCCCGGGTGGTAGCAACGCGCCAGGCCAAGGAGGCACTCGGCACAGCGCCCTCCCGCCAGCTGGCTCGCCTGCGCGTAGAGCGCGGCCGCCTCGTCGAGGTGGCGAGCGCTCGCCAGCTGCCTGGCCTGCTCGAGCAGCTCCGGGACGGTGGCGCCGCCGGAGGCATGCCTGGCGCCGTCCCCGGGCGCGGGGGCCTGGCCGTGGGCGGCGAGACCTGGCAGCGCCAGCAGCAAGGCCGCACTGCAGGCAACGGATCTCGTTCGCCCGTGGCAGCGCGACAGCTCGCTGGTGCGCCGCATACCACCCACCTTTCCGGCCACGTGCTCCGGCCGCCGACGGAGCAGAGGCCCCGGCCCGCTCCTGCTTCCCTTCCCTCTGGCTTGGTTGATTCTAGGCGAAGGGAGCGGCCGGCGCGAGATCCCGGCCGGCCGCTCTGGCCGCGCGCCGCGGTCGCGTGCCTACCTGCCGGCGGCGGCAACCGTCCCGGCCGTCGCCGTAGCCGCCGGCACCGTCGCGGCCGCGGCCGCCGTCGCGGGCGCCAGCTGGGCGGCCAGCAGATCCTCGAGGTCCTGCTCGGAGGCGCCGCCGGTCGAGCGCGAGACCAGCAGACCGCCCTTGAACACCAGGATGGTGGGAAGTGTCTGCACCTCGTAGCGCTGGGCCACGCGCGAGCTCCATTCGACGTTGACGCGCACGACGCGGGCGCGGCCGGCGAACTTGGCCGCCAGCTCGGCGAGCGGCGCCTCGAGCTCGCGGCAGGGGATGCACCAGGGCGCCCAGAAGTCGACGATGACCGGCAGGTCGGCGCGCAGCACGGTGCGCTCGAACGAGAAGCCGGAGGCGCTCAGCACCCGCGCCGCGGCAGGCGTCGCCACCGTGCGCCCGGCGCCGGCGTCCGCGGCCCGTGCTGCCGACGCGGCGACCGCGAGCGCGGCGATCGCCAACGCCGCCACCAGGTGGAGCCTTGCTTTTCCGGACCGCGTGCCACGCTGTGATCGATCGCTCATCGCGCTCTCCTCTTGCACGATGCCAGCGTAGCGACCGCATCACGGCGCCTCTATCGGCGCGCCGCCCGACTTGGGCTAGGCAACTTCCGCTTTTTTTGTAGGACCGGGAGACGGCCTTGTAGGACGGGAGACGACGGACCGTGAGGACCGCGGCCCGGGAGAGACGGAGATGGGGACTGGATGAGAGGCTAGATGCGCTCGAGCTTTGCGACGGTCCGCTCGTCCCGCAGGTTGCCGGTGTTGAGCGTCGCGGCGGGCTCGAAGAGCAGCACCGCGACCTCCTCGGGAGCGTACGGGCGATGCTCGACGCCGCGCGGCACCACCACCATCTCGCCCTCCTCGAGCCACACCATGCGGTCACGGAACTCCATGCAGAAGCGTCCGGCAAGGACCAGGAACAGCTCGTCCTCGGCGTCATGGTGATGCCAGACGAAAGGCCCCTGGAACTTGACCAGCTTGACCATCTGGCCATTCAGTTCGGCGATCACCTTCGGATGGAAGTGATCGCCGAACCGGGAGAGCTTCTCGATCAGGTTGATCTTGTCCACGCTGTCCTCGCTTGCAATCATCGCCGTCAGGCGGGAGCCGCCGCGGCGAGCAGCAGGGCCTCGCCCACGACTTCCCGCCGCCAGCCGCCCAGGTCGCGCGGCAGCCGCGGCTCGGGGTCGCTGAGCGCGCTCTTGAGCACCGCGTCGAGCGCCCGCCGCGGCGCCAGCAGCTCGGGCGGCAGGGCGAGCGCCGCGGCGCGTTCCTTCACCACCGCGCGCAGCCGCAGCTCGAGATCGCGGACCGCCGCCGAGCTCGGCGGCCGCCACGGTTCCGGCGGCAGCTGGGCGGCGTCGAGCGCCAGCGCCTCGCGGATCAGCCCGAGCCAGCCGGCGCCATCGCGCAGCGCCTGCTGCGCCTCGAGGCCGGAGACCCGCTGCAGGTCCTCGGCGGTCGCCGGCGGCCGCGCGGCCAGCTCGAGCAGCGCCTCGTCGCGCAGCACGAAGCCGCGCGGCAGGTCTCGCCGCCGCGCTTCGCGATCGCGCCAGGCGGCCAGCGCCCGCAGCACCCCGAGCTGCCGGCGGCCGAGCCGGCCGGCGCCGCGCACCCGCCGCCAGGCGGTCTCGGGATCGCTCTCGAGACGCGAGACGTCGAGCAGGGCGGCGGAGTCCGCGAGCGCCCATCCCAGCCGGCCGAGCGCCAGGAGCACCTCGCGCAGCCGCCGGTAAAGCGGCAGCAGGTGAGCCACGTCCGCCGCCGCATAGGTCAGCTGGGCCGCGGAGAGCGGCCGCGCCAGCCAGTCGGTGCGCGTCTCGCCCTTCGGCAGCTCGACCGCGAGCAGCGCCGCGACCAGCCGCTGGTAGCCGAGCGCGGCGCCGATTCCCGCCAGCCCCGCCGCCACTTGCGTGTCGAACAGCGGCGCGGGGACCACGCCCAGGGCGCGGTAGAAGACCTCGACGTCCTCGCTCGCCGAGTGCAGCACCTTGAGCGTGCCGGCGGCCTGGCAGACCGCGGCCAGCGGCGCGAGGTCCCGCACTGCCAGCGGATCGAGGAGATAGGCAGCATCGCCGTCGTGGATCTGGATCAGCCCCAACCGCGGGAAGAACGTGCGCTCGCGCACGAACTCGGTGTCCAACGCCAGTGCCGGCGCGGCCAGCCAACGCTGTGCCGCCGCCCGCAGCGCCTCGTCGCTGTCGAGCCGCACCGGCGCGGCCGCGCGGTCCGGCGGCGGGGACGGCGCCTGCGGCCCGCCTGCCGGTACGCGTGACGCCAGCGGGCCGTCGCCAGGGTCCAGCGCGCCGAGCTCGGATGGCATCGTGGGGCGATTGTACCGGCGACCGCCGGCCGCCGCCACCTGGTGGCCTGGTGCCGGTGCCTCCGGCGGCCGGATCGGCGGCCGCATCGATCGGGTTAGACTCCGCAGGATGCGCGCCGGCCGCGGTTTACACGGTAGGCGGTCGATCCCTGGCGGCCCCCGCTTCATGCTTCGAGAATCGCCCACCGGCTGGCACCAACCGAGATGACCGACTCATGAGCCGACCCCGCAGCCGCCCCGGCGCCGCCTCCCTGCTGCCGGCCGTGGCCTGCCTGGCCGTTGCCGGCCTGGCCGTGGCCTGCGCCACCGGCGGGGGTGCGCAGTCCGGCCGCCCACCCGCGCCGCCGCCGCCGGGCGCCGCCGCGGTTCGACCGGCGCCGCCCCGCGCGCGCCAGGCCGTGGACGAGAGCTACCAGGTGCCGGCCAGGGAGCTCTCGGACGACCTGCTGCGGCGGATGATCGGGATCGCCACCATCTCGGTCGGCGTCGCCGCCGGCGCCCAGGAGCAGGCGCCGGCGATCTATGACAACGACGGCGACCGCTTCACCGCCTCCGGCAACATCCTCCTGCGCGGCACCCGTCCGATCAGCGTCTATCGCGTCGGCACCGACCCGATCGTCAACCGCAGCCGCGCCGTGGCGCGCCGCTACCCGGTGCTGGAGCGCAAGGGCATGTACGTCGAGGTGGCGCTCGATCCGAGCGGCCGCCGCACCGCCTGGCTGCGCCGCACGCCCGAGGGCGCGTTTCCCAACAGCGTCGACTACGTCGACTTCAACGACGCCGGCAGCTTCCGCTGCTACCAGCTCGACCTCTACTACCTGGCGGGCGGCGCCCCGCGCCAGCTGTTCGAGAAGCCGGACCCGGCCGCCCTCTCCACCATCCTCTCCCCCAAGCCCGGCGCCCCCGGCTTCCTGGGCGGCGACGTCGTGCCGTTGCAGCGCCGGGGCAACTTCCTCGAGATCGCCGCGCTGCGCGGCCTGGACGACCCGCGCACCGGCATCGGCTGGGTGGAGCTCAAGGACGCCAAGGGCCGGCTGACCGTCTGGTTCAGCCCGGGTCCCGAATGCTGAAACAGTCCTCGGGCCGCTTGTCGTCGCGCAGGCGCAGGAACACCGGTTGCCGGAGCAAGCCAGCCGCCGTCCATTCTTTGTAGCGCACCTCGCAGACCAGCGCGGGCGCGACCGCCACCGACGCCCGGTCCGCGTGCACCAGCCGCGCCAGCGCCGGGCTCAGGACCGCGGCGCCGGGCTGGACCGGCGGCGCCGCGGCGAGCCGGCGGCTCAGCTCACCGCGCGCGGCGGCGGCGAGGCCGCTGCCGACGGTGCCGGCGTAGCGCCAACCCTCGGGCGCGCGGGCCGCGAGGTGCAGGCGGCGCAGGTCCGCCGGAGCCCGCGGTCCGTAGCCGACGATGGCGAAGTCTCCCACCCGGTCGCGGCGGACCTTCAACCAATCGGACGAACGCCCGGCGCGGTACGGCGATCCGGCGCGCTTCGCCAGGACGCCCTCGAGCCCCAGCTTGGCGACGGCCGCGAACAGCTCCTCGCCGCGTTCCTCGACGGCCTCGACCAGGCGCAGCAACCCCTGCGGGTCGGCTGCCGCCACCACCCGCTGCAGCAGCTCGCGGCGCGCGGCGAGCGGCAGCGGCCGCAGGTCGAAGCCTTCGCACGCGAGCAGGTCGAACACGAACAGCACCACCGGCGCCGCGCCGGCTGGCGCTGCCGGCCCGCGCTGCGCCCGCCGCTGCAGCAGCCCGAAGCTCGGCCGCCCCGCCGCATCCAGCGCCACCGCCTCGCCGTCGAGCACCAGCGACGTGAACGGCAGCGCGGCCACCGTGCGCGCCAGCTCCGGGAACAAGTCGGTGGCGTCGCGGCCGCTGCGGTAGAGCAGCCGCACCGCACCCGCCGCCGAGCGCCCGGCCAGCACGCGGTAGCCGTCGTACTTGAGCTCGAACAGCCAGCCGGCGGCGCTGAACGGCCGCTCGCGGGCCTCGGCGAGCATCGGCGACACCGCTTCGACCGTCACCGCGGCGCGCGGCGCGCCCAGCCGCGCCAGCTCGCGCCGCAGGCGCTGGCGCGCACCGGCGTGGCGGCCCGATTGAATCATGACCGCCGCCGCCGCACCGTGCCGCGCCCGCCGGCATTCGCCGCATTCGCCGATGAACCCGCAAAATATTGTGGCATCCCGCGTACACCTCACCATGGATAGGGTATGCCGGGCGGCGCGCCGCGCCGCCAGCTTTCTCGCGCTCGACAGCAGGCGACAAAAACCCTTGGAAATGCTATATTAGACCAATGAGCCTACGACCTTTCGCTTCAGGAATGGTTTCCTTCGGGCTGGTCACCATCCCGGTCAAGCTCTATTCGACCGGCGAGACCGCGGTGGGGATCCAGCTGAACATGCTGCACCGCCAATGCGGCTCGCGGCTGAAGCAGCAGTACGTCTGCCCGGTTGACGACGTGGTCGTCGGCAGGGACGAAATGGTGAAGGGTTACGAATACGCCAAGGGGCAATACGTACTGTTCACCGAGGACGAGATCAAGGCGCTGAGCCGCGAGGCGACGAACTCGATGGAGATCACCGAGTTCGTGCCGCTCGAGCAGGTCGATCCGATCTATTTCGAGAAGTCCTACTACCTCGGCCCCGACAAGGGCGGCGAGCGTCCCTACCGGCTGCTCGCCGAGGCGATGCGGCAGACCTCGCGCGCCGCGCTGGCGCGCTACGCGGCGCGCGGCAAGGACTACCTGGTGCTGCTCCGCCCGTTCGAGGAAGGGCTCATCATGCAGCAGCTGCGCTATCACGACGAGCTGCGCCCGTTCTCCGAGGTGCCGATCGGCGATGCCGAGGTGCGCGAACCGGAGCTGAAGCTCGCCAGGCAGATCATCGATCAGATCGCCAACGACCGTTTCGAGCCCCAGACCTACGAAGACGAGGTCCGCAAGCAGACCATGGAGATGATCGAGCAGAAGGTGTCGGGCCAGGAGATCACCGCCGCCCCCGCCGAGGCGCCGAAGGCCCAGATCATCGACCTGATGGCGGCCCTGAAGGCGAGCCTCGCCTCCGCCGCCCAGCCCCAGGACGCCCCGGGCCGGCCCCGTTCCGCCGCCAGCCGGCGCCCGGCCGCGACCCCGGCCGCCGGCCGCACGTCCAGCGCCTCCCCTGCTCCCGCTGCTTCCCCTGCCGGCGCTGGACGCTCCGCCGCGGAGTCCCGCCGTCCCGTGCGCACCGCCCGCGCCGCCGCCACCCGGCCAGGGAAGTCCGTGCGCGCCACCCTCGCGCCATCGGCGCCTCGGCCGGCAATCCCGCCGACCGTGCCCGCGACGCCGGCGAGGCCGGCGACCCCCGCGAACAGCGCGCGCAAGCCGCCGAAGCCCTCGCCGCGCACCTCCCTGCGCGAGGCTCCCGCCGCGCCCGCCCAGGCCAAGCGCAAGGACACCAAGCGCTAAGGGAGAGTAAACTGGGGGTCCATGGACCGCCCCTCGCCTCGCGGCGGCTACTCGACCCGGGAGGTCGCGACGCTGCTCGGCCTGTCACAAGCGCAGGTCCGCTCCTGTGCCCGAGCCGGATTCGTCGCGCCGCGGATCGGCCCGCGGGGTGAGCTGCTGTTCTCGTTCCAGGACCTGGTGCTGCTGCGCACCGCGAAGGCGCTGCTCGCCGCCCGGATCCCGCAGCGGCGCATCCGCATCGCGCTGCAGAACCTGCACGCCCAGCTGCCGCAAGGTCAGCCGCTGACCGCCGTGCGCATCTCGGCCCAGGGCCATCACGTCGTCGCCCGCGACGGCGGCGAGGCCTGGCATCCCGAGTCGGGCCAGACCCTGCTCGACTTCGAGGTGGCCGACCTGGCGCGCGAGGCCGCCGCCCTCGAGCCCCGTCGCCCGGCGCTCCAGACCGCCGCCGACTGGTACGAGCACGGCGTCGAGCTCGAGGCCGGCGACGCGGCCGCCGCGATCGCGGCCTACCGCCGGGCGCTCGCGATCGAGGCCGACCTGGCCGACGCCCACCTCAACCTGGGCCGTCTCCTGCACGAGGGTGGCGACGCGGCCCGCGCCGAGACCCACTACCGCCGGGCGCTCGCCATCGACCCCGGCGACGCGCTGGCCGCCTACAATCTCGGGGTCGCCCTGCAAGACCGGCAGCAGCCGCGCGAGGCCGCCACCGCCTACGAGCAGGCGATCGCCCTCGACCCCACCCTCGCCGACGCCCATTTCAACCTCAGCGGCATCTACGAGCAGCTGGGCGAGAAAGCCGCCGCCTTCCGCCACCTGCGCACCTACCGCTCGCTGACCGGCAACGGCGGCGGCGGGTCGCAGTGACCCGGCCCGATCCGGCACCGCGGTCGCCTCCTGATCGCCGCTGAGCAGCGGCGCTTGCCCTGCTCCGCCCTTATCCGGCGCCAACGGCCGCCGGGTCCTCCGCCGCCTTCACCGTCTTCGAGGGCTTCACGGGGTTCGCGCCCTTCGCCCTCTTGGGCACCTTGACGCCCGCGGCACCCAGGCTGTCCTTCCCGTCCTTGACGGCTGTCACCGTATCGTCTCCGACCGCCGCCACCCGCTTCTCACCCTTGGCGGCCTTCGCACCCTTGCGGGCTTTCTTGCCCTTGCCGGCCTTGGCCTTGTCGCGCTTGCCTTTCCTGGCACGCTTCTCAGCCTGCTCACCCTTCGCAGCACCCTTCGCAGGCTGCACTGCTTTCCGAGCCTTCGCAGACTTCGCCGGCTTCGCAGGCTTGACGGTCTTCTCCTCCTTCTCGACCTTGCCTGCCTTTGCCACGGCCTTGCCGCCGCCCGCCCTGCCCAGCTTCTCCCTCCTGCCCTTCTTGCCCGGTGATCCCGCCCGCGCGCTCTTCTCTTCCTCGTCGCCGCCGGCCTGCTGCACTGGCGGCACCGCCGCCAGCGCGGCCTTCGCCGCGGACGCCGCGACCGCCGGGCTGCCCGCCGGCATGACCGCCGGCTCGACCGGGTGCTCGCGCCAGGCCTCCCAGTCTGCCGTGACCGCCGCCAGCATCGTATCCGCGGCCTCGTGCAGCCAGTCGCCCTGGCGCGCCGCCAGGTCCACCAGCAGCGCGTGCGCCGACCTGCTGCCGAGGTGGACGTTGGCGGTCTCCCAGCCCATGGCGCGCAGCAGGCGCGTCTCCTCGCGCTCCTCCGGCAGGTCCGCCAGCTCGACGCGCGCGCAGTCCGGCGCCAGCCGGCGGACGATCCACCGCCTTCGCACCTTGACCCAGGGATCGATGCAGCGCACCGA
The DNA here is from genome assembly GCA_036521795.1 of Thermoanaerobaculia bacterium. Lineage (GTDB taxonomy): Bacteria > Acidobacteriota > Thermoanaerobaculia > Multivoradales > UBA5704 > JASLEW01. The sequence goes on along the minus strand of DATDGZ010000258.1, from coordinate 18,282 downwards.
CTGATCGAGGACGTTCTGGTACAGCACCCTGGTCTGTCCCTCGCCGCCGAACGCCCACACCGCCGCCGACGGCGCCAACGCCTTCGCCTCGCGGGCGATCCTGCCGCCCCGCCAGTCGGCGATGGCCACGAAGCGCTGCCGCCCCAGGCTGCCCAGCCCCGCCACCCGGTGCACGATCCGCCGCGGCAGGTCGGGCTTCGGCAACAGGTTCGAGATCGCCTTGACGGCCCGCGCCGGCACGTCGCCCTTCCACGTCGGCAGACCGTCGAGCTTGGCCCAGAACTTCTGCGGGTCGATGAGCCGGGAGGTCGCCATCTCGCGCAGCGACTTCGAGTGCTCCGCGAGGACGAACGGGCGGCCGCTCGCCTCGAGCCCCTCGCGGTACCCACCGAGGATCGATTCGCAGGCCTCCCTGGCGTTGATCTTCAGGTGGCCGTCGTTGATCGCCAGGTGGGCGCTGGTCGCCAGCCGCACCAAGTCGTGGACGTACGGCAGGCGGCAGGTCTCGTCGAAGTCGTTGATCCCCCAGATCAGCCGCCCCTCCGCGTCGCGCCAGGTGCCGAAGTTCTCGACGTGCAGGTCGCCCACCGCCAGCACCTGCGGCGCCCGGGAGAGGTCCTTGCAGAGGTACGGGAACACCTGCGCCCAGCGGTAGTAGGTGGCACGCAGGAACGGGAAGACGGCGGCGGCCATCTTGTCGTGCTTGGCCGCGAGGTCCTCGGGCACGATCTCGAGGAGGCCGGCGATCCAGCGCTCATAGTTCTGCGTGGCCTGCTGAATGGTCATGCGGGAGGAGCGTTTCATGGTCGCCTCCAAGAACTGCCGGTCTGGTTCGCGGGAACTGAGTCGTGCCTGGTTACGCCCAACAGTATATCCCGGTTCCCTGCGGCCCACCGGAGACGCCGGGTACTGTCCTGGATTGCCAAGCCAGGACACTACCCGGAGTCAGCGATCCTGCGAGTCGCGTCTCAGCCCGCCGGCAACCCCGTCCGGGCTGCCAACCCCGGCCCTGCCGGTCCCCCCGACAACCCCGCCTCTCCCGGCCGGCGCGAGGCCGTCTCACGGTCCAGCACCGCCAGCGCCCGCTGATAGATCGCCTCCGCCTCCTCGTGGGTGTCGGCGATCGCGGTGACTCCCAGCTTGCCGAACTCCGACACCGCGCCGATCAGGTGGAAGAGCGCGCCGGATTCGCTGCCGAGGCGGTAGTGCAGGCGGGTTTCGGTCAGGATCTCGATGAGGTCCTCGGGCAGCAGGCCGCGGTAGGCCTCGGAGCACAGGTTGTCGGTCGCCACGTAACACTTGGTGTGCCCGGTCGGCGACCAGAAGAGGCCGGTCCCACCGTCGAGCGCGCCGCCGGTCAGGAACTGCAACGCCAGGTACGGATGGGTGGTGCCGCCCATGCGCAGGTTGATCTCGAGCGCCGCCAGGTTCCAGCCCAGCGCCGGGTCGTCGCGCCAGGCCAGGAAGTCGACGCCGAAGCGGCTCACCACGCCGTGCGCCGCCAGCACCTCGCCGACGCGCACCGCCGCCTCCTGCATTCGCATCCGGTAGTCGTCGCGGGCCGGGAAGCGGCAGCCCAGGAACACCTGCTGGCTCGCGCCGCCGAGGATCTGGTCGTGGGTCGAGATGACCATCACCTCGCCGTAAGGGCTGATGCGCAGCTGCGTGCTCGGCGACGTCTTCTCCTTGCCGTCGATGAATTCCTCCACCACGCCGCCCATGCTGCCGAACTTGGCGAAGTAGCTGTCCGGCGTCTCGCCCGGCACTGACAGCTCGATGGCCGCCAGCGCGTCGCGCACCGCCGCCGGGCTGCACGTCCCGCCGCTCCCGCCCCGCCGCCGCCCCGCCGCGTCCCCGCCGGGATAGCGGAAGATGGCGTTGCCCTCGCCCGAGAAGCTGTCGTCGAGCTTGATCACCGCCCGGCGCAGCCCGGGCCGCCGCTGCCGCAGGTCGACCAGCGCCGCCGCGACGTCCGTGCGGTCGCGCAGGTTCTCCTGCCCCTCGGGAAGCGCCACCCCCGCCTCGCGGAATGCCTGACGGCTCCCCGACTTGGTCCCCAGGCGGGCCAGCTCCGGATCGCAGCCGTTGAGCGGGATGCCGAGCAGCACCGCCAACCGGCGCTCGAGCGGCGTAGCGTTGAACACCGTCAGGTAGGCGCGCGCCGGGTCCTGGATGCCGTCGCGGATGCGCTGGATCAACCTTGGCCGCGCGAGCACCTTCTCGGTCAGCGAGCGAGGCGAGGCGTCGTAGGCACAGAGTAGCGTCAGCCGGGACCGGGCGTGGCTCGCCGGGATCCCGGCGAGCAGCTGGAAGTAGTATTCGAGGATCAACGGGTGCAAGGGCTGCGAGGTCACGTAGACCATCCTCGCCCGCGGGTTGCGCAGCCGGATGAGCAGGAACAGCAGGCGCTCTTCGTAGAAGCTGGCGCCGGCCAGCTTCGACAGGCTGTCGCGATCCAGGGTGAGCGACGGCACGACCACCGAGGTGTGCGGCTCCTCGTCGCGCAGCATCAGGGTGTCCCAGACGTCGCGCAGCCGGGGCTTCAGCTGCTCGAAGGCGGCGATCTCCTGCTCCGGCGTCAGCTCCCAGGAGAACGGCGGACGCGGCCTCATGCGGTGGCTGGCGCTCCGTGGCGCAGCACCTGGTCCTCGTGCAGCTCGCAAGCCAGCCGCAACGCCGCCGCGCGCCGCCGCAGCTCGCGATAGAGGAAGAAGCGCAGCGGCCCGAGCAGCGTGCACTCCGACGTCCGCTGCAGGCGGCTCTCGCTGTCCTCGCCCGGGTAGGTGCGAGTGAGGATCTCGCGCCGCTCCGCCACCCACTGCGCGCTCACCTCGCCGCGCCGCAGCTTGTCGTCGAGCAGCTCGAGCTGGTTCGCCCGGCGCATCACCTCGGGATGGTGGTTGACGCCGAAGATCCGCGGCATCACGCCGCCGGCGTCGCGCGCCAGCTCCAGCATGGTCAGTGCCTCGCCGGGCGGACCGCCCACACCGAGCGTCTCGTAGCCGATGCGCAGCGCGCCGGCCGGCAGCGGCCGCGGCTCCTCGAGCAGATCGTAGAGCCGGTTGTCGAGGATGCGCAGCCGCCCGGGCCGCGCGAAGCGCCCGAACCAGGGGTGCGCGGCGGCCTCGGCGGTGAGCACGTTCTCGAGCACTCCCGTGCTCTTGCCCCCCTTCTCGGCGCCGCGCAGCACCGGCCGCGCGATCCCCGTCCAGCGGCAGATCACGCCGAAGCTGTGGCAGACCGCCAGCAGCGCCGCGCCCGGGTCGTCGCGGATGGCCTCGAACAGCCGGAACAGCGGCGCCTCCCAGCGCGGGTCCTCGCGCAGCCCCTGGCTGCCGGGGGACTCGCCGTCATTGCGCGCCGGGTCGATGTGACCGGGACCGCCGGTGCCGACGTAGACCGCGAAACGCCCGCCCGCCGGCAGCTCGGGCACCATGCCGCTCCGCCGCACGTCGAAGGACAGGACGCGCACGAAGACGCCGCTGCGCAGCTCCTCGCGCCGGCGGTCCGGGTCGCCCTCGAGCAGCGAATGCACCAGCGAGTCGTGGCCGAGGTTCGGCCAGCCATGATTCATGTCGAGCACGGCGACGTCCACCGCCCGCGGGTCCGGCGCCGGCACGTCCGCCGGGCTCTCCACGCGGGAGTAGCGCGCCAGCTCCTCGCCCTCGTCGCCGAGCGGGCAGGTCACTGGCAGCCGTCCCCGCACTCGTCCTGCTCGAGCTGCACGGTGACGTGCTTGATGCCGAAGCGGTCGGCCAGAGTGACGCGCACCTCCTCGAGCGTCGTGCCGCGCGGGCTCGACTCTCCCACCACGAGGTGCGCCGAGAGCGCCTCGCGGCCGCTGGTGATCGTCCAGACGTGGAGATCGTGCACGCCGACCACGCCCGGGACGCCGGCCAGCGCGTCGCGCACCTCCACCACGTCGAGGTGGCGCGGCACGCCCTCCATCAGGACCGCCACCGCGTCGCGCAGCAGCGACCACGACGACCAGATGACCAGCAAGGCGATGACGATCGACGCCGCCGGGTCGGCCCAGCGCCAACCCAGCCACCAGATGAGCGCGCCGGCGACGATCGTCTGCAGGCTGCCCAGCGCGTCGGTCGCCACGTGCAGCCAGGCGCCGCGCACGTTGAGGCTCTCCGTCCGCCCGGCGGCGAGCAGCTGCAGGCCGACGAGGTTGAACAGCAGGCCGCCGGCCGCCACTGCCATCATGACCGGCGCGTTCACCTCGGGAGGCGACGCCAGCCGGCGGCAGGCCTCGACCACGATGTAGATCGAGATCGCCACCAGCATGGCGCCGTTGACCAGCGCCGCCAGGATCTCGGTGCGATAGTGGCCGTAGGTGCGGGTCGGCGTCGGCGGCCGCCGCGCGATGCGGATGGCGAACACCGACAGCCCCAGCGCCGCCACGTCCGAGAGCATGTGGCCGGCATCGGCAAGCAGCGCCAGCGACCCGGTCAGCCAGCCGCCGGCCGCTTCCGCCAGCATGTAGGCGGCCGCCAGCGACAGCGTCCACAGCAGGCGCCGCTCGTGCCCCGCGCCGAGATTCCCGGCGGCGCCGTGCACGTGCCCGAGGCCATGGCCGTGGGCGTGGCCGCCATGCTCAGAGCCGTGGTCGTGCGCACCTGCTGCTGCCCGGGTAGCTGCTTCCCGAGTCGCTGCGTCAGAGCGTCCCATTGCGTCCATAGAGTAGCAGGGAGAACGGCCTCGCGTGGCCAGCAGGTGGCGAAGCTTGATGAACGTCGGTCCCAGCGCCTCGATCGAGCTCACCGAGGACGAGGAGGGCGGATACTTCGCGACGGAGTGAGCCTGAACTTCTTGATCACCTCCGTCCTCGCCCGCCATGCCGGCGGCGAGGACACCTTGAGAGACGCCGTGGCCGCCGCGGCCTCGGTCCTGGCCGAACGATCGAGCAGCCGGCCGCCAACTGCGGGCCGCCGGAGGAGCCCGCACTCTACGGAGCCCTCGTAGCGTTCGCGGGCCCGACGCCCACCGCCGGCAGCCCAGCCCGCCGCCAAGGCGTGAGATCGTCGCACCGGCGCAGGCCGCGGCAGGCGCCGCACCTTCACCAGCGGCCGTCAACCGGTAACATCAGGGCGTCCGAGCCCTTTACCGCGGGCTTGCGTGCTCCGCGTACCACGCGCACAGCCGGCTCAGCGGGCAGACCTCGCAGCGGGGCGCGCTCCGCTTGCAGACCTCCTGGCCGTGCCGGCGCAACAGCTGGTGGGCGCGGACCAGCCAGCCGAAGTCGACCGGCAGCTGGGGCTCGACCGCCGCCGCCGTCGAGCGGTACATGGCGGTGTAGTCTTCGCTCGCCGCACCGAAGCCGAGGCGCACCAGCACCCGCAGCGCGTTGGAGTCGGGGGCCAGGGTGCGCTTGCCGTGGGCCAGCAGCATCAGGCGGTCGGCGCCCGGTTCGCCGATGCCCGGGAAGCGCCGCAGCAGCCGTGTGCCGGTCCCCGCCGCAGCCTGCCGGCGCAGCTCGTCGAGACCGATCTCGGCGGCGATGGCGGCCGCCTTCTGGACCTTGGCGGCGCGGTGGGCCGGCAGCATGCCGCCGCCGGCGATCAGCCGCGCCAGCTCCTCCTCGGGCACCGCCAGCAGCGCCTCCGGCGTGATCCCCACCGCGTCCCGCAGCCGCTCGAACACCTGCCGCCGGCGGTCGTCGTCGACCAGGTAGGCGACGCTCTCCAGCACCGCCGCCGCGAAGGGGTCGCGGGTGATCGGCGGCTCCGGCGTGCCGTGACACGCCTCGAGCCGAGCCACGATCTCCTGCAGGTCGGGCGTCCCCGCTCCCTTCGGGGTCCGCGGCTTCGATCTCGGCTGCGGTCTCGGCTTCGCGCTCATGGCCCTCCCCGGCCCGACGCGGCGCCACCGCCCTCGGGCTAGGCCAACCCGGCGAATTCCCCGCCCGCGTCCGTCTCCACCCCCGGGACGACGATAGCCGCATTGCCAAGGACATCTTAAGGGATGAACCGCAACGCTACAGGCATGGTCGGGGGAGCGATGCTGCTCTCCATGCTGGCATCGCCGCCGCGGCCGCCGGCACCTGGCGGCGGCACGGCATCGCGGGTAAGCGCCGTCAGGACGCAAGCACGGGTCGCAGTTGATTCGGAGTCGGAGCAACAGACCGGGCGACGCGGCGACTGGAAGCCGAAAGTCTTCGCGGAGCACGGTCGGCAGGACGCTGCCCAAGAGATGGCGCAGTTGTTTCTCGACGTCTGCCAGGAGGATAGCGAGACAACGGAAGTCTCGAAGCAGGAAGAGACAGGGACGGCGAGATCCCCGGAGACACGGATACTCCAATCCCAACAAAAGATCGCGAACCTCTGCATGCCGTCGCCGAACGACTTCATCATCGCCCTGGTGCCCGATCCTGTCCACACACGCCTCGCGCTGATCTTCGACCGCGCGGTGGAAGTGATCCAGGAGGCAGCCCAGGACGCGGGTCATACCTTCGTCAAGGCCTTCTTGCCCTGGGATTCCAAGGCACACCCCGAAGCAAGCGACCCCGCCGCCTGGCTCGAAGCGAAGGCCTATACGCAGGCGAGAGAGGAGTACCCGGGCCTGCTGGCATTTCGGGACCGCCCGACACCGGGGCCTGCCGTCCGGCAGCGGCACCTCTTCGTGCTGCTCGTGGCCGAATCCCCAACCGGGGGCATCGCCAAGCAACAATTCCTGCACGCCGTCGATTGGATCCAGGCCACGGCCCGGACCCGCAGCTCGCCGGACCACCTGCTCCCGCGCGACCAGCTCGAGCTGCGGATCCTGGGCCCCACCTTCTCGGGCTCCCTCGCGTCCCTGGCGCAGCTGCTACGCTGCCCGGGGGGGACTTGGTATCGGAATTCACACATCTTCAGCGGCAGCGTCAGCGACCGCACCGCGGTCCTGGATTTCCTGGCGGAGAATGACCTCGCGGCAACTTTCGCCTCCTTCCAGGAAGCGGACGATGTGATGATTCAACGCTTCAGGGGCTATCTTGCCACGCGCGGGCAGGGGCCGAGGTCGCTTGCGATCCTCTCCGAGGACGAAACCGAGTACGGCGCGGGCGGAGGGGATGACGTCGCAAGCAGTTCAAATCGCGTGTCGGGCTGCCCCCGCACGACGACGGCACGAGAGCTCGAAGCCGGCAGCGGTTGCCTGTATCTCTACTTCCCACGCGAGATCTCGCGCCTCCGCGCGGCCTACCAGAGCAACGCCGCCGGGTCCTCGAAAACCGAGGCGCAGTCAGCGCCGCGCGGCGCGCTGCCGCTCAACCTGGAGATCAGCGGCGACGACGACGACAGCATCGCATCCTTCTCGAAGCAGACGCCCCTGTCGCAGGAAGGGGTCCTCCTGGGCATCGTCTCCGAGCTGCGCCAGAACGCGATCAAGTACGTCGTCCTACGGGCAACCGATCCCCTGGATCTCCTCTTCCTCAGCCGCTATCTCGCCGCCGCCGATCCCAAGGTGCGGATCGTCACCATCGGGGCCGACATGCTCTTCCGCCGCGAGGTCGAAGACAAGCAGCTGCACGGCACCTTGGCGCTCTCGACGTACTCTCTCGCCGACTTTGCCAACCGGGGGTTTGCGGACAGCCGCGCGCATCCCCAGCGGAAGTTCCCCAGCTCGATGGAAGCCGGCACCTACAACGCGCTGCGCTCGCTGCTGGAGACCCCGGCCGGCGAAAGTCCGCCGCCAGACCCCGTCAACAGCAGGTACCTGATCAAGAGTCAGCAGTTGCTCCTCTACCAATATGGCTGGTTTGAACGCTGGCGCACCGGACTCGACGATCCGCTCTCCTTCACGCCGCCGGTGCACCTGCTTGCCCTGGGGCGCGATGAATACTGGCCCATCGCCCATCTCGGCACGATCCAGCATCCATCCAAGGTCGGCGAGCCGATCCCCACGCTGCTGCCCGAGGTTTCAGGACTGCAGTTCCAAGGCGCGCCGACCGACCCGCTCACCTACCACGCAACGGTCTCATGGGTCGTGGCGGAGGTCGTCGCCGTGCTGCTGGCCCTCGCCTTCGCCGGCGCGCTGTGGTTCTCCTCGACGCTCTCCTCGTCTCCGATCCTGGTGCAGTTCGCCGCGACCGGCAGGGATTCGCGCCAGTCCATGGTCGTCGCCGTGACGGCGGTGTTCACGGCGATCTTCTTGATCCTGCTCTTTCCTTTCGTAGGCGGGAATGGTCTCTGGCGGATCGATCCCGGCTGGGGCTTGCCGGCCATCCTGTACGCCGCGCTCGCCGCCCTGCTCGTGGTCTCGCTGGCGGACACGCTCGACCACCGCTGGCTGCGGGCCGCCGGCACGCCCCCGCGACAACAGGGGACCGGGGCTCGCGGCGGCCGGGGCCCGCGGGCCATCCTGTCGGCCGTCCTTGCCTTCGCATGCTCATGGCTGGAGCGCCGGCGCGACCAGGCGGCCAGCGGCACCGCGGCGCGATCGCGCGGGCGGCTGCCCTGGTTCGCCCTCGTCGTCCTGCTCGCGATCGCCGGCTGGCTGTGGCTGCGGTTGGTCGCCGACTCGCCGACCGGAGCCTGGCGCCATGCCATGCTGCGCTCGATACAGCTCACCTCCGGCGTCTCGCCGGTCCTGCCGATGCTGCTGCTGCTCGCGGCCGTGCTGTGGTGGGTGCTGCAGGTGTCGGCGGGCTACCTGCTGCTCGATGCGCGGCGTCCCCGGCTGCCGATGGAGGTCCATCGCAAGCGCGTCGGATTCATCGCGGAGACGGCCGCGCGGAGTCACCGCGGCTGCCGCGACGAAGTCAGCGATACCGAGCGCGCGTCGGCAGAAGACACTTACATGGTCGCCGAGTTGCGGCGCCTCCTCCAGCCCGAGCATCTCTTCACTTTTCCTTATCTCGCACCCTTCACGGCCTGTCTCGCGCTTCCCATCATGCTGCGGCTCTCCGAGCCCCTGATGACGCTGGAGCATCCGTTCTTCGGCGGGGTCCTGTGGTACCTGCTCTTGCTGCCTGCCCTGGCGTTGATCTGCGGCTCGACCGCTCGCCTGTGGAGGATCTGGCTCAAGACCCGCCGGCTGCTGACCATGCTCGACTCGCTGCCCCTGCGCCGCGGCTTCCAAAAGCTCACGGGGTTCTCCTGGAAGCCCTTGTGGCGCTTGGGTCTTGCCAGCTCGGCGGAGGCGCAGCGAATCGGGGCGCGGGTCCGCGAGGCCCGTGAGATCGCTGAGAACACGCAGCGCGGGGTGTTCGATCATACCCTCAGACCCGCGCGCGACCAGGACCGCGAGGCGATCTTCAAGGCCTTGGAAGCCATCCGGCGTCTGCCGCGTCCCTTCTGGACCGATTGGCGCAAGCGACGCAAGTTGGAAATACGCCTGGTCGAGTCCGTCGGCTCCATCCAGGAGGCCACTGCGCACGCGGCGGGCCGCGCCCTCGACTACCTGGCGCAGCACTGGGAGAAGGAGGACGAGACGCCGCGCCGCCGGCGGCCACGCGAGGACGACGACGAATTGAGCGTGCGCGCGTGCGAGCGCTTCGTCTGCCTGCTCTACGTCAGCTTCCTGGTGGTGGTGCTCGAGCGGATGCGCACGCTGATGGTGGCGATCGCCGGCACGTACATCCTGGTCGTGCTGGCCATGACCTCCTATCCGTTCCAACCGCGGGCCACGATCGTCGCGGTGCTGGCGATCCTGCTGTTCTACCTCATCGCCGTGGTGACGGTCGTCTATGCGCAGGTGCATCGCAACACCACGTTGAGCCACATCACCAATACCAACCCGGGCGAGCTCGGGAGCGACTTCTGGCTCAAGACCGGCTCGTTCGTCGCACTGCCGCTGCTCACCTTCCTCGCGTCGCAGTTCCCCGAGCTCAACCGCTTCCTCTATTCGTGGCTCGAACCGGCACTCAAAGCGTTCAACAAGTAGCGGACCCTGCCGCCCGGACCCCTCACCGGGATCCCGCGGCGCGCGGCTGGTGGGCGCGAGTGGCGCGCCGCTTGCACTCGGCTCCCGCCAGGAACCAGGAATCCGGGAGCGCCTGCTGCCTGCGACTTGGCCCATGCCATCCGATCTCATCCCGGCCTATGCGCCGATTTGCGACTATGCCCTGATCGGCGACTGCCGCACCGCCGCGCTGGTGTCGCGCTGGGGATCGGTGGATTTCCTCTGCCTGCCGCGGTTCGACTCCCCTGCGGTCTTCGCGGCGCTGCTCGACGCGCGGCGCGGCGGCCGCTTCTTCGCTCGGCCGGTCGGAGAGCTCCGGGTACGGCGCCGCTACCTCGACCGCACCAACGTCCTCGAGACCACTTTCGAGACCGCCGCCGGCGTCCTCCGGCTGACCGACGCGATGAGCGTCGCCGGCGAGGCCGAACGCCGCGGCGAGCTGCTGCCCGAGCACGAGCTGCTGCGCTGCCTCGAATGCGTGGCCGGCGAGGTCGAGGTCGAAGTGGGCTGCGATCCACGTCCTGAATGGGGCGTCGCCGGCACCGCGCCCGCCCCCAGGGACCGCCGCGCGCTCGGCGTGACCTGGGAGCACGGCAACCAGCTGCTCATGCTGCGGAGCGAGGTGCCGGTCGCCGCCGGCGCCGGTCCCTCCGGGCATCCCGGGCACCCCGGGCAATCCCCCCTTCCCGGGCTGCCCGGACGCCAGGGGGTCTACGGCCGCGAGACCCTCAGGGCCGGCGACCGCCGCTTCCTGTCGCTCGCCTCGGCGACCGCGGAGCCCGGGGTCTTCGTGCCGCTGGGCGACGCCGCCGCCCGCCGCATGGAGCGCTCGGTGCGCTGGTGGGAACAGTGGGTTGCCGCCTGCGTCTACCTCGGTCCCCATCCGGAGGCGGTCGTACGCAGCCTGCTGACCCTCAAGCTCCTCACCTACTCCCCGTCCGGCGCGGTGATCGCCGCGCCCACCACCTCCCTGCCGGAGGCGATCGGCGGCAGCCGCAACTGGGACTACCGCTACTGCTGGCTGCGCGACGCCTCCTGGACGCTGACCGCCTTTTTCGACCTCGGTTTCCGCGAGGAAGGCCAGGCGTTCTTCTCCTGGTTGCTCTACGCCACCCGCATGCGCACCGCGGCCCCCGCCGGCCACCGCTGGACGCCGCGCCTGCGCATCCTCAACGTCGTCTACGACGTCCACGGCGAGGTGAGGCTGCCGGAGCGGCCGCTCCCCTGGCTCGAAGGGTACGCCGGCTCGCGCCCGGTGCGGGTCGGCAACGGCGCGGTCGAGCAACTGCAGCTCGACATCTTCGGCGAGGTCGCCCAGGCGGCCTTCGAGTACGTCGAACGCGGCGGCACGCTCGACGCCTCGGAGGGGCGGCTGCTGCGGCAGCTCGGCGAGACCGTCCGCGCCCTCTGGCGCGAGCCCGACGATGGGATCTGGGAGAAGCGGTCCGGCCGCCGCCATCACACCTACTCCAAGGCCATGTGCTGGGTGGCCCTCGACAAGCTGCTGCTCCTGCACGACCGCGGCGCGATCGCGCTGTCCGCCGCCGAGGCGAGCGCCTTCTGCCGCGACCGCGAGGCGTTGCGGCACGCCGTCGAGACCGAGGGCTTCAACCAGCGGCTCGGCACCTACGTCGACGTGTTCGGCGGCGACGAGGTCGACGCCAGCCTGCTCCTGCTCGGCCTTCGCGGCTGGGACGATCCGGCGCATTCGCCGCGCCTGGCCGCGACGCTCGCGGCGGTGCGCGGCCGCCTCGAGCGCAACGGCCTGCTCTATCGCTACCCTCCCGGCGCCGACGGCATCCCCGGCGGTGAAGCCGCCTTCGGCATCTGCAGCTTCTGGCTGGCCGAGCTCCTGGCCCTCGCCGGCCGCGTCGAGGAGGCCTTGGCCCAGTTCGAGCGCGTTCTCGCCTACGCCAACGACCTCGGCCTCTTCGCGGAAGAGATCGATCCGCAGACCGGGGCGGCCCTCGGCAACTTCCCGCAGGCCTTCACCCACGTCGGCCTCATCTCGGCCGCGCTGGCCATCACCGCGGCCACCGGTCGCGCGCGACGCCCCAACGCCCCGGCCGCCGGCGCCAAGGGAGTGCGCCTCTGAACCTCGGCAGCATCTTGCTGTGGGGCTTCTGCGCCACGGCGGTGCTCACCACCTGCCTCGCCGCGAGCCAGGGGCTCGGCCTGTCGCGCATCTCGATGCCGTTGATCCTGGGCGCCGCCCTCACCGCCGACCGCCGGCGCGCCAATCTCTACGGCTTCGCCTTGCACATGGCCAACGGCTGGCTGTTCGCGGTCCTCTACGCCCTCGTGTTCGAGAGCCTGCACCGCGCCACATGGTGGCTGGGCGCCATCCTCGGCCTGGCGCAAGCGCTCTTCATCCTGGCAGTGGTGATGCCGCTGCTCCCCTACGTCCACCGGCGCATGGCGAGCGAGGACTACGGCCCGAACCCGACCAGCCAGCTCGAGCCGCCCGGCTTCCTGGCGCTCAACTACGGCCGCCACACCCCGGCCGCCACGATCCTCGCCCACCTGCTGTACGGCGCCATCCTCGGCGCCTTCTACACGCTGTCGGCTTGACTGCTCCCGGATGCGATCGGTCAGGCCGGCGTTCCCGCGGCCGGGCCGCCTGCCATCCAGTCGAGCCCTTGCCGCAGCAGCTGCGGCTCGAGCGTGCCCTGCGGCGACAGGCGGTCCACGACCGCCGGCAGGACCGCGGCGAGCGCCGAAGCGGCGGCCGCCGGCGGCAGCGCCAGCCGCTGGGCCGCCTGGGCGAGGCGCGGCTCGCCCAGCACCGCCCGCAGCTGCGGGCCGGAGATCGGCAGGTTCTCGCCCGGCCCCAGCCACGAGCCGATCACCTGGCCCAGGCCCTGGCGCTCGAACCGCTGCACCAGTCCCGCGAGACCGTCGGCGCCGCCGTCCGCGAGCATCGCGACGGCCTCCCGGACCAGCGAGGCGCTCATCGCGGGCGCGACCGCCGCCGGCACATTCCCCGTCCCACCCGCGGCGGCGTCCGTCACCCTCACCACCTCGTCCCAGAATCCCATCGCTCCTCCTCGGCGGGCGTTCTACTTCGGCGGCTTCGGCGGCTTCGGCGGCACCGGACCCTGCCCGGCGGTCGCGAAGGGCGCCAGCTTGGCGATCACCTCGGGCGCCAGGCCCGTGCGCGCCAGGTCTTCGACCATGGCGTAGGGGCGGTCGGCGATGATCTCAAGGGCCGCGACCGGTCCGATGCCCGGCAGCGTCTCGAGCTCCTTCTCACTGGCGACGTTGAGATTCACCTTCGGCTTCGGCGGCGGTGCGCCGAGCGCCGCGAGCTGCCGCGACGAGCGGGCGGTCCCCGGGCCCGCGGCGCCACGGATCGGCGGGCCGCCCCCGGCCGCCGGCTGGGTGCCCTGGCCGGCGACGGTCACCAGCGGCGCGATGGCACGGATGGTCTTCGCCAGCACGCCGGCGCGGGCCAGCTCCTCGACGCTGCCGTACGGCCGGCCGGCGATGATCTTCCTGGCCGTCGCCGGCCCGACCCCCGGCAGCGAGGCGAGCTGCTTCTCGCTCGCACCGTTGAGGTCTACCGGACGGGCGGCGCTCTTGCGATCGCCCGGCGATGCCGCCGCCGAGGCATCGGCGCCGGCGGCGCCCGTCGCAGCCGGGGTGGCCGGGGCGCCCGCTCCCGGCGCCGCCATGCCGGCCGCGACCGCCAGGATCGAGATCAACCGGATGCCAGGCACCCGGAACCGGCTCCATGAGGCGGTCATCGCGGTCATCGAGCATCTCCTCCTGGCCCGGGAGAAGGCGCCCAGGCGATCGGGCGTCGGCATACCGGGAGGACCCGCTGCCGCGCAGCCTACCCCACTGGCGCGGCGCGGGCCAGGCGCAGGCCCGCAGCTCCCGCAGCTACCTCTCCACCGTGACCCCGTGCCAGAACGCCACGTGGTCCTTGATCCGGGCCGCCGCCGCCTTGGGCGCGGCATAGAACCAGGCGCCGTCCCGGTTCTCCTGGCCGTCGACCACCAGGTCGTAGTAGCTGGCGGTGCCCTTCCAGCCGCAGACGGTGGTGGTCGCGCTCGGCCGCAGGAGCTCGCGCCGCACCGCGCCGGGAGGAAAGTAGACGTTGCCCTCGACGACCTCGTAGGTGTCGCTCTCGGCAATCACGCTGCCATTCCAGATCGCGCGCGCCATCGCTCTCCTCCTCCCCGAGCGCCCGGTTCCATTCTATGCCCGAGGCGCAGGGGGTAGAATCGGCGCCGTGGAAGAGGATCCGATGGACCGCCAGACCCTGCTGGCCAGGTACCGCGCCACCCGCGCGCTCACCGTCGAGCTCTGCCGGCCGCTGAAGGCCGAGGACTTCCGCAGCCAGTCGATGCCGGATGTCAGCCCGCCCTGGTGGAACCTCGGCCACACCTCCTGGTTCTTCGCCAAGAACGTCCTCGAGCCGTTCGGGCGCTACCGCGCCGACGACGCCCGCCTCGAGTATGCGCTGAATTCCTACTACGAGTCGCTCGGCCCGCGCCTGGCCCGCGATCACCGCGGCCTGGTCACGCGGCCCACCACCGACGAGGTCTTCCACTTCCGCTCCACCGTCGACGAGCGCCTCGAATCGCTCCTCCGCGAGGCCTCCGAGGACGACCTGCCGCGCCTGCGCTTCCTCGTCTTCACCGGCATCCAGCACGAGCAGCAGCACCAGGAGCTGCTGGTGACCGAGATCAAGCACATCCTCGGCGCCAACGTCCCGGAGCTGCGCGAGCCCTATCTTGCCGGCGCGGCGTCTCAAAGCGCGCCGCCGTCCGCCCCCGCCCCGCTGCGCTTCGTCCCCTTCACCTCCGGCCTGCACGAGTTCGGCAATCTCGAGGGGGGCTGGTGCTGGGACAACGAGATGCCGGTGCACAGGGCCTGGCTCGACGCCTATGCCCTCGCCGACCGCCTGGTGACCAACGGCGAGTATCTCGAGTTCGTCGACGCCGGCGGCTATGCCGATCCGCTCCTCTGGCTCTCCAACGGCTGGGCGCGGGCCAGGGATGACGGCTGGTCGGCCCCGCTCTACTGGGAGCGCGACGCGGTGGGCGGCCGCTGGCGCCAGTGGACCCTCGCCGGCCTGCGCGAGGTGGACCTCGACGAGCCGGTAGCCCACGTCAGCTTCTACGAAGCCGACGCCTTCGCCCGGTGGCAGGCCGGCCGCGGCGGCGAGCGGGCCGGCACCCGCCTGCCCACGGAGCGTGAATGGGAGCACGCCGCGCGGATGTCCGGATTCCCGGGGCAAGCCGCCAACTTCCTCGATCCCCGGGTCCTCCACCCGCGCGCCGCCAACGGCCATGGCCAGAGCGGGGTGAGCGCCGGCGGGCCGCTGGCCCAGATGGGCGGGGATCTCTGGGAGTGGACCACGAACCACTACGAGCCCTACCCCGGCTACCAGCCCTTCGCCGGCGCCTTGATGGAGTACAACGGCAAGTTCATGGACAACCAGCGCGTCCTGCGCGGCGGCTCCTGCGCCACCCCCGCCGATCACATCCGCCCCAGCTATCGCAACTTCTGGCCCCCCGACACCCGCTTCCAGTTCACCGGTATCCGTCTCGCCCGCACCGAGCGCTGAGCCTGCCGGAGGCGGACTCCCTGCCTACCAGTGGGAGGTGCCGGGGCCGCCCTTGAAGGGCCCCACGACGTCGCGGGTGATCCAGCCGCCGTAGAAGTCGCCGGGCTGGGCCTGGACCTGCTCGCCGTCGACGTAGCAGGCATCCACCGCGTGCGGATAGAAAGCGATGTAGTTACGGATCTCTTTATAGGGGACCGTGGGATCGGGGTAGTACCAGGCGCCGTTCTCGGCGCGGCGGCGGACGCTCGCTCCTGCTGCACCTCCCCCTGCCGCAACTGCCGCACCTGCCGCCGCTGCCGCGGCCGCTGCCGGCGCCTCCAGGTGGTAGTAGCTCGCCAAGCCCTTCCACTCGCACCAGCTCTGGCGATCGGAAGGCAGCAGGTATTCCATGCGGACGTCCTCGGGAGGCACGTAGTAGACCGGTGGATGGCTGGTCTCCAGCACCCGCATGGCGCGCCGGCTCGCGGCCAGCAGTACCCCGCCGAAGCGGACCTCGACCAGGCGCGAGCTCGCCTCGAGGCGCGGCGGCCGCGGGTAGTCCCAGACCGACTCCTGGCCCGGACCGGGCGCTTCCGCATCCGGCGGATAGCCTGCTCTCCGTTTCATCCGTCGTTCCGTTTCTGGTTAGACCTGCCGATCCTGCCGATCGTGGCGATCGTGGCGATCGTCTCGATCGTGGCGATCGTCTCGGGGTGGCGGCGGATTTTACCATGGGGCCTCGCACCGCGCTGTGATTCGGGTCGCCGGAACCCGCCTCCGGTGCGTACTGGTGCTAGTGTCGCGCTCGGTGAGCTCGTATGCTACTCGCTTGCCCTCCGCGTCCCTGGCTGCGTTGCGCCTCCTCGACATAGGTTCGACGATGCCTGCGTCGGCGACGCCTTGCCAGGAACGCGGATGGACGGCGCGATTAGCATACGAGTCAACCGAGCGGGCCACTATGTCCGCGATGGTTCGTTCGAGATCCCATCGCCGGGATCATCACGGCGCCGAGAGGAGGAGCCCATGAAGCGTCGCAACATCTCGAGCGGGGCGCCCTGGGAGCCGATCGTCGGTTACTCGCGGGCGGTGCGGGTCGGGCCCTACATCCACGTCGCCGGCACCACCGCCGTCGACGCCAGCGGCGCCGTCGTCGCCCCCGGCAACGCCTACGCGCAGACGGTGGCGATCCTGGGCATCGTGGCCGCGGCGCTGGAACGGGCGGGCGCCCACCTCGCGGACGTGGTGCGCACGCGTCTCTTCGTCACCGACATCGAGCACGACTTCGAAGCCATCGGCCGCGCCCACGGCGAGGTCTTCCGCGACATCCTGCCGGCCTGCACCATGGTCGAGGTGAGCCGCTTGATCTCACCCGACATGCGCGTGGAGATCGAGGTCGATGCCATCGCGGCCAGCTCCCACGACGGCTCCGAGGACGACGACTAATTTCTCGCGGACAGGCCACCAGGGTCCCGCGAGAGTCGCGGGGGGGCGCGACGGCTCACGGCTTGCGCTGTCGCCAGGGGCGCCGCTGCCGCCAAGCCCTTCGCCAGGGACGGCGCAGGCGCCAAGCCCGCCAAGGACGGCACAGGCGCCAACCACGCTCGCCCGCAGAAGTGCCGAAGCGCATTGACGCTATGCTGCTACATCATAAAGGTGCTGTCAAGCGCGACCTCGGCAGGGGCGGCAGGGCCGACGATCCCTCGGTCAGCGCACGGCCAGCACCCGTGCCGTGACGTCCGCGGGCAGCACGAAGTCGCCGCGGCCGATGCGCCGCCACTCGAAGCCCGCGACCAGGTCGGCCGGCGAGCAGGCGCGCGGCGCGTCGAGCAGGCCCAGGCTCCAGGCGAGATAGCCGGTAACCTGCGCCGGCGCCGCGCCAGCCGCACGCAGCCCGCCCAGGGTCAGCGCCGGGTCGCGCTTCGAGAGCTTCTCGCCGCCCGCGCCGAGCACCAGCGGCACGTGGGCATAGGCCGGCCGCCGCCCCCCCAGCGCCGCGAGCAGCTGCACCTGCCGCGCCGTCGAGGCCAGCAGGTCGGCGCCGCGCACCACTTCGTCGATCTCCATCCGCAGGTCGTCGACCACCACCGCCAGCTGGTAGGCGTAGAGGCCGTCCCGGCGCTTGAGCACGAAATCGCCGGCCGTCAGGTCGACGCGCTCGCGCTGCGCGCCCTGCACGCGGTCGGCGAAGCGGACCTCCCGCGCGCCGGCGCGGAAGCGCAGCGCCGCGTCCGGCCGCGGCGCGCGGGCGAGCGCCGCGAACCAATCCGCCGCCAGCCGCCGCGGCCGCCAGGCAGCCGGGTACGGCGGCAGGCCGTCGGGGCCGTGCGGCGCCGAGGCCAGCGCCGCCAGGTCGCGGCGCGAGCGCCGGCAGGGGAACAGCCGTCCCGCGGCCACCAGCTCGGCCAGCGCCGCCTCGTACAGCGGCGAGCGCTGCGATTGGCGGTACGGTCCGTACGGTCCGCCGGCGTCCGGACCCTCGTCCCAGTCGAGGCCGAGCCAGGCCAGATCCGCGCGCTGCTCCGCGGCCATGCCCGGGATCACCCGCGGCGGATCGAGGTCCTCCTCGCGCCAGACGAAGGTGCCGCCGCGCCGCCGCACCGACAGCCACGCCGCCAGCGCCGACCGCGCGTTGCCGACATGGACCGGCCCGGTCGGCGACGGCGCATAGCGGCCGCGCGGCCTGGGGGAGAGGCTCCGTCGCTCATCGCCAGCCGGCATTCCGGGCATCGCCTTGCGCTCGCGCGTGCAGCGGCCGACGCCGGCCGCCGCCGTCAGTCGCTGCCGGCCGCCGCCGCCGCCAGGTCGGGCTCGCCGTCGCGCGCGAGCCGCTCGAGGAT
>DATDGZ010000257.1:0-15471 GCA_036521795.1 Thermoanaerobaculia bacterium | reverse complement strand
CGCCCGCGCCGCGCGCCGGAGAGCCCGGCCGCGAAGGCGGCGGCCGCTGCCGCCGTCGGGGCGGCCGGGGTGCGCGGCGACCGCCTCGGCGATCTGGAAACCGATGGTGTAGAAGGGGTTGAGCGCCGTCATCGGCTCCTGGAAGACGATCCCGATGCGCGCCCCCCGCACCTGCCGCATCGCCGCCTCGGGAATCGCCAGCAGGTCGGCCGCCTGGTCATGGCCGTTGCCATCCAGCAGCACGCGCCCCCGCACCCGTCCGGGCGGCGGCACCAGGCGCAGCACCGCGAGCGCCAGCAGGCTCTTGCCCGACCCCGACTCCCCGACCAGGCCGACGCATTCGCCGCGCCCGACGGTCAGCGACGCCCCGCGGACGACCGCCACCCGCTCCTCGCTCTCCCGGCCCTCGCGTCCGCGCGGGAACGTGACTTCGAGCCCCTCGATCGCGAGCAGCGGCAGATGGGCGGCGGAGGCGGCGCTGCGATGCGGCTCTCGAGGCCTACTCAAAGCGTCGATCGGATCTCCCCCGCACCCCGGAGTCTCGTTCTTACGGCTAGACGGCGGCTGGCGCGGATCGGTTGCGCCTGTGGTCCACCGCCGGCCACGCCGCTTCAGCCGGCCTGCCGGCGCAGCCAGTCGACCAGCAGCGCCACTCCGAAGCCGGTGGCGGCGGTGCCCCGGCCGTCCTCGGAGCGGGCGTAGGCCATCCCGGCGATGTCCAGGTGCGCCCAGCGCCGCAGGCCGCCCACGAACTGCGACAGGAAGGCCGCCGCCGTGCTCGCCCCGCCCCACCGGCCGGCCGAGTTGCGCAGGTCGGCGTGCAGCGACTTCATGTCGTCCAGGAACTCCGGCAGCAACGGCAGGCGCCACAGCCGCTCGCCGCTGCCGGCGGCGGCGGCGTCGAGCTCCGCGGCCAGCCCGTCGTCCGGCGTGAACAGCCCGGCCGCCTGGTGGCCGAGAGCCACGACGCAGGCGCCGGTCAGCGTCGACAGCTCGACCAGCGCGTCGCTGCCCTCCTCGACCGCCCAGGCCAGGGCATCGGCCAGTATCATCCGCCCCTCCGCGTCGGTGTTGGTGATCTCGACCGTCTTGCCGTTGTAGCAGCGCACGATGTCGCCGGGCCGATAGGCGCCGCCGCTCAGCATGTTCTCCGCCACCGGCAGGTAGGCGCGCAGGCCGAGGTCCAGCTCGAGCTCCGCCGCCGCGCGCATCGCCCCCAGCACGGCGCAGGCGCCGGACTTGTCGAACTTCATCTGCTCCATGTCGGCGGCGGGCTTGATCGAGATGCCGCCGGAATCGAAGGTCACCCCCTTGCCGACCAGCGCCACGGCCGGCCGCGGCGGGCGGCCGCCGCCACGGCCGGCGCCGCTCTCGGCGGGAGCGCCCGGAGTGCCCGGAGTGCCCAGAGACAGGCGCAACAGCCGCGGCGGATGCTCCGAGCCGGCGCCCACCGCCAGCAGGCCGCCCATGCCGCGCCGCGCCAGCTCCGCCGTGTCGAGCACCGTGAGCGCCAGGCCATGGCTCGCGGCCAGCTCGCGCGCGCGCTCCTCGATCCACGGCGGCGTCGCCTCGTTGCCCGGCGTGTTGGCGAGGTCGCGGGCATAGCCCACGGCCGACGCCACCTTCGCGGCGGTCTCGAGCTCGGCTCGATACTCGGCCTCGGCGCCGGCCGGCGGCACCAGCACGACCGCTTCGAGGCGCCCGTTGTCCGGCTCGCTGCGGTAGCGCTCGAAGCGATAGCCGCACAGCGCCAGGGCGCGGCAGATCCGCGCCGCCGCGGCGCCGGTGGTCTCGGCATGGCGCGGCAGCACCACTCCCAGCCGCCGCACGCCGCCGGTGCGGGCGTCCTCGCCGACGCGCCCCAGCCAACGCACCAGCTTGGCGAAGCTGAGCTCTCCCGCCGCTCCCAGGCCGTAGAGCGCGACGACCTGGCCTGGCGCCCCGGCGTCGGCCTGCCCGACCTGCTCCTCGCGGCCTTTCCACCCGGGCCGGGCGGCGATCCCGAGCGCCGCCCGCCGCACTTCCTCGGGCAGCGCCTCGAGCTCGGGCGCGGCACCCTGGAAGCAGCCGACCGCCAGCAGCTCGGCATCGGCGCGGCCCCCGTCGGCCAGCATGAGCGATGGGATCTCCATCATCGGTTCGTCTCCTCGCAACCCGCAACGGCGCCAGAGTGTAACAGGTACGGTTTCCGCCGACGGGCCGGTATGCTATACGTGGTCATTCACCTCCGAACCTGTCGACGCCAGAGCTGCCGCGCCAGCGCATGAACCCGTCGTCGCTCCTTCCGCTGCTGCCGGGACCCTTCAACTTCCTGCGCCGCGACCCCGAGGAGATCGGGCGCCTGATGCCCGATCTGCAGCGCTCCCTGCCGGTCCCGCAACCGGTCTTCCTCGAGGACGAGGGCGCCACCCCCCTGCGCGGCTTCCCGGTGTTGCTCTCGGAAGGCATGCTCGCGCTGCACGCGGCGCTGCGCCAGTACATCCACTGCGAGGAGGGGGTGCAGCTCGCCATCCAGCGGCGGGACACCTTTGACCGTAAACTTTACAATACTGCATGGGAGCGTTACCGCGCACTGCTCACCCAGGCGGTGGAGAACGCCACCGTCTCCAACTACGGCCGCCTCTACCCGGCGGTGTTCTGGCTGCATCACTCGACCGACGTCGCCCGGCTGCTCAAGGAGACGCCGAAACGCGTCCTGCGGGAGGACCTCGAGATCGGGCGCCGCCTGGGCGACGCCATCAAGTACCGGGTCTGCGACCGCCTGCTCGACCGGGTCCTCGCCTGCACCTACGACCTGGTGCAGAGGGTCGCCGGCGCCACGGAGGAGGCGGAGGAGGGTCTCTTCCCGCGCCTGCTCACCCGCATGCGCGACAACGTGCTGGTGTTCACCGAGGACCACATCAGCCCCGACCTGGCGGAGCTGGGCAGCTACTTCAACGGCTACCTGAAGATCGACGGCCGCGAGATCCGCCAGCGCCTGGGCGACCTGTTCCGCTGGCACCAGGAGCAGCTGGCGTGCGATCCGGAGCTGCGCACCATCACCTCCACGCTGCTCGCCGCCGACCCGGTGAACGGCGCCCGCGACCTGCTGAACCGCCCGGGATACCTCTCCTTCCTGGCCACCCGCCAGGCCTACAACCCGGTGCGCCTGCTGCCGCCGATCCTGGTACAGGTCTGGGAGAGCCTGCTGATCAAGCTCAAGGAGTTCGAGCTCTTCCACGCCGTGCGCCGCTCGCTGCTGCGCGTCGAGCCCCAGGCCGACGGCAGCCTGGTGGCGCGCGAGGCGCTGGCGGTCCGCGGGGCGCACCGGACAGCGCACGTCCTGTCGCCGGTCACTCGGCCACTCGACTTCATGGCGCCCTGGGTGCTCGACCCGCGCGTCGAGCGCTTCGGGTTGATCTACGACATCAGCGAGTTCTCGCAGACCGTCTCCTACCTGCAGCGCTCCGCCAGCGAGAGCCAGGACGAGGCCTTCCGCGCCATGTTCCGCTTCCAGCGCCGGATCAACCGCCTGGCCGGCGCGCGCCGCGTCAAGCTCGAGAAGTACCTGGGGGACGGCGCCTTCTACTCGAGCCGCGAGGCGCTCAACCTGCTGATCTGCGCCATCCACCTGCAGCGCTACTACGAGCAGGCGGTGCGCGAGGGCTTCGCTTTCGACCGCGGCATGCGCATCGCTCTCAACTTCGGCGCCTACCGCCTGATCCCGATGGGCAGCGGCGGCAACGAGGAGGGGGAACGCTACGAGTTCTTCGGCCCCGGCATGGTCGAGCTGTCGCGCCTGGTCACCGGCAAGGCGACCCAGGAGGTCGACGAGGTCAAGACCATGCTGATCAGCCAGGGCTACCCCGAGGCCACCGTGCACCGCTTCTTCGCGCCGCTGGCCGAGAGCGACGTCGACGTGGTGGACAAGCGCGAGGAGTCCCGCCGCTTCTACGCCTACATCAACCGCAACGGCACGCTGCTCAACAACGGCCTGGTGGCGACCGGCGCCTACGTCGCGCGCCTCGATCGCGAGATCGGCCCCAGCCCGCTGCACCGCGGCACCGACGGCGTCCGCTCCTACGTCCTCTTCCACGTCGACGACGGCGGCGAGCGCCTGCCGGTGGGTCTGCGCAAGCTCGGCACCGCGCGCCTCAAGGGGCTCGAACGGCTGCCGGTGTATGAGATCGTGGACGGCGCCAGCCTCGACCCGGCGTCGCTGCGCGTGCTGCGCGGCGAGCGCCTGGTGACGGCCGCCGACCGCGAGTCGACCCGGTCCTTGGCGCCGCAAGACTAGCGGGATTGGCAGAACAGGAGGACACCCCTTGCAGGAAGCCGTCTGGGCCACCGATCTCGCGGGTCTGCCGCCGCCCCGCCGCGGCAAGGTGCGCGACGTCTACGACCTGGGCGAGACCCTGCTGCTGGTCGCGACCGACCGTCTCTCGGCCTACGACCACGTGCTGCGCCCGGCCATCCCGGGCAAGGGCAAGGTGCTCACCCAGCTGTCGAGCTTCTGGTTCGGGCGCCTCGGCGACAGCGTGCCGAACCACCTGCTGGCCACCGATCCCGCCGACTTCCCCGCCGACGTCCGGCCGCACGCGGCGCTGCTCGCCGGGCGCGCCGTGCTGGTCCGCAAGACCGCGGTGGTGCCGTTCGAATGCGTGGCGCGCGGCTACCTGGCCGGCAGTGGCTACCGCGAGTACCGCCAGAGCGGCCGCGTCTGCGGCATCGAGCTGCCGCCGGGGCTCGCGCTGGCCAGCCGGCTGCCGCGGCCGATCTTCACCCCCGCGACGAAGGCCGCCACGGGCCACGACGAGAACGTCGACTACGAGACCTTCGCGAGGGGAATGATGGCGGCGGAGACCGCGGCGGCGGCCGATTCGGCGCCGGAAGAGGTGGCGGCGGGAGGAACCGCGGCAGCGCTCCCTGAGCACCTGCGCGACCTTACTCTCTCGCTCTACGAGCGCGCAGCCTCCTGGGCGGCCGAGCGCGATCTGATCCTGGCCGACACGAAGTTCGAGTTCGGTTTGCTCCCGGGAGCCGGAGCCGGCGGCGGCGAGGGAGCCGCCGGAGGCGGCGAGGGTCGCCGAGGCACCAAGGGTGGCGCGGGCAGCGCGAGTCACCGGCCGACGCTCACGGATCGGCTTTTGCTCATCGACGAAGCCCTCACCCCCGACTCCTCCCGCTACTGGGACGTCGCCCACTGGCGGCCGGGAGAGGAGCCCGCCTCCTTCGACAAGCAGTTCGTGCGCAACTGGCTGGACGCCTCGGGATGGGACCACCAATCGCCGCCGCCCGAGCTGCCGCCCGACGTGGTGCTCGGCACCCGCGACCGCTACGTCGAGGCCTTCCGCCGCCTGACCGGCCGCGAGCCGGACCTCTGAGCGCGTGAGGCACGCCGCCGGCCGCTCTCGATCCTCGCGATGATCCCGCTGCCCCTGGACCGCCTGGCCGCCATCGTCGGCGGCGAGCTCCGAGCCGCCGCGCCGGCGCCCGGCAGCGCGACGCCAACCCTCGGCACTATCGCGATCGTCGAGGCCGTCGCCGTCGACTCGCGCCGCATGCCGCGGCGATCGCTGTTCGTCGCCCTGCACGGCCGCCAGGCGGACGGCCACGATTTCCTCGGCCAGGCCGCCGCCAACGGGGCGGTGGCGGCGCTGGTCCGTGCGGACACGCCGCCGGCCGGCCTGGCGACCATCGCCGTCGACTCGCCGCTGGCCGCCCTGCAGCGGCTGGCTGCCTGGTACCGCCGCGCGCACCTCGGGCGGGTCGTGGCGATCACCGGCAGCAACGGCAAGACCATCGTCAAGGACGCCCTCTACGCGCAGCTGCTCGGCACCTTCTCCGCCGCTGCCAGCCCGGGGAGCTTCAACAGTCAGCTCGGCGTGCCGCTCGCGGTGCTCGCCGCCGCGCCCGGCACCGCCGTTGCCGTCTTCGAGGCCGGCATCTCCGCTCCTGGCGAGATGGCGGCGCTGCGCGAGATCCTGGCGCCCGACTGCGGCATCCTGACCAACGTCGGCCTGGCCCACATCGCCGCGTTCGCGGACCGCCGGCACCTCGCCCGCGAGAAGCTGTCCCTCTTCGCGGCGATGACCGGCAGCCCGGCGGCGGCCACGGCCGCCACGGCCGCCGAGGCGCGCGCGGAGCCCGGCTGGCTCCTGCTTCCCGAAGGCGATGCGATGGTGGCCGAGGAGGCCGCCCACCTCCCGTGCCGAAGGGTCGGGTTCCCCGGCGACCCCTCCCTGCCGCGCCTCATCGGGCACCGGGTGCTCGACGACCTCGGTCCTCCTCCGGGAGGGCCTGGGGCCGCCTTCGGCGGCGAGGAGCTCGAGGTGCGCTTCCCGTCGGGCGCGGTGCGCCGGTTGCGGGTGCGCACCCGCTCGGCGGAGATCGTCGAGGACGTCTTGCTGGCGGTCGGCGCCGCCCACCTCCTCGGAGTGCCCGAGGAGCGGATCGTCCACAGCCTGCGCGACTACGTGCCGCCGCCCACCCGGCTCGAGGTCTGGCGCTCGCCCGCCGGCGTCGTCCTGGTCAACGACCTGGTGAGCGCCGATCCGATCTCGGTGCGCGCCGCCCTGCGCACCACCTCCGAGCTGGCGGCAGGCGGCGGCCGCAAGGTCTTCGTCTTCGGCGGCATGCGCGAGCTGGGGCCGGGCGCCGCCGCCGAGTACGCGGCGATCGGCGCCCTGGCCGGCGAATACCGCTTCGACGCCCTGCTGCTGATCGATCGGGAGGGCGGCGGCGGCGGCGGCGAGATCGCCGCCACCCGCGACGCCTACCTCGCCGCGCACCCGGGCGGCCAGGCTGCCGTGCTTGCCGACGTCGAGTCCGTGCGGCGGCGGCTGCGCGCCCTGCTCGCTCCCGGCGACACGCTGCTGCTCAAGGGGCCCCGGCACAGCGGCATCGCGGCCGCCGCCGTCGACCTGATGGAGGCGATGGCGCCCAACCGTCTGATCGTCGACCTCGGCGCCGTCGCCGGCAACATCGCCAGCTACCAGCGCGTCTGTGGGCCAGGCACCCGCATCCTGGCGATGGTCAAGGCCCTGGCCTACGGCAGCGAGCTGGTGCGGCTCTCCTCGTGGCTGTCGGAGGCGGGCATCGATCACCTCGGCGTCTCGACCGCCGACGAGGGGGTCGAGCTGCGGCGGGCAGGCATCCAACTGCCCATCCTGGTGACCCTGCCGACCCCCGAGGAGGCGGCGAAGCTGGCGCGCTTCGAGCTGCTGCCCGCGGTCTACTCCTTCGCCCTGGTCGAGCCCCTCGCCGCCGCGGCGCGGGCCGCCCTGCCGCCGGGCCGCCGGCTCGCCGTCCATCTCAAGGTGGACACCGGCATGCACCGCGTCGGCGTCGCCCCCGGCGAGGCGCTGCCCCTGGCGCGGGCGGTGAGCGCCACCGGCGCGCTGCGGGTCACCGGCCTGATGACCCATCTCGCCAGCGCCGAAGATCCCGCCGCCGACGGCGATACCCGCCGCCAGCTCGCCCTCTTCGACCAGGCGCGCGGCGAGCTCGCGGCCGCCGGCTTCGGCGGCCTGCTCTGTCACGCCGCGGCCACCGCCGCCGCCGCACGCTTCCCGGAGGCGCGCTACGACATGGTGCGCCTGGGCCTCGGCCTCTTCGGCCTCTACCCCTCCGCCGCCGTCGCGAGCGCCATCCCGCTGCAGCTCGCGGTCACCCTGCTCAGCCGCATCGCCGAGGTGCGCACCCTGGCGCGCGGCGACCGCGTCGGCTACGGCGGCACCCACACCGTCACCGCCGAGCGCCTGCGAGCCGGGGTGCTGCCGCTCGGCTATCACGACGGCATCCCCTGGTCGCTGTCGAACCGCGGCGCGGTGCTGGTCGACGGCCGCCCGGCGCCCATCCTCGGCCGCATCTCCATGGACTCGCTGGTGGTGGACCTCTCCGCGGCCCCGGATGCCGCCGCCGGCAGCGAAGCCCTGCTCTTCGGCGTCCATCACGGCGCCGTGCTCCGCCCCGAGGAGGTGGCTGCCCAGGCCGGCACCATCCCCTACGAGCTCCTCGCCCGCCTCGGCCCGCGAATCCAGCGGGTGTACGTCGGGTTCTGACGCGGGGCCTTGGCGCGGCGGCGCCGCGTGTGGCGACCCCGCGTCAGAACCGCGAAGCGGACCCCAACAAGTACTTCAGGTTATCGTCCTTCCAGCGGATGCCGGCGCCGAGGAACAGCGAGCGCTGCTCGAGCGGGTCGTCGTAGCCGCCGATGACGTAGAGGTTCGGGTGAAGCTGCCACTTGCCGGTCAGCCGCAGGTGGGCCCGCTGATTGAGCGGGCGGCTGAAGTCGAACGCCTCGAAGGACAGCCAGAGCGGGCGTTGCAGGCCGACGTTCCAAGGGTACTCCACCTGCACCCCGCCCTTGCTCTCGATCAGCCCGCCCCAGAAGCGGATGTCGGCCCAGCGGCCGCTTTCGGGGGCGGTGCGGAAGCCCAGCAGGGCGTTCCACCCCAGCTTGTCCTCGGTGACCTGGTCGGTGGTCGTGGTCGTGGAGGTCTGACCCTGCTCGTTGGTGAAGGTGACGCGGTCGATACGCGTGCGGTAGGTGCCGTTCGGGGTGACGGCGACGCCGACCCGGTACAGGCGCTGGCTGTCCTGGGGGTCGATCAGGACGTCGAACGCGGAATGCGAGTGCGAGAAGGTGCCCGTCTGCTTCCCCAGCAGGTAGCCCTGCAGGTCGAGGTCCATCTTGAAGCGCTGGATGGCGCCGATCGTGCCGCTCAGGCTCTCGACGCCGGACTTGATGCTGTCGAGGGTCGAGACGGCGCTCTTGTAGGCCTCGTCGCTGTTCACCAGCTTGCCGACCGTGCCCTGGCCGCTGGCGATCTCGCCGGTGATCTTGTTGAGGTTGTCGACCGAGGTCTGCAGGTGGCTGGTGAGCTCGCGGATGTTGCTCATGCTGGCGGAGGCGTCGCCGCGGTTCTCGGCGATGACGCCGGCCACCTGGTCGAGGGCGCGCTGCGTGTCGGCGGAGATGCGCGGCAGCTCGCGGGCGAGCGTGGCGGTCAGCGAGTCGAAGTTGCGCACCGTCGAGGCGACGTTGGCGCGGTTCTCGGCCACCAGGGCGCGGATCTCGGCGCTGGTCAGCCGCAGGTCCTCGACCAGGTTGTTGAGGTTGCCGCCCAGGTTGCCGCCGCCGAGCGAGCCGGTGGCCTTCTCGATCGAGCTGCCGATGGTGTCGAGCTTGGCCATGGCGTCGTCGAAGCTGACCGGCGACGTGCCGCGCAGCACCGCGTTGTCCGGCAGCGGCGGCGCGCCGGGCGGCCCGGGAACGATCTCGACGTACTTGTCGCCGAGCAGGCCGAGGTTCGCGATGCGGGCGGAGGCGCCCTGGGTGAGCGGCACCGGCTGCTCGATCAGCAGCCGCAGCTGGGCGCTGCGCCCGTCGGCGGCGAGACCGATGCCGTCGACGCGGCCGATGCGCACGCCGGCCATGCGCACCGCCGCCTTGTCGTCGAGGCCGGCGACGGTGGGGAACACCGCCCCGAGGTGCTTGCCCTGCTTGTGGAAGGGGTTGATGTCCTCGATCTTCCAGACCAGGACCGCCAGGATCAGCAGGCAGACGGTCGCGAAGACTCCGACCTTGATCATTTGCGCCATAGCATCTCCACCGCGGCTGCCCCGCGTAGCGCCGAGAGCTCCCCGGCGCTGCCGGAAGCTTGCAGCCAGCGTCGATTATCGGTTCGCCGACGGTCGGCGGCCGAAGCCGCCCGCCTCCCCGCTGCCCGCACCCCCCCCGGCCGGCTGGTCGGTGAGCGGGCCCTCCGCCTCGCCGTGGATGAACTGCTGCACCCGGGCGTCGGACAGTTGCCTGAACCCCTCCGGCGGCGCCTCCGCGATGATCTTGCCATGGTCCAGCATGGCGATGCGATGGGCGACGCGGAAGGCGACGTGCATGTCGTGGGTGATCGTCACCATGGTCCTCTCGAGGCGCTCGCCGATGTCGCGGATGACCTCGCCGATCAACGCCGCGGTCACCGGGTCGAGGCCGGTGGTCGGCTCGTCGAAGAGCAGGATCTCCGGCTCGTGGGCGATGGCGCGGGCGAAGCCGACCCGGCGCCGCATGCCGCCGGACAGCTCGGAGATGTCCCTGGCGCCGAGGCCGTCGAGGCGCACCATCGCCAGGCACTCGTCGACCCGCTGGCGGATCTCCCGGGGCGACTTGCGCGACAGGCGGCGCAGCGGGAAGGCCACGTTGTCGAAGACGTTCATCGAATCGAACAGGGCGCCTTCCTGGAACGCCATGCCGAAGCGGCGCCGGAACTCGGTGATGGCGCGGTCGTCGAGCTGCTCGATGGCCACGCCGTCCACCACCACCGAGCCGGCGTCGGGCTTGAGCAGCCCGATGATGTGCTTGAGCGTGACGCTCTTGCCGGTGCCCGAGGCGCCGATGATCACCATCGACTCCCCTTCCTCGACCTCGAGGTCGAGGCCGTCGAGCACCCGCTTGCTGCCGAACGACTTGACCAGGCCGCGCAGCTGGATCCTGGGCTTCCCGGACTCAGGCGTTGCTGCCGGTCCTCGGCGGTCAGGCGGCCCGGGCGCCGCGTGCGCCGGCCGCTCGGCGGGGCCCGGAACGGGGCCTGGGGTGGGCGCGTCCATCTCGTCCATCTCAGAAGAGCAGCTTGGTGAGGAAGAAGTCCGCCGCCAGGATGGCGATGCTCGCGAGCACCACCGCCGCGGTGGTGGAACGCCCGACGCCCTCGGCGCCGCCGGTGGTGTAGAAGCCCTGCTGGCAGCCGATGGTCGCCAGCAGCAGGCCGAAGACGGCCGCCTTGATCAGGCCGGACAGGAGGTCGTTGAGGTTGGTGTACTGGAACGAGGTGTTGAGATAGCTGACCGGGTTGGCGCCCATCAGCACCACCGAGACGAAGTAACCGCCGGCGATGCCGACGCCGTCGGCCATCACCACCAGCAGCGGCATCGTCAGGACGGCGGCCCAGACCCGCGGCACGACCAGGTAATGGATGGGATCGGTCGCCATCACCTCGAGGGCGTCGATCTGCTCGGTGACCCGCATGGTGCCGAGCTCGGCGCCCATTGCCGAGCCGGCCCGGCCGGCCACGATGAGGCTGGTGAGCACCGGGGAGAGCTCCCGCACCATCGACAGCGCCACCAGCGTGCCGACGTAGCTCTCGGCGGCGAAGCGCTTGAGCACGGTGAAGGTCTGCAGGGCGAGGACCATGCCGGTGAAGAGCGCGGTGAGCAGCACCACCGGGGTCGAGGAGACGCCCACCTTGACCATCTGGCGCAGCAGCTCCCGCCAGTCGTAGGGCGGCCGCGGCGTCCAGGCGAAGAGGCGGCCCAGCATGTGGACGAACCGCCCCATCTGGAGCAGGAAGCGTTCTACGAACGCCGGCAGGAGCGAGGTCTTGCCGCCTTCGCCGGCGCCGGGCATGCGGCTCGCACCGGCCGCCGCCTCACCCTCGGATTCCATGCGGGCCTCCACCAACCTGGTCGCCTCCCTTCCATGCATGGACAGACTACTTCACCCGTGAACAAGCTCCAAGCTCCGGGGGGGAAGGGGGCACTGCGCCCACCTTCATACCTCGGGGTCGGCAACGGCCGATGGGCAACTACCCTGGAGCCTGCGGGCCGTTCGTATCCCGCGGGGGGTCAGCGCGCGCCAGGGAGACCGGTGGAAGACCCGGAGCCGGGCGGCGTTCGGCCTCGGCGCCGAGGCTGCCTGCCTGGACTGGTGTCCACCGACTCCGCGACGCCGCAGGCCAGGCGAGCGCCGGCGTTGCCGTCGGGCTGGGTGGTGCAGTCGTCGCTCCCGGCGTGGAGGATCACCGCCTTGTCGACCACCGAGCTGGCGCCGGAGAGCGCCAGCGCGCCGGTCGTCAGCTCGAGGTGGCCGGTGCCATCCGCCTTGACCTCGATGTTGCCCAGGTCGCCGGCGTGATGCTTGGCGGCGTCAGGGCAGGCGTGCGCCGCGCCGGTCGGATTGAAGTCGCCGCCGGCGGAGGCGAAAGGCTGCTTTCCCGCCGGGTCGGCTGCGCATTCGCCCTTCGCGTGCACGCGAAGGGCATAGAGGCCCGGCTTGTCGAGGCCGCTGACGTCGGCCACCACCTGGACCTCGCCGCCGCCGCGCGCAAAGAACAGGACGGTTCCCTCGACCTTCGGCCCGCCCGGGGCTGCCGCGAGCACGGCCAGCGCGCTGGCCGCACCCTTCCCCTCACGCCCGCCGCTGCCGCCACGGCCTCGCGGCTGCGCCCGGAGGGGCGTCCAGATCGCGGTCATCGCGGCCATGCCGGCGACGAGAGCCGGCAGAGCGATCATGACCCTGCGACGGGCAACGACGCCATTCCAAGGCGGCCAATGCGCAAACCTCGAGGCGAGAACAGCGAGCATTAGTGGACCGATCCGCCCTGCGCGCTGCCGGGCTTCGCTTCCGCGGCGAGGTCGCGGCCGAGCAGGTCGAACAGGAAGGCGTCGTACAGCGCGGTCTCGTGGAGGCGCTGGAAGCGCCCCGACTTGCCGCCGTGGCCGGCCTCCATGTTGACGTGGAAGTAGAGCGGGTTGGAGTCCGTCTTGCGGGCCCGCAGCTTGGCGACCCACTTCGTCGGCTCGTAGTACTGCACCTGGCTGTCCCACAGGCCGGTCGTCACCATCATCGCCGGATAGGCCTTGCGCTCGACGTTGTCATAGGGCGAGTAGGAGAGCATGTAGTCGTAGTAGGGCTTCTCCTTCGGATTGCCCCACTCGTCGAACTCGTTGGTGGTCAAGGGAATGCTCTCGTCGAGCATGGTCGTCACGACGTCGACGAAAGGCACCAGGGCGAGCACCCCGCGATAGCACTCCGGGCACTGGTCGACGACCGCGCCCATGAGCAGGCCGCCGGCGCTGCCGCCGAGCGCGAAGACGCGGTCCTTCGCGGCGTAGCCCTGCGCCACCAGGAAACGCGTGACGTCGACGAAATCGTTGAAGGTGTTCTGCTTGTGCAAGAGCTTGCCATCCTCGTACCAGGCCCGGCCGAGCTCCTGGCCGCCGCGGATGTGGGCGATCGCGAAGACGAACCCGCGGTCGAGCAGCGACAGCGCGTTCGGGTTGAAGACGGGATCGCTCGAGGCGCCGTAGGACCCGTAGCCGGTCTGCAGCAGCGGCGCGCCGGAGCCGCGGCGAAAACCCTTGCGATAGACGATGGAGACCGGGATCCGCTTGCCGTCGCGGGCCGGCGCCCAGGCGAGCTCGGAGGCGTAATTCGCCGGATCGAAGCCGCCGAGGACGACGTCGCGCTTGAGGAGCTTCTTCGCCCCCGTCGCGAGGTCGAGATCGTAATCCGACCGCGGCGTCGTCAGCGAGGTATAGACGTAGCGCAGCGTCGCCGAGCCCTGCTCCGGGTTGTCGCCGAGCTCGAAGGTGAACGTGGGTTCGTCGGCGGCGATCAGCGATTCCTTGCCGTCACTCCAGCGCTTGATGCGGATCTCGAGCAGCCCGTTCGAGCGCTCGCCGACCGCGAGATGGTTCTTCAGCAGGACGAAGTTCTCGACGAACGCGTCCGCCCGCGCCGGCACGACGTCGCGCCAGGCACCGCGGTCGGCGATCCGTGCCATCGGCACGCGCACGATGCGGAAGTTCGGCGCCTGCCAGTTGGTGCGCAGGACCCAGTCGTCGCCGAGATCCGCCGCCGAGTACTCGTGGTCCCGCTCGCGCGGCAGGAGGACATGGAAGGCGAGCTGCGGATCGTCGGCGCTCGCCACCCACCGCTCGGTGGCCACCGTGCTCTCCAGCGCGATGACCAGGAAGCGGTCGCTCGGGCTCTTCGACACGGAGAGGTAGAACGAGTGGTCCTTCTCCTCGTACACCTGCGGATCGCTCCTCGGATCGGTGCCCAGCAGGTGCTTGCGCACCCGGTAGCCGAGCAGGGTGACCGGGTCGTTCTCCACGTAGAGCAGCGTGCGGCCGTCGTTGGCCCAGGCGAAGGAGGGCGAGACGCCGGGGATGGCATCGGCGAGCGTCTCGCCGGTCTCCAGGTTCTTGACCTTGAGGACGTATTGACGCCGGCCGACGATGTCCTCGCCGTAGGCGAGGAGCCTGCCGTCCCGCGTCACCTCCGTGCCGGCGATCTGGAAGAAGCCGTGGCCGGCCGCCAGCGCGTTGCCGTCGAGGATCACCTGCTCGGGGGCGGTGGGAGAACCCTTCCGGCGCGCGTAGACCGGATATTCCTTGCCCTCCTCGAACCGCTTGTAATACCAGTAGCCGTTCTTGCGCGCCGGGACCGTGGAATCGTCCTGCTTGACGCGCCCGAGCAGCTCCTGGAAGAGCAGCTCCTGCTCCGGCTTGGTGTGCGCCATCATCGCGTCGGTGTAGGCGTTCTCGCCCGCCAGGTAGGCGAGCATCTCCGGGTTCTTGCGCTGGTCGTCACGCAGCCAGTAGTAATCGTCGGTGCGCGACCCGTTCGGCGACTGCACCTCGTAAGGGTGCGCGGCGGCGACCGGCGGCACGGGCGCCGCCGCCGGCGCGGGAGGCGCAGCGTGGCTGTTGGCCGGCGGCGCCGGCGCAGCCTGCGTGGCTCCCTGCCAGGCGATGGCAGCCTGCGGAGCGTAAGCAGCCAGCGCGGACGCGGCGAGCGTCGACAGAACGAGGGGCAAGCGCTTCATCATCGGGCCTCCGATCCGGCAAGGGAGCCGCGCCCCTTGCGGCCGCGGGCGATGAGCAGGGCGAGGGCGGCGCCGGCGAGGACCAGGAGGCCGATGCCAAGCAGCGGGCGCGCATACACCCAGGCGATGGCGATCACCACCAGCGACAGTGCGCTCGCGAGCAGCAACGAGAACAGGCCGAGGCCCGCGCCGAGCATGCCGCCGACGAGTGGCACCACGTCGCCGAGCGTCGAGATCGGCTTGAAGATCAGCAGCAGGCCGAAGAACATGAGGAGCCAGCCCACCGCCCGCAACACCCAGGTGAGCGTCTGGTTGGCGCTCTGCGCGGCCTTGAACATCTCGGCCGCCTGGTGAGTGCCCGCATCGACCAGCAGCACCGTACCGCCGGCTCTGGCGTGGTAGGCGGCGAAGGTGTCGCCGGTCTGCACCCCGACCGTGCTCACCGTCTTTGGGTTCACGATCTCGAAGTGGATGCGCACGTCGCCGACTTGCGGCGCCGTGGGATCGGCGCCGCGGTAGTAGCCGCTATCGGCCAGCTTGAGCGCGGACCGCGAGTCCTGTGCCAGCGGACCGGTGGGTGGTTGGTCGACACGGAGCGGCTCCGTCTCGTCGAGCTTGCCGAGCTGCTCTTGCGACAACTTGAAGGCCCCCAGGTGAACCGGGTCAGCCAGGGTCGTCGCCGACGGGATCGGCATGCTGTCCGGGTTCTGGTGCCCGTTCGGCTCTCTGAAAGACGACGAGTTGGCGATAGTCGGCAACCACGCCTTGTCGTAGGTATACGTCGTTACCGTTTCCGTCCCACCGCCGAGCTTCTTCCGCGTCTCCGACTTCTGCTTCTCCTGCCACTGATACATCTCGACCTTGCGGATCAGCTTGATTGCCT
>DATDGZ010000256.1:0-4240 GCA_036521795.1 Thermoanaerobaculia bacterium | reverse complement strand
GGGTGGAGCGGTTCTGGTCGAAGGCGACCGTGCCGGTCGCCGCGACCGTGCGCCGGAAGGGAAGGACGGCCACCCGTTCCGTGCGGATGTTGCGGCGCTGCTCCGGCGTCAGGCGCACCTCGCCGGCGTGGGGGCTGGGCGCCGGCGGCGGCTCCGGGGCGGCGCTGCCGCAACCTGCCAGCAGCGCCAGCGCGAGGGCTAGCGCCGGCGCCGGCAAGGCTCCCGCGGCGGGCACGCGCGCGAGGGTGCTGATTCGCTTCATGGCTGGCCTCCCGGGCTTGCCGGAGGAAGTGGGGCTCCCACCGCCAGCTCGAGGGCGGCCTGGGCGTCGTTGGCGGAGCCGAGGGCATCGACGTACTGGCGCTGGGCGTCCACCAGGGTGCGCTTGGCGTCGAGGAAGTCGAGCGCCGAGGTGGCGCCCAGTCCGTAGCTGTACGCGGCGACGCGGTAGACCTCCTGCGCCTCCGGCAGCAGCTCGTCGCGGATGAAGACCACCTGGCGCAGGGCGGTCGCGGCGGTGGCGTAGGCGTTGCGCACGTCGAGGCTCACCTGGGCAAGCTCGTCGCTGCTGGTGGCCGCCAGCTCCAGCTCGCGGTGCCGGGCGTTGGCGACCTCGCCCTTCTCGTGCTGCCAGAAGAACACCGGGACGCCGATGAGCAGGGTGGTGGTGTAGGTCGTGGGTCCCGCGTCGAAGGCGTTGCGGGCCAGGGTGAGGTTGAAGTCCGGCGCCCAGAACTCCCTGGCCAGCCGGGTGGCGCTCCGGGCTCCCTGGCGCTGCGCCGCGAGGCTGCGCAGCTCGGGCCGCGACGCCTCGGCGAGCCGCTCCAGGCTGTCCACGCCAGGCAGCGCCGCGGGCACCGCCAGCGGCTCGGCGGCCTCGACCGGCGCGCCGCCGAGGCGGCCGCAGATGCGATTGAGCGCGGCGCGGGCGGCGTCGATGGTGCGCTCGTTGGCGATCAGATCGTTCTCGGCCTGCGCCAGGTCCACCTTCGCCTTGACCACGTCCACCTTGGGCGCCGTGCCGCCGAGGTAGCGGGCCTGGGTCTTGGCGAGGAACTCCGCGGAGAACTGCTTGCTCTGCTCGAGGTCCTGGCGATGGCGAAGGGCGACGAGCAGGGCGTCATAGTCCTGGGCCGCCTGCGATGCCACCTGGTGGCGCGTCTGATCGAGGGTGAATTCGGCAGCGCTGACGTTGGCGGCCGCCACCTCCCGGCGCAGGCGCCGCTTGCCCGGGAAGGGCACCGTGAATCCTACGTAGAGGTCGGTGATGTTGCCGGTGCCCACGTCGAGCGGGTGCGTCTCGCCCATCGTGTCGGCGCTCAGCGTGGGATCGGCGAACGCCGCGGCCGTCACCGCCTGTGCGCGCGCCTCCTCGACCTGCTGCGCGGCGGCCACGATGCCGGCGTTGTGGGACAGCGCCTCCTCGACCGCCTGGCGCCGCGACAGGTGCAGCGCCGAGCCCGCCGCGGCTGCCGCCGCGGGCGCCGGAGCCGGGGCGTCGGGAGCCGCCGGCGGCGTCGACGGGACCTCGCGAGCGCTCGCCGCGTCCGGTGGCGAGCCCGTGGCACCCGCGGCCGCGGCTTGCGCCCATCCGGGAAGTGCCAGCAGCATGGCGCCGAGAACGGCGCCACGGGTAAGACTGTTGAGTCCGATCACGGACCCTCCGAAAGCTCTGCTGAGTGCGGGGAGAGGACGAGACGCGGCTAGCAGCGCGGCGGGGCACGGCCGCAGGCGCGGTCGAGCGTCAGCCAGCAGCGGCGCTCGGTGGGGGCGCCGGCCGCCTCGGCGAGGCGCGGCAGCGGCAGGATCAGGGGCGGCCGCCCTTGCGCCACCATGACCAGGCTGGCAATCCGGCAGGCGGGGCACTCATCCTGGGCCGGCGACGCTGGCGCCGCGCCGCGCAGCGGTCCGCTCGAGCCTGCCGCCGTGCCGGCGGCGCTCCCGACGCTCCCGACGCTCCCGACGCTCCCAGCCAAGAGGCTGCAGTGAGCATGAAGCAGCGGCGCGAAGGCGAAGAGCTCGGCTGCCAGGAACAGCACGCAGACCAGCAGGGCAGCGCGGCGGGGCCGTGGAACCAGCATGGCGCCGAAGGGTAGCACAACCCTGGACCGGAACGAGCCTGGACCGGGACGAGGGGGACGAGGGGACACTACCGCTCAGCCGCCGCCGGCCCGCTTGCGTGCCAACCGCTCCACCAGCGAACGCATCGTGGTCTGTGCCTCGACGCTGAACCAGGAGTCGAGCACGCTCTCGATCTCGGCGGCCCTGCCGGTCCCGGCGTCCTGGCCGGCGGCGTCGTCGTACAGCGCCACCAGGTCGGCGCGGGCGAGGCGGCGGGTCTCCGCCATCGCCGCCCGCGGCAACGCCGCCAGCTCGGCCGCGATGGCCGCCGCCCGCTCCACCGCCTGGTCCGCGGGCACGACCTCGTCGACCAGGCCGATGCGCGCCGCTTCCGCCGGCAAGACCAGCGCCCCGCTGACGCACATCCGCTCCGCCTGGCGCGGCCCCACCAGCCGGCGCATCGCGGCGAAGATCACCGGCGGCAGCGGCAGCCCGACCCGCACCTCGTTGAGGCCGATGCGGAAGTCCCCGTCCGCCATCACCCGCGCGTCGCAGTGGAGCGCCAGCACCGCTCCGCCCGCCGGGCTGTGCCCGGTGATCGCCGCCACCACCGGCAGCGGCGAGGCGGCCAGCGTGCGCAGCAGCGCGTAGAGGTTGTTCCACATGACGCGGATGCCGGCGCGGTCGAGCGTCAGCAGGTAAGGCAGGTCGAGGCCCGCCGAGAACATCCCGGGCGCCCCCGAGAGCACCAGCGCCGCCACCCGCCCAGAGGCCGCGGGCGCCGATGCCGGCGCCGGCTCCGCCGCCTCCGCGGCGGCCTGCGCCAGCGCCGCGGTCAATGCCGCCATCAGCTCCGGCGACAGCGCGTTGGCCGGCGGGCGCGCCAGCCGCAGCTCGCGCACCGCTCCGCGCTCGACGATCTCGATCACCGCATGCCTCCAATTCCACGGAGCAGCCGACCGACCGGCCGCTGCCTCTGGCCGCCATCCTACCAGCGCCGCGGCCGGGCAGCGTCCTGGACAGGCAGGAGCGGACCCACCGCCTGGACACGACCACTCGGGGATACTCGGCCGGGGTAGAATGGTGAGGTTGCGCGAAGCATGGGCGGTCCCCTCGTGCGCGCCCATCGGGAGGCAGCTTGGACGACGAGAAACGCCAGGAGCTTCAGCGCCTCCTGGGAACGATCGACAGCCGGCGGGAGCTCGACCGTTACGACGAGCGGGAGCGCCACATCGAGAAGAACCGCCATGTCTACCGCTTCGAGGAGCTGATGCGCTCGGTCGTGGTGCCGACCTTGCGGGTCTGCATGCTGGACCTCGACCGCAAAGGGCACTTCACCCGCCTGCGCGAGCTCTCGCCGCGCCGCGCGCGCCTCGATCTCCAGATCCAGCTCGGCGCCCAGAAACGGGGCGCGCTCGAGCTGGCCCTGATCGAGGAGCAGCCAGACCAGCTGCGGGTGGACTACACCTGGGGATGGAAGCGCGAGCAGGAGGTCTTCGCGGTCAACCAGCTCGGCGATGCCTTCGTGGCCGATCGCGTGCTGCACCTGTTGCGCGGCCTCGTCGGTTGAGCGTCCAGGCCGGCGATGTAACCGTTCGCCTGATTTCACCGTCTAGCCGACGGGAACGGTTTGCGAACCTATCGTCTCACGAGACAGTTTTTTTTAACCGGGCAATGCTAAATCTTGGCACCTCGAAGGGGATCGCTCTCCGCGAGATCCCTTTGTATCGTGTGACTTACGATGAGAGCCAGGTTGGCGCAGATCGTGCTCTATCTTGGCTTTATCGCCCGGACTAAGCCGCGGCCCCAGAATGAACCCCCTCTAGGGGGCAGGAGGGACTCCTATGTTGCGCCGTCTCCGTAACAGGCAGCGGGGCTTCACCTTGATCGAGCTGCTGATCGTCGTCGCCATCATCGGGATCATCGCCGCCCTGTTGATCCCGAACTTCCTCGACGCTCTGCAGAAGGCCAAGCAGAAGCGGACCTTGGGTGACGCCAAGAGCATCGGCACCGCGATGTTCTCCTGGCTGACCGACCAGGCGGGAGCCGCCGCCGCCGGCGCCTCCGCCACCGGTGACGTCAACCTGACCAACTTCGCGTCCACCACCCAGTCCGACCTCACCACCGTCCTGGTGTCCCAGTACATTCAGCAGATCCCCGTCCTGGATGGCTGGAAGCA
>DATDGZ010000255.1:0-11256 GCA_036521795.1 Thermoanaerobaculia bacterium | reverse complement strand
GCCCGCCACCGCTGCCGGCGTGGAGTCGGCGCCCTGGAAGTGGTCGCCGAGGACGAGGTCGGTGGTGAAAGCGGGGGTGCCGGTCGGCGTCACGATGGCGTCGACGTTGAACATCTGGAG
Source organism: Thermoanaerobaculia bacterium (assembly GCA_036521795.1). GTDB lineage: Bacteria > Acidobacteriota > Thermoanaerobaculia > Multivoradales > UBA5704 > JASLEW01. Next base: position 11,136 of record DATDGZ010000255.1, on the reverse strand, counting down.
CACGGCGTCGATGCCTTGGGCGCGGGCGAAGTTGTGGGCATTGATCTGCGACTGCGCGTACTGGGCGGCGGTGATGCCGCTGTTCTCGCAGATGAGGAAGATCTCCTGGCCGAAGAACGGCATCTCCTGGTCGGCGTGCGCGTTGTTGAAGGCGATGAGATCGGCCAGGTTGTGCACCGAGAGGCCGACCCGGGTGGCGAGGTACTTCGCGATGTCGAAGGGGAAGCTGTAGAACAGCACGTTCGTCTCGTCGACGCCGGCGAAGAGGTCCGCGGCGCTGGGCAGGTCAGCCGGATCGACGAGCGTCGCGCCCGCCGACTTCAGGATCTCGAGCGCCGCTTCGAAGGACGCGTCCGTCTTGTCGCTGTAGCCGGTGAAGGTGGCGCGAGCGACGCCTAGGCGGGCTCCCTTCAGCGCATTGGGATCCAAGAACTGCGTGTAGTCGGTGTGGAAGTTGCCGGCGCTGGCGGCGGTCGCCGGGTCGCGCGGGTCGACCCCGACCAGGGCTCCCAGCACCGTCGCGGCGTCGGCCACCGTGCGGGCGTGCGGCCCGACGACGTCCTGGTCGTGGGAGATCGGCACCACGCCGGCGCGGCTGGTGAGGCCGAGCGTGACCTTGATGCCGACGACGCCGTTCATCGAGGCGGGGCAGACGATCGAGCCGTCGGTCTCGGTGCCCAGGGCGAAGGTGGTGAAGTTGGACGAGGTCGAGGCACCCGAGCCGGAGCTCGAGCCGCAGGGGTTGCGGTCGAGGTAGTAGGGGTTGTGGACCTGGCCGCCGCGGCCGCTCCAGCCGCTCGAGGAGTGGGTGGAGCGGAAGTTGGCCCACTCGCTGAGGCCGGCCTTGCCGAGGATCACGGCGCCGGCGGCGCGCAGCCGGGCGGCGACCGTGGCGTCCTGGGTAGGAGCCGGCCCGAGGAGGGCGAAGGAGCCCGCCGTGGTGTGCAGCTTGTCGGCGGTGTCGATGTTGTCCTTGAGGATCACCGGGATGCCGTGCAGCGGGCCGCGCGGGCCCTTGGTGTGGCGCTCCTTGTCCAGCGCCAGGGCGATGTTGATGGCGTCGGGATTCAACTCGAGGATGGAGTTCACCCTCGGGCCATGTTCGTCGAGGGCTTCAATGCGTGAAAGGTAAAACTCCACCAGCTCGGTGGAGCTGAGCCGGTGCTTCGACATCATGTCCTGCAGCTGGGCGATGGTGAGCTCGTTGAATTCCGTGGGCGCCGCGGCGACGGCGGCCTGGATCTCCTCGGGCGTGGCTTCGCCGCCGGGGTCTCCGGCGCCCTGGGCCCGGGCGGGGGAGCCGGTCAACATCCCGGCTCCCGCCATCGAAGCACCGGCGCCCGCCAAGGCGCCGAGGCGGAACAGGGTGCGCCGATCGACCCCGCCGGCCGTGGTCCGATCCTCGCCGTCTCGACGGCCGTCAAGAGGCAGGTCTGAAGGGTCTCGGGGCGGACGATCTGCCGACATGAGCTTCCTCCTTCTTTGTAGGGTTAGGACATGGGACATCGATGATTGAGCAATTCACCCACGACGTCAACATGGGACTGGGACTGGGACCGGGACCGCGGGAACAACTACGGTGGTGAGTCCCGGAGGCGTGGGAAAAGGTTCATCCGTGCCGCTGGCGTCGTAACGCCTCCCGGCGAGGGGATAGAAGGCGGCGTGATCTCACCGGCGCAGATCGGCGAACAGCTCGGCGATCCGGCAGCGGAAGCCGGGCACGACTTCCCCGCCGTCCAGCATGTCGTCCTCGGCGAGGAGCACCGCGCTGGTCCGGCGCGCCATTCGCGCCAGGCGGGAGTGGATGCGGACGGTGCGCCTTGCCGGATCGACGACCCAGACCGCTCGCACCCCGAGCCTCAGGTAGTCGGCGACCTTGGTGCGCACCTCGCCCGGGCGACTGCTCGGGGTGAGCACCTCGACGGCGAGGTCCGGAGCGAGCTCCAGGAAACGAGGCTCGAGCCCTCCGGCGGGGAGGCGCTCCCGGGAGACGAAGGCGACGTCAGGGCAGAGGAGGGTGTCCGGATCGCGCTCGAGCAGGAAGCCGGCCTCGGCGGTGAACAGCGCTCCCAGATCGTGGGTGTAGACGTGCTGGGCCAGCGCGCCCAGCAGGCGGGCGCTGACGGCGCCGTGGGCGCTGATGGCCGGCGTCACGAGCCGCAGGACCCCGCGCCGCAGCTCGTGGGGCAGGTCGGGCTCAGGCAACCTGAGCAGGTCGTCGACGGTAAGGAGGGTCTTGGAGCCCATCGGAGCACGCCGAGGCGTCGGTCGCGAGCCATCCTATCTCGATTGACGGAAAGCTCACGCCAAACGCCACGAGGCCCCCTCCCGCCACGAAACCGACTACCCGCCGCGATGCCGGCGAGGTGCCGCGGACGGGGTGCGGGGTCTGGTGCGGGTCGGGGTGCCTGGCCTCAGACCGGCTCTGCTTGCACGAGCGGCGATCTTACGGGCGCGGCTGCCTTCGAGACGGCGGGAAGGAGACGCGCCGAGTTGAGGATGAAGGCCAGCTCGGAGGCCACGTGGATGAAGGCGGCGAGGAGGGGGTTCAGGTAGCCGAAGGCGGCGAGGGCGACTCCCAGGGCGTCCACGCCCAGCGTGCCGGCGAAGTTGAAGCGGATGATGCCGCGGCAGCGCCGGGCGATGCGCACGGTCTCGACGAACTTCCCGAGGTCGTTGCCAAGCAGCACGACGTCGGCGCTCTCGCGCGCCACGTCGGTCCCCGAGCCCATCGCCACGCCGACGGTCGCGGCGGTGAGCGCGGGCGCGTCGTTGACGCCGTCGCCGACCATCGCCACGCGCCGGCCGCGGTCGACCATGTCACGCACCGCCGCCATCTTCGCCTCCGGCAGCAGGGCGGCTCGCGTCTCGTCCAGGCCCAGCTCGGCGCCCACCGCGGCGGCGATCGCCTCGCCGTCGCCGGTCAACAGGATCGTCCTGATGCCCATCTGCCGCAGCGCGCCGACGGCCGCCGCTGCCTCGGGACGGATGGCGTCGCCCACCCGGATGGCGCCGAGCAGGCGGCCGCCTCTCGCTACCAGGACCTCGGAGGCCACCTGCCGCTCGGCGCCGCGCGGGCCGCCGGCCTGGGCGGCGCCGCGGGCGGGGACGGCGAGGCCGTGAGTGGCCAGCAGGGCCGAGGTCCCGGCGACGATCTCCTCCTCCTCTCTCCGGCGGGTGCGGGTGCGGGCGACGATGCCCTTCCCCGGCAGGTAGTCGAAGGACTCCGGTTCGGTGGCCGGCAGCCCGGCGCGGTCCGCCTCGGCAACGATCGCCTTGCCGAGCGGATGCTCCGAGCGGCGCTCCGCGATCGCCGCTGCCGCGAGCAGGTCCGCGGCGGCGACGCCCGGCGCCGGCGCCACCTCGAGCACGGTCGGAGATCCCAGGGTGAGCGTGCCGGTCTTGTCGAAGGCGACGACGTCCACCGCCCACAACGACTCGAGATAGCGGCCTCCCTTGACGATCGCCCCCTCGCGCGCGGCGCGGCCGATGGCGCCGAGCACGGCGAGAGGCGTGCCGGCGGCGATGCCGCAGGCGCCGGCGACGATGATCACCGAGATGGTCGAACGGACGTTCCTGGTCAGCAGGAACGTCAGCGCGGCGCAGGCCAGCGCGAAATAGACCAGGTAGCCGGCATAGCGGTCGGCGGTCTTCTGCACCGGCGCCCGCGAGCGCTCGGCGCGCTCCACGGCCTCGACGATCTTGCCGAAGCTGGTGTCGCGTCCCAGCCTTTCGGCGCGCACCTCGAGCGCCCCCGATTGGTTGATCGTGCCGGCGTAGACGGTCGCGCCGGCGGCCTTCTCGGCCGGCGCCGATTCACCGGTGATCGTCGCTTGATCGACCCACGAATGGCCGCCGGTCACGGTGCCGTCGACCGGCACCCGCGCCCCGGGGTTGACCAGCACGGCGTCGCCGGCGCGCACCTCGGTGGCCGCCACCTCCCGCACGGCGCCGTCCCGGCGGACCATGGCCGTACGCGGCAGGAAATCGAGCAGCTCGCGGATGGCCCGGCGGCCGCGGCCGACGGTGAGGCCTTCGAGGATCTCGGCGACGAGCACGAAGACCGCGATCACCAGGGCGGTGAAGGTCTCCCCGACGACGAGAGCCGCCACCAGGGCGAGGGCCATCGAGAGCTCCATGGTCATCCGCCGCGCTCCAAGGTTCTCCCAGGCCTCCTTGAAGATCGGGTAGCCGCCGACGGCGATGCCGAGGAGGCCGATGACGCTGGCGCGCGGCCACGGCTCCCAGAGCCGAAACCACACCGCCGCCGCGGTGAGAGCGGTGAAGGCGATGCGCGCCAGCTCCGGCCAGGCCACCGCCGCGGCGTGGTCGTGGTCGTGATCGTGGTCGTCGGTCATGGCACCTGGTCCTGGCTCATCGCAGGTAGCTGCGCACCACCTCGATCAGCTCGTCGGCCGCGCGGCTGCCGGCGGACCCCGCGGACTTGCCGCCGAAGGTGTGCTCGCGGATGTGGTCCTCGAGCACCTCGGCCATGAGACCGTTCATGGCGCCGCGGGCGCTGGCGATGCGCCGCAGCACCTCGCCGCACTCGAGCCCCTCGTCGAGGGCGCGGGTCACGGCGTCCAGCTGTCCGCGGATCCGGGCGACACGTTGCGTGAGCTTGCGCTGGTTATGGATGACGTGGGACATGTTGAATAGTCTAGTCCACTATGCTATGAAGCACAAGCCGGGGCGGGGGAGAGGGGGCGAGAGGCAAGCCGAGGCGAGGGAGATCTCGCAGGAGGAGCCGGGGGAGCACGGCGGGAGCCGGCCCGGGGCAGAGGAGCGGGACCGGCGGGTTCGCGGCTTCGCTCCCCGGCCGTCACCAGGACGTCGCACCAGCCTGTGAAGATCGAGGGCTTCGCGCGCACATTCCGGCGAGGCTTCTCGAGGAGGACCGCGGATGCGCAAGACGAGCCCGCAGCTGAGCGCCAGGCCCGCCCAGGCGGCGCTTGCCCTGGCCATCGCCCTTGCCGCCTGTTCGCGTCCGGGTGCGCCCGCGGGCGGGGCCGCCGGCGGCCCCGGCCCCGCGCTCGAGCGGCGGCAGGGCAACGTCGTCGTGCTGCCGCCGGGTTCGCCGCTGCTGGCCCGCCTGCGCACCGAGCCGGTGCGGACCGAGAGCGCCAGGCGGGAGCTGACGACGCCGGCGGTGATCGAGGCGGTGCCCGGTCTCACCGCCCGCATCTTCCCTCCCGTCTCGGGCCACCTGGTCAAGCTCTCGGCGCAGCTGGGCGATCGCGTGAGCAAGGGCGAGGTCCTCGCCACCATCAACTCGCCCGACTACATGTCGGCGCAGAGCGACTACGCGCGCGCCCGCAGCACGCTCGATCTCACGGAGCGCAACCTGCGGCGCCAGAAGGAGCTGCTCGAGGCCAAGATCGCGGCCCGGCGCGACGTCGAGCAGGCCCAGAACGACTTCGATTCCGCGCGCAGCTCGCTGCTCGCCGCCGAGGGCCGGCTGCGCGCCTACGGCATCGACCCGGCGCGCGACCGGCCGGAAGATCCACTGGTGCTGCGCTCTCCCGTCGCCGGCCGGGTGATCGACGTCGCCGCGGGCATCGGGGAGTTCCGCAGCGACACCACGGCGCCGCTGATGACCATCGCGGACCTGTCGACCGTCTGGCTGACCGCCAGCGTGCAGGAGAAGGACGTCCGCTTCGTGAGCAAGGGCCAGGAGGTGCGCGCCGCGCTCGCCGCCTATCCCGGGGAGCAGGTCGCGGGCCGCGTCCTGGCGGTCGGCGAGATCCTCGACCCTGACACGCGTGCCACCAAGGTGCGCATCGCGTTGCCCAACCCTGACGCCCGCTACCGTCCCGGCATGTACGCCACCGTCACCTTCCTGGGCTTCCCGGAGCCGCGGCTGACGGTGCCGACCTCGGCGCTGGTGCAGATCGGCACTGCCGCGTTCGTCTTCCAGGAGCTCACCCCGGGCCGGTACCAGTCCGTCCAGGTGGAGCCCGGCGAGCAGCGCGGCGGCCGCACCGAGATCCGCCGCGGCCTCGCTCCCGGCGCCGTGGTGGTGGCGGAGAACGGAGTGCTGCTGCAGTGATCGCGCGCCTGGTCGGCTTCTGCCTGGCGCGCCGCTGGCTGGCGATGGCGGTGCTCGCCGCGATCTCCCTCTTCGGCCTCTACGCGCTGCGGCGCCTCGACGTGGACGCCTACCCCGACATCGGGGACGTCACCGCCCAGGTCATCACCCAGTATCCCGGCCATGCCGCCGAGGAGGTCGAGCAGCAGATCACCATCCCGCTCGAGCGCGAGCTCAACGGCACTCCCGGCCTGCACGTGATGCGCTCGAAGAGCACCTTCGGCCTGTCGCTCATCACCCTGGTGTTCATGGACGGCACCGAGGATTACTTCGAGCGCCAGCGCATCCTGGAGCGGATCGGCAACGTGACGCTGCCGCCGGGCGTGCAGGCCGGCCTCGATGCCGTCACCTCGCCCACGGGTGAGATCTATCGCTACACCGTCGAATCCCACCTGCGCGGTCCGCGCGAGCTGCGCGACCTCCAGAACTGGGTGGTGATCCCGCGCCTCAAGCAGGTCCCGGGCGTCGTCGACGTGAATCCTTTCGGCGGCGAGAACTACCAGTTCCAGGTCTATGTCGATCCGGAGAAGCTGGTCAAGTACGGCCTTGGCTTGAAGCAGGTCACCGATGCCATCGCCGCCAACAACGTCAACGCCGGCGGCAGCCTCATCGTGCGCGGCGAGCAGAGCATCGTGGTGCGCGGCCTGGGTGCGATCACCAGGCTCGAGGACCTGGAGACCATCGTCATCGCGCAGAAGGGCGGCACGCCGGTCTTCGTGCGCGACATCGGCCGCGTCCAGCTGGGCGCGGTCGAGCGCCAGGGGATCCTTGGCAAGGACGACGACGACGACGCCGTCTCGGGCATCACGCTGCTGCTGCGCGGCGCCAATCCGTCGCGGGTGCTCGACGGCATTCACGCCAAGGTGCGCGAGCTGAACGCCAAGGTGCTGCCGCCCGACGTCAAGGTCGTCCCGTATCTCGACCGCACCGAGCTGGTCGCGACCACCCTCCACACCGTCACCCGCACGCTGATCGAGGGCATGCTGCTGGTCGTCCTGGTGCTCATCTTCTTCCTCGGCAGCCTGCGCGGCGCCCTGCTGGTGGCGCTCACCATTCCCTTCGCGCTGCTCTTCGCCTTCGCGCTGATGCATCTGACCAACGTGCCGGCGAACCTGCTGTCGCTGGGCGCCATCGACTTCGGCATCATCGTCGACGGCGCCATCGTGCTCATGGAAGTGATCCTGCGCCGCCGCGAGAAGCATCCCGAGAAGCCGCTGCGCGTGGCTCACGCGCGCAACGCCGCCGCGGAGGTGGCGAAGCCCATCTTCTTCGCCACGCTGATCATCATCACCGCCTACCTGCCGCTGTTCGCTTTCGAGCGCGTCGAGCGCAAGCTGTTCACGCCGATGGCCTTCACCGTCGGCTACGCGCTGGTCGGCGCGCTGCTGTTCGCGCTCGCCGCGGTGCCGGCGCTCGCCTACCTGGCCTACCGGCGGCCGGCGCGCACCTTTCGCAACCCGGTGCTCGAATGGCTCGGGCGTATCTACGACGCCTACCTGCAGCGTCTCGTCTCGCGGCCCGGGATCGCGCTGGTCCCGGCGCTCGCCGTGGGCGCGCTGACCGTGGTCCTGGCGTTCACCGTCGGCCGCGAGTTCCTGCCGTACCTCGACGAGGGCTCGATCTGGATGCAGATCAACCTGCCGCCCGGCATCTCGATCCGCAAGGCGACGGAGATGGCGCGCAGCTTCCGCCAGGCCGCGGGCAGCTTCCGCGAGGTCTCCTACGTCGTCACCCAGACCGGGCGCAACGACGACGCCACCGACCCCTGGACGTTCTCGCACATCGAGAGCGCGGTCGGGCTGCGGCCGTACGGCGACTGGGGCGGCGACAAGCAGGCGCTGATCGAACGCATGAGCAGGACGTTCGCGGCCAAGCTGCCCGGCATGGAGCTCGGCTTCTCCCAGCCGATGATCGACGGCGTCAACGACAAGATCGCCGGCGCGCACTCGGAGATCGTCATCAAGGTCTTCGGCGACGCTTTCGCCGAGACGCGGCGCATCGCCGAGGAGATCGCCTCCCAGCTCGGGCAGATCGCCGGCGCCGCCGACGTGGCCATCGACCAGGAGCCGCCGCTGCCGCAGCTGCAGATCAGGATCAACCGCCAGGCCGCCGCGCGGTTCGGCATCAACGTCGCCGACATCGCGAGCTTGATCGAGACCGCGATCGGCGGCAAGGCGGTGACCAGCGTCTACCTCGGCGAGCGCAGCTACGACGTGGCGGCGCGCTTCGTCGAGTCGGTGCGCGGCAACCCGGAGGCGATCGCCAACCTCACGGTGCCGTCGTCGACCGGCGCGCGCATCCCGCTGTCGCAGGTCTCCGACATCCAGATCGGGGCCGGCGAGAGCACCATCACCCGCGAGATGGGCCGCCGCCACATGACGGTGAAGGTGGACCTGCGGGGGCGCGACCTGGCGTCGTTCATCGACGAGGCGCAGGGCCGGATCGATCGGGCGGTACGCTTCGACCGCGCCAGGTACGAGGTTGCCTGGGGAGGTCAGTTCGAGAACCAGCAGCGCGCGCAGGGCCGCCTGGCGGTGATCGTGCCGGCGGCGCTGGCGCTGATCTTCCTGCTGCTCTATGCCGGCTTCGGCCGCGTGCGCCACGCGGCGCTGATCCTCGGCGTCGTGCCGCTGGCGCTGTGCGGGGGCCTCGCCGCGCTCGAGCTGCGGGGCATGACGATCAACGTGTCGAGCGCGGTGGGCTTCATCGCGCTGTTCGGGGTCGCGGTGCAGAACGGCGTCATCATGGTCTCGCGTCTGAACCACCAGCGCGCGGGCGGCTCCTCGCTCGAGGAAGCCCTCCGCCGCGGCGCCGGCGTGCGGCTGCGGCCGGTGCTGATGACGGCGACGGTGGCGATCCTGGGGCTGCTGCCGGCCGCGACCAACCATGGCGTCGGCAGCGACGTCCAGCGGCCGCTGGCGACGGTCATCGTCGGTGGCCTTCTGGGCGCGACGGTGCTGACGCTGCTCATCCTCCCGGCCGCCTATTACGTCATGGAACGCTGGGCCGCCCGCCGGGCCGCGGCGGCGCCGCCAGCCGAGGAGACGGTGCCGTGAGGGCGGGAGGAGGCGGGGTCATGGATGGATCACGAGCGATGCGCCCACCGAGCCGCAGCTTAGCGTGGGTGCTGATCGCCCTGTTCCCGGGCGCCGCGGCGCCCGGCGTCGTCCCTGCGGCGCATGCGGCGCCGCCGGAGCCCGCGGCGACCGCGGCGGCCCCGGCGACCTCGGCCATCCCGGCGACCCCGGCGCCTGATGCCGAGGCGGCGGGAGAGGGCCTCTCGTTCGAGGCCTATCTCGAGGAGGTGGCGGCGTCGAACCTGGACTATGCGGCGGCGCGCTACAACGTGTCGATCGCCGAGGCGCAACTCGTGGCGGCCAGGGTCTTTCCCAATCCGACGCTCAACGGCGGCACCTCGGGGCGGGACGTCACGCACCACGGCGAGCTGCGGGAGCCCGCCAACGACGACGCCGGAGTGACGCAGACGATCGAGCTCGGCGGCAAGCGCCGCAAGCGCGTGGCGGTCGCCCAGGCCAACCTGGCGCAAGCGGCGGCGACCCTCGAAGACTTCTTCCGCATGCTGCGCGGCAATGCGGCGACGGCGTTCGTCGACGCGCTCACCAAGCGCCGCATCGCGGAGGAGAAGCTGCGCTCCGCCGGGGCGCTCGACCGGCTCGTGGCGGCGAACCGCAAGCGCCTCGAGGTGGGCGACATCGGCGAGATCGATCTCACGCAGTCGCGGGTGGACGCCCTGCAGCTTCACGCGGACCACCTGGCCTCGGAGTCCGACGCCCAGGTCGCGGCCATCGCCCTGGAGCAACTGCTCGGCCGCCTCGGGCCCACGATGCCGATCGCGGGCAACGCCCCCGCGGCCCCCTCTGCGGCCGGCGCGGCCGGTATGGCCGGCATGGCCGGCATGGCTGCCGGAGCGCCTCGCCCGGTCGTGCCGGTGGGCAACCTGGAGGGTCCGCCGTGGACCTTCGACGAGACGGCGCTGGTCGCGGCGGCCCTGCAGCGCCGGGCCGACGTGGTCGCGGCCCGCCGGGCCCTCGAGTCGGCGCTCGCCGGCGTGGCGGTGGCCAAGGCGCTGGCGGTGCCGGATCTCAGCGTGAGCTTCTCCTACCAGGAGAACCAGCGCTCGCACAACGACGTGGCGCCGGCACCCGAGTACGCTGCGCTCGGCCTCTCCGTGTCGTTTCCCGTGCCGCTCTGGAACCAGTTCCGCGGCGAGCTGGAGGCCGCCCGCGGCACCGCGGCGCAGTCGGAGAGAGCGCTGCGTGGCACCGAGCTGCGCGCCACGGTCGACGTCCGCCAGGCGCTGGCGCGCTACCGCCTCGCCGACCAGCGGGCGGCGCAGTTCCAGGGTGGAGCGCTCGACGACGCCGCGGCGGTGTACCAGGCCAAGCTCTTCAGCTACCAGCACGGCGCCGCGACCCTGCTCGACGTCCTCAACGCCCAGCGCGCCCAGAACGACGTGCGCCTGGCCTACGTCGCGGCCCTGGACGAGCGCGCCAAGGCCCTGATCGGCGTCGAACAAGCCGCGGGCATCTGGGACGTGGACTTCTGAGCGGGTTGGCCAGCTCACTGCCGTTGGCCCGGTGAGATCCCGGAGCGCCCGGAGCGCCTGGAGCCGGCGAACCGCACTTCCGGGTAAGCGCAACAGGTATAATTGAACCGATCAAGGGTCAAGGAGAGTGTGCCCGATGAACGACCAGGAGCGGCTCGCGGCCGCGGGCGACGCGGGCGGCTTGCAGCTGGACCGCGCCGAGTACGCGGAGAACGCGCCGGAGCGCTGCGCCGTCTGCGGCCAGGCGCTCGGCGGTAGTTACTACGAGGTCGGCGGCCGTATCTGCTGCGCGGCTTGCCAGGAGCGGATCGGCGCCGCTCTCGCGGGGCGCCCCGGGGCCGCCGGCTTCCTGCGCGCGGCAGCCGCCGGGCTCGGTGCCGCGGCGGTCGGGTCCGCCATCTTCTTCGCGGTACGCGCCGCCACCGGCTACCAGTTCGGCCTGATCTCGATCCTGGTGGGCTTCCTGGTCGGCAAGGCGGTC
>DATDGZ010000254.1:0-11332 GCA_036521795.1 Thermoanaerobaculia bacterium | reverse complement strand
CGCGCAGCGTCGGGTTGATCGCCGCCCCTGGAGGCGCCGCCGCCGCGCCGGCGGCGCCTGCAGAGGGGGCGCGGGCAGCGCGGCGCCGTGTCTCGATGCGGCGCAGCGCGACACGCGCGAGCGCCAGGACGGTGTCGCGATCGCCGCGTTCGAAAGGCACGGTCAGCACCCCCGGCGGCTTGCACACCACCACCAGGTCGGCATCGGCGTAGACGACCAGGTCCTTTTCCAGCTCGGCTCTCGCCGGACCCACCGCCGCCGCCGGCCGCACCTCGACGCTGCTGCCGGCCGCCGGCCGCCATGCCGGATCGGTCGCCGCCCGCCCGTCCACCCACACCCTGCCGGCACGGCAGAGCGCCCGCGCCTGCTCCCAGGACGTCCCGGGCGCCAGCTCGCGCACCACCGCCGCGAGGGTGGGCGGCGACGGCGAGGCCGGCGGCGAGGACGGTGCGGAGCCGCGCCGGCCCTGGTTTCGCGATTCTGACACTGCTCCCCTTGCACCCCTCGTGTCGCCATCACCCTCGGGGCTACCCGCCCCTCCGCCGCCTATAGTACCGTTGCGCGCCGCTCGCCGGCCCACGAGACCGCCGGCGCCGGCGCGGCCGGCGAGGAGCCCCGCCGGCATGGCGCCGCCGTGGGCGAGCTGCGGGCCTCCGTGCGGCTGGCCCTACCGGTCATCGCCGTGCAGCTCGGCGTCGTGCTGATGAGCACGATCGATACCGCGATGCTCGGCCGTCTCTCGGCGTCAGCGCTCGCCTCGGCGGCGATCGCGCACATCGTCAGCATCACCCTGCTGATGTTCGGCGCCGGCACTCTCTCCGCCCTCGACCCGCTGGTCTCCCAGGCCTTCGGCGCCGGCGGCCGCCGCGCGGCGGGCGGTCACCTGCTGCGCGGGCTGGTCCTGGCAGTGGCGCTCGCCGTGCCGGTGTCGCTGCTGATGATCGACATCGGCCCCCTGCTGCGGGCGCTCAGCGAGCCGCCGGGGGTTGCCGCCGGCGCCACGCTCTACATCCGCCTGCTGATCGCCGGCAACCTGCCGCTGCTGCTCTTCCACGCGCTGCGCCAGACCCTGCAGGCGATGAGCATCGTGCGGCCGTCGCTGCAGGCCATCGCCGCCGCCAACCTGGTCAACGGGCTCGCCAACTACGCCCTCATCTTCGGCCACTGGGGCTGCCCGCGGCTCGGCGCGCCGGGCTCGGCCTGCGCCACCGCAGCGGCGCGCTGGGCGATGTTCCTGTGGCTGCTGCTGGCGGCGCGGCGGCCGTTGCGCGACAACGTGGAGGGGCTCGCGGGCTGGCGCGGGCTCGGCGGCGTCTGGCGGCGCACCGGTGGCTGGCGGCCCATGGCGCGGCTGCTGCGCATCGGTCTCCCAATCGGGCTGCACATGACCATCGAGCTGTTGCTGTTCGTGGCCATCGCCCTGCTCATGGGCCGCTTCGGCACCGAGGCGATCGCCGGCCACCAGGTCGCGATCCTCCTCAGCGCCATGTCGTTCATGGTGCCCGTGGGCATCGCCGGCGCCGCCACGACGCGCGTGGGCAATGCCATCGGGCGCGCCGACCTGCCGGCCGCCCGCCGCACCGCGGTAGTCTGCCTGGGGCTGGGTGGGGGCGTGATGAGCCTGTTCGCGGCGCTCTTCGCGCTCGCCCCCCGCCATCTCGCGGCGCTGTTCACCGCCGATCCTGCGGTGATCGCCGCGGCCGCGCAGCTGCTGCCGATCGCCGCCGCCTTCCAGGTCTTCGACGGCACCCAGGCGGTGAGCGCCGGCATCCTGCGCGGCACCGCCGACACCGCGCTGCCCGCCGCCGGCGCCATCGTCGGCTACGGGCTGCTGGCCCTGCCGGCCGGCTGGCTGCTCGCCTTCCCCTGCGGCCTCGGCCCGCGCGGCCTCTGGTGGGGAGCCACCCTCGGCCTCGCCATCGTCGCCCTCCTGCAGGTGGCCCGCATCGCCTTCCGCTTCCGCGGCGACATCGCCCGCGTCGGGTGAGCGCTACCGGAGAAACGGTCGCCTGCGGGTCGCTCAGTTGGCGGCCGGCCCTGTCGGCTTGCACTCGATCGGCGGCGGGCAGTGATAGTAAGGCTTCGGGCTCTTCTTGCCGCCCTGTGACAGGCCGACGATCTCCTTGATCTGAGTCTGCTGCGACTCCGGGAACTCCTCGAGGTGCTGCCGGCGCTGTGCCAGGAACTCGAGCAGGTTGCGCGGACGATAGGTGCAGTCGTCGATGAGCAGCTGGCCCAGCGACTCATGGAAGCCGAGACCGGCCCTTTTCCAGCTCCCGACGTCCTTCGGACCCGCAGGGGGTTCGTCCCAGGTCGCTAGCCGTCTCACACCGCGTCCGCTCTTGAAGCGGATCAGTTCGGCGAACTTGTACAAGGCGTTGTCCGAGTTCGGCCTGCTTGGATCGGTGCACGTGGGCTTCGGCCGCCCGAAGAAATTTCCCAGGTAGTCGCGATTGAATCCCAAGCGCGCGCGCATCGTCTGCTTGTCGAGCATCCAGGCGAGAGCGTGATCGGCGAGATCGTCGTACCGGTAGCCGCCGCCGACGTTGGAATGGACGCCGGGGAACCAGCGCTGGACGAGCGCCCCGGACTCGGCCAGGCTCTGGTCGTCCGGCTGCCAGACCTGCGGCCTGAAGTCCCATCGCCGCTCGTCGACCGAGAGAGCTTGGCGGATCGTCCTGACGATCTTCGGGGGAATCTTGTCCACCAGGTATGCGTACTTCTCCGCGACCGTGGTCACGCTGCCGTCGGGTGCCAGGCGCGAACCGACCGAGACGACCGTCTCGTAGACGCCCAGGAACTCGAGCCGGGCGGGCACAGGATCGTGGATCGCACGCTGCTTACATCGCGACAGCTCCGGATCACGGAGGAATGGATCGCATCGGCGATTGCGGATAGTATCGAAGACCTCTTGGGCCTTGCCAGGATCCGAATGCGAGTGATGCGGCTTCACCTGGGATTGCCTGAATCCTTCGTACAGCTCCGGAATGTAGTACTCATCCTGCTTCTCCAGGATGCCACCAACGTCTTTCTCGGGCCGCACGCCGCCGATCCATTCGATGAAGCGCACCAGGGTCTGCGCCTCGGCCGCGCCGCGGCTGAAGCCGAAGACGAAGACCTGATCGCCGGGGCGGTAGTTCGCCACCAGGAACCGGTACGCGGCCTTGACCCGTGGCTCGTAGCCAAAGGCGGTGACCCCGCCCAGGAATCGGTCCACGAACACCTCGAACCCCGAAAAGGGAGTGGGTTGACCGATCTGGGACCCAACGCCATCCGAGTAATACACGATCTGCTCGACACCTTTGTCCTCCGCTTGGATCGCGCGGAAGGTCTTGAGGACATTGGTGGGCTTGTACAGCTTGTAGTTCACGGATTCGTCGGCGGCCTGCTCGGGGCCATTGGCGGTGCCGTCCAGGCACAGGACCAGGCGCCTCGTCCGCGACTCCGACACGGACTCGGATGCCGTCGTGACGGCAGCGGCGAGCAGCGACAGCAGCGAGAGCAGCGCCAACACGACGACCGCCGCGGGCTTCGCGGGGCCCTTCGATCTGGTCATCCTCATCTCGTCCTCGTGACCTTGATCTCGATTTTCCCGGTATTGTTGAAATAGAACAGCCATACGTCGTTGGCGTAACAGGTCAGCTGGCCGTTTTCCTTGGCCTCATACTCCTTCTTGCAGCCAACACGGAATGCCGTGCCCTGTCGAGAGTCCAGCGCACAGATCAGCTCGAACCAGGGCGCCTTCGGCATCCGCCGGAAGCGTTCCATCGCCTGGAGAAGGAGACTCGGGCTCTCGCCACCACCAGGCCCGTGGCGATAGTCGGCATCCCACCAAGTGCCTTGGGCCTCGATCGAGTAACGACCGTCTTTCTCCAACCAGATACCCGTGCGGTTCCAGCGCAGATTCGCCACGACACAGTTCGTCGCTGCGCCGTCGCTGATCTTCAGTGCCGGCGGCGTGCTCCTGGGGGTGCTCGCAGGCTGCGCAGACCCGACCGCGCCCATGAGACCGATGGATCCGGCAGCAAGCAGAGCCCACCGAGCGCGCCACGCCTGCCATGCCCACATGACTCCCCCCTGTGCGGCGTCGGGAGCAACTGCGCCGCTCCTCTTCGACTCTCCGCGAGTACTATGGTTCTTGATTCATTCTAGAGCCAGAAACCCGGATGTCAAATGCAGCATCGTGCATGAGTCGCTCCGTGCGCCGACAGACATTACCGATCATGCCGCAGCCTGGACCCGGAGCGCCGCAGACGATATCGTCGCTGGCCTGAGCAGGACGCGAGGAGGAACGCCGACGATGGCGCCAGCCGAGCCCGACGTGACGGGCGCATCCCCGATCGACTTCAAGGACCACTTCTCGGGGCACGCCGCCGACTATGCGGCCTACCGGCCGTCGTATCCGCCGGCGCTGTTCGAGCTGCTGGCCTCGCTGCCGCGGCGCCACGCGCTGGCGCTGGACTGCGCCACCGGCAACGGCCAGGCGGCGATCGGGCTCGCCGAGCGGTTCGACCGGGTGCTGGCGATCGATGCCAGCCGCGAGCAGCTCGCGAGCGCCCGGCCGCACCCGCGGATCGAGTACCGGGTGGCCCGCGCCGAAGAGACCGGCGCCGAGAGCGGCAGCGTCGACCTCGTCAGCGCCGCCCAGGCGGTCCACTGGTTCGACTTCGACCGCTTCTACGACGAAGTGCGCCGGGTGCTCGCGCCGGGCGGGGCCGTCGCCCTCTACACCTACAACCTCGCCCGCGTCGATCCCGGGTTCGACCGGGTGCTCGACCGCCTGGCCCGCGAGGTCGTCGGGCCGTACTGGCCGCCCGAGCGCCGCTGGGTGGACGAGGAGTACCGCACGCTGCCCTTCCCCTTCGCGGAGGTGCCGGCGCCGCGCATCGAGAACGAGGCGCGGTGGGACCTCGACCGGCTGCTGCGCTACGTCGCCACCTGGTCGGCCTGCCGGCGCTACCGCGAGGCGACCGGCCGCGATCCGATCAAGATGGCGCAAGACGAGCTGATCGCCGCCTGGGGCGATCCCGCCGCGGCGCGCCCGGTCCGCTGGCCAATCTACATGCGCGCCGGTTACGTCACCAGCCCGGGCTGAGTCGCGCCCCCGGCACCCGGCCTCGCTCCCATGGTCACCCTGGTCTGCCCGGTGCGCGGCTGCGGCGCCCCGCTGTCGCGGGACGAGCGCGCCCTCGTCTGCCCGCGGGGCCACCGCTTCGACCGCGCCCGCAGCGGCTACCACAACCTGCTACAGCCGCAGGAGCGCCGCTCGCGGCAGCCGGGCGACTCCGCGGCCGCGCTGGCAGCCCGCCGCCGGCTCTTCGACCGCGGTCATGGCGACTGGCTGGTGCCTCACCTGCTGGCCGCTTTCGACGCTCTTCGCCTGCCGCCCGGCACCGCCGTCCTCGACGTCGGCTGCGGCGAGGGCTTCTACCTCGGCACCCTGGCGCGGGAGCGCCGGATCGACGCCCACGGTCTCGACATCTCGGCGCCGGCAATCGACCTCGCCGCGCGCCGCTACCCGGACCCCACATGGATCGTCGGCAACGCCGACCGCACCCTCCCCTACGCCACCGGTTCGTTCGACCTGGCGCTGGCGCTGACCTCCCGCGTCAACCCTGGAGAGCTGCGCCGCGTGCTCGCGCCGGCCGCGCCGGCCGCCCACGGGGTGCCCGCCGCGCGTGACTCGGGCGGCGGCTTCCTGCTGCTCGCCGTCCCGGCCGCCGACGATCTCGTCGAGCTCCGCGCCGCGGTGCTGAGCGAGGGCCGGCTGCGAGACCGCCTCCAGCCGGCCCTGGCCAGCCTCGCCTTCCACTTCGAGCTGGTCCGCCACGTCACCGTGCGCACCCGCCTCCGCCTCGACGCCGCCGATGCCCGCGACCTCCTCGCCGCGACCTACCGTGGCGCCCGCCACCGCGAGCGCCGGCGCACCGACCGACTCCTCGAGCCCGCCGTGCCGGCAACGGCGGGTGACATGGCCGGCGTCACCGACATCGCCCCGATCGACGTGACCGCCAGCCGCGATCTCGCCACGCTGAGGCCCTGGGGCGAGCCGAGATAAGATTACCTACCGAAGACGGATGGACGGATGGGTTGACGATGAAGATCGCCTATCGAATCGTCGAGCGCTTCACACTGGAATGGAAGGGGTGGGGTGGGCGCGTTACGTGGAGTGGTCTGGCCTTGCCCACTTGACAGAAAGAAGTTGTCGGCCTCGACTGCTCTCTCTGTCCCACTGTCCTTCAAGCGTACGCCGGCGATGACTGGAACCATCTGGCATATGCAGAACATCTCTTCGCCTGTTGCGACGATGAGCAATACGCCGTGCGTCGTGTGCACGAATGGCTCGATGCGAAGCGGCACCAGATCCTCGCGCTTGCACGGGAGCCCTCCGAAGAGGAGGTGATCGTAACAGACCTTACTGGCTTTCGTTGCATGGGGTTCGACTTGATCGAGGAGGCCACGCAGATCAGTGCCTTGACGAACTGCCGTGGGTTTGAGGGTGCGTTTCTTCCAACGGATCTCTCTTCCTGTGGATTGGTGCCGACCGCACCCCGCGCCTACCCCCCCCGCACCCAGTTGGCCCCCCTGCCGCAGCTGTGATAGGCTTTCCTTAAGACAACAAGCAAGTCGGCTGGTGAACTGGGCGCGACGTCCTGCCGCTGGACCAGCAAGGAGCAAGGTCGATGACTCGGTACGGCTCGCACGCCATCCGCCCCTGGCGAAGCCGCTGCTCGAGCTCAGCAAATGCCCCGACCTGGTGGTCAACCGCGGCCACTACTTCGGCACCAGCTACTTCCAGGAAGAGCCCGGCCTGAGCGACGACGACAAGCGGGCCTTGATCGAGCTCTTGAAGAGGTTCTGACGCGGCGGGCGGCCGCGCTGCCGGATGAAGGAGAGGAATGAACGCGCAAGCCGACAGCGAATACATCGTGGTGGGCTCCGGCGCCGGCGGCGGTACGCTGGCGGCGCGGCTCGCCGAGGAGGGCCGCACGGTGGTGCTGCTCGAGGCGGGAGGCGACCCGCGCCTGCTCAAAGGCGGCGACGCCGTCGATCCCCAGGGCAACCGCCTGCCGGACGACTACGACGTGCCGGTGTTCCATGCCATCGCGAGCGAGAACGACGCGATGAAGTGGGACTTCTTCATCCGTCACTACCAGAACGACGAGCAGCAGCGGCGCGACCCGAAGTACTACGAGGAGCTGAACGGCAAGCGGGTCGACGGCGTGCTCTATCCACGCGCCGGGACGCTGGGCGGCTGCACCGCGCACAACGCGATGATCACCATCTACCCTCACGAGGCCGACTGGAACGACCTCGCCGAGGCCACCGGCGACGACTCGTGGCGCGCCGTGAACATGCGCCGCTACTTCGAGCGCCTGGAGAACTGCCAGTACCGGCCCATCTGGCGCTGGCTCGCCAAGCTGGGCATCAATCCGAGCCGCCACGGCTGGCGGGGCTGGCTGCACACCGAGGTGTCGATCCCCGAGGCGGCGCTGAAAGACCGCGACCTGACCAAGGTGATCGGCTCGGCGCTGATCCCGGCGCTCGAGGAGCGCCGGCTGCGCGAGCGCCTGCGCTGGCTCTTCAAGAGCTTCGCCGACCCCAACGACTGGCGGCTGACCAAGGCCAACGCCGTCGGCCTCCGGGTCGTCCCCCTGACCAACCGCGGCCGGCAGCGGATGGGCACCCGCGAGCGCGTCGTCGAGACCGCCCGGAAGTACCCCGACCGCCTGCGCATCGAGCTCGACGCCCTGGTCACCCGGGTGCTCTTCGACGACTCCGGCCGCGCCACCGGCGTCGAATACCTGAAGGGCGAGCGGCTGTACCGCGCCGCCGCCGCGCCGAACCCGGCGAGCGGCGAGCGGCACGAGCTCCACGCCTCGCGCGAGGTGATCCTTGCCGGCGGCGCCTTCAACACGCCGCAGCTGCTGATGCTCTCCGGCATCGGGCCGCGGGAGGTCCTCGAGCGCTTCGGCATCCCGGTGCGGGTCGATCTCCCCGGCGTCGGCAAGAACCTGCAGGACCGCTACGAGGTGGGGGTGACGAACCGCATGAACTTCTCCGCCTGGTCGGTGCTGAAGGGGGCCAAGTTCGCCAAGGGCGACCCCCAGTACCAGCAGTGGGCGGGGTCGCCGCGCGATGGGGTCTACACGACGAACGGCGCCGTGCTGGCGGTGATCCGGCGCTCGGCGCGGGAGCGGCCGCTGCCGGATCTCTTCTGCTTCGCGCTGCTCGGCAAGTTCAGGGGCTATTTCCCGGGCTACTCGAAGCTGTTCCCCGAGAACCTCAACTACCTGACCTGGGCGATCCTCAAGGCCCACACCGTGAATCGCGCCGGCGAGGTCACCCTGCGCTCCGCCGATCCGCGCGACCCGCCGGCGATCGACTTCCACTACTTCGAGGAAGGCAACGACGTGGAAGGACAGGACCTCGACTCGGTCGTCGACGGCATCAAGTTCGTGCGCCGGATGACCGCGGAGCTCCAGGACGAGAACCTCATCGCCGAGGAGGAGCTGCCCGGCAAGGACGTGCAGAGCGACGCGGATCTCCGCGTCTTCGTTCGCGACCACGCCTGGGGCCACCATGCGTCCTGTACCTGCGCGATCGGCGCCAGGGAGGAGGGGGGCGTGCTGAGCAGCGATTTCCGCGTGCACGGCGTCTCCGGCCTGCGGGTGGTCGACGCCTCGGTGTTCCCGCGCATCCCGGGCTTCTTCATTGCCAGCTCGATCTACATGATCGGCGAGAAGGCGGCCGACGTGATCCTGAGCGATGCCAGTGACCCGCTCGGTTAATGCGCATGCTCGGCGCGGCTGACGCGCAGCGGTCGGGTCTCATCTCAAAGGAGGCGGTATGAGCTCTCTCGCCCGGCTTTGGAAGGTTCTCCTGCGGCTGATCGTGTGCCTCGTCGTGCTGCTGCTCGCGGTCGCCCTGTTCTCCTTCTTCTTCACGGAGAGCCGGCGCCTGCCGCAGGACCAGGAAGCGGCACTGATCGAAGACACGATCGTCATCCTCACCGGCATCCTCCACCACGAGTACGACAAGGACAAGATCCTGGCGGACCAGCCCTGGCGCGCCACCAAGTTCCTGCGCGACACCCATCCCAAGGCCAACGCCTGCGTGCGCGCGAACTTCACGGTCCTGCCCGAGCTCTCGCCGAACCTGAGCCTCGGCCTGTTCGCGGGCAAGCCCGACGGCAGCCGCACCTACAAGGCCTGGGTGCGGTTCTCGAACGCGGCCAACCACGTCACCGACGACCACGCCGCCGACTTCCGGGGGATGGTGATGAAGCTGGTCGGCGTCTCCGGAGCACGGCTGCCGGTGCCCGGCGACGAGCAGCACACCCAGGACTTCTTCTTCGTCGCCCACAACACCTTCTTCGCCGGCAACGTCAAGCACTTCCACGACTTCTTCGCCGCCGTCCGCGCCGGCGGGTACGACCCGAATCCTCTGACCAATTGGCGGTTGGCCTGGAACCTCTTCCTGCGCCATCCGCGGGGTGCCTACAACGGGCTGCAGGTGATGCTGCACAACGTCTTCCCCAGCATCGCCGACATCAGCTGGTTCTCGGTCGCGCCGTTCGCGCTGGCGGAGCCGCTGGGGCCGCAGAACGCGGTCAAGTACGGCGCCTTCCCGTGCCCGGGGAGGAAGATCCGCTGGACCGAGCCCGGCGTGGGTCCTAATTACCTGACCGAGCGGCTGGCCGAGGATCTCGCCCCGGGCGGGCCTGGCATGTGCCTGGACTTCAAGGTCCAGATCCGCGCCCACGAGAGCCAACCGCTCGAGAACACCCTGGTGGCCTGGGACGCGGGCGAATCGCCGTGGCGCCCGGTGGCGAGGATCGAGCTCCCGCCGCAGGAGTTCCAGTCTCCCGAGCAGTTCGCGTTCTGCCAGAATCTGACGTTCAACCCCTGGCACGGCCTCGTCGCACACATGCCACTGGGAGGGCTCAACCGCGCCCGCCGCGACGTGATGACGGCCATGCAGGACGTCCGCCTGCGGGAGAACGGCAACCAGCGCTTCGAGCCGACGGGCGACGAGGTCTTCTACCCGGGCGCCAAGCGCCCGTGGCTGGCGGCGAAGCCGTGAAGGTCCGGCGGATCGCGGGCGGCAGCCCACTGGCAGGTAACTCACTGGCAGGCAACCGGAAAGAGGTGTCGAGATGATCGTGCCAAGGCGAAGGTGGGGATTCTGGCTGGCGGCGGCCCTGTGGCTCATGCCGCTGCTGGCGCCCGTGCAGCCGGCGAGGTGCGCCTCGCCACCGGCAACGGAGCCGACAGCTGAGGGCATGGCGAGCGACGAGGCGCTCGCGCCGGCGCCGCGGGGAATGATGACCGCCGGGGCGGCGGAGGAGCCGGGTGAGCTTGCCTCCAAGGGCCCCCACGGGATGGGACTCTGCCTGTCGGGAGGGGGCTACCGGGCGATGCTGTTCCACGTCGGCATGCTGTGGCGGCTGAACGAGCTCGGCTACCTGCCGAAGCTGGACCGCATCTCCAGCGTCTCGGGCGGCAGCATCACCGCCGGCGCCCTGGCGGTCGCCTGGAGCGGCCTGCGGTTCGATGCCCGCGGCGTCGCGACCAACTTCAACGAGCAGTTCGTGACGCCGGTGCTGCGCATGGCCGACACCAACGTCGACGTGATCGCGGGGCTCATCGGCTTCATACCGGGCCTCAGCGCGTCCTGTCACGTGGAAGCGGAGTACCGCAAGCACCTCTTCGGCCACCGCACGCTGCAAGACCTGCCGGACCGTCCCGAGTTCGTGATCGACGCCACCAACCAGCAATCAGG
Organism: Thermoanaerobaculia bacterium; assembly: GCA_036521795.1. Classification (GTDB taxonomy): domain Bacteria; phylum Acidobacteriota; class Thermoanaerobaculia; order Multivoradales; family UBA5704; genus JASLEW01. The sequence continues at coordinate 547 of DATDGZ010000254.1, read as the reverse complement.
TGTGCTGTGGCGGTTCCTGAAGCGCTACATGGCGGACTACCGGGTGGGTATGATCAAGAACCCGCGGGTCGAGCTGGCGGTGGCGGTGGCCGCCTCCTCGGCCTTCCCGCCGGTGCTGTCGCCGGTGCGGCTGAAGCTGAAGGAGAGCGATTTCGTCCCGATCCAAGGCACAGACCTGCATTACCCGCCCTACACCACTGACGTCTTCCTCGTCGATGGCGGGGTCTACGACAACCTCGGGCTCGAGCCGGTCTGGAAGGATTACGAGACCATCCTGGTGAGCGACGGCGGCCAGCCCTTCAGCCCTGACCCGAAGCCGACGGCCGAGAAGCTGCTGCAGACCCTGCGCGTCCTCGACGTCATCCAGAGCCAGGTGCGCGCCCTCCGCACCCGCACCCTGGTGGGTGATTACAAGAGCGGCGCGCGCAAGGGCGCCTACTGGGGGATCGCCACCAAGATCGCGTCGTTCAAGGTGCCCGGCGCCCTGCCGTGCCCGCCCGAGAAGACCGCTGTCCTCGCCCGGTACCCGACGCGCCTCGCCAAGGTG
>DATDGZ010000253.1:0-11573 GCA_036521795.1 Thermoanaerobaculia bacterium | reverse complement strand
GAAATAGCCGTCGTCAGGCACGCCGCGAGCGGCCGCGGAAGGGGTGGAGGGGGTCGCCAGGGCGCCCGCCGGGGCCGCGCCGATCTCGCGGAAGCGCTCGGCCAACCAGTGCGCCGAGGCGTCGAGGCCGGCGCTGCCGATGCCGCGCCCTTCGCGGGCAGGATCGGCCAGCCAGCGCACCTCGTCCCTGAAGCGGCCGGCGATGAGCGTGTCGGCCGGCAGCGGGGCGACCAGCACGCCATCAGGGCCGGCGGCGGATGCCGCGGGCGCCGCGCCGGCGGGCACCGCGGCACCCGGCACCGCGGCAGCGGACACCGTGGCAGCGGGCGCCGTGACAGCGGGCGCCGCGGCAGCGGACACCGTGGACGCCGGCGCCGTGGCACCGGCGGCCGCCACCGCCGGGCGATCCACCCAGCGCGCCACGAAGACGTTGGTCTCGTGCGGCCGGCTCTGGCCGCGGTTGGAGGAGAAGGAGAGGCGGGTGCCGTCGGGGGAGAACATCGGAAAGCCGTCGAAGCCGGGCGACCAGGTGATGCGCTCGAGGCCGCTGCCGTCGAGGTTGACCGCCCAGAGCTCGAACTCCCGCCCCTGCGGGTCGCCGTAGTTGGAAGAGAAGATCACCCGGTCGCCGGAGGGGAAGAACGAAGGGGCGAACGAGGCGGCGTCGAGGTAGGTCAGCTGGCGCGCGTCGCTGCCGTCGGCGTTGGCCACCCAGATCTCGAGCTTGCCCGGCCGCACCAGGCCCTGGGCCAGCAGCCGCCGGTAGTCCTCGAGCTCGGCTCCCTGCGGGCGAGAGGCGCGCCAGACGATCTTCTTGCAGTCCGGCGAGAAGAAAGCGCCGCCGTCGTATCCCGGCGCCGAGGTCAGCCGCCGGACGTGGCTGCCGTCCGCGTCCATGCGGTAGAGGTCCAGGTCGCCGTCGCGGTCGGAGGTGAAGATCAGCGAGCCGTCGCGGTTGCAGACCGTGGTCTCGGCGTCGTAGGCGTGATTGTCGGTCAGGCGCCGCAGGTCCGAGCCGTCCGGCCGCGCCGTCCAGATGTCGTAGGTCGGATAGACCGCCCAGACGTAACCGCGCGAGCGGTCGGCGGCAGGCGGGCAGGCGTCACCGGCGGCATGGGTCGAGGAATACAGCACGCGCTGGCCGTCGGGCATGAAATAGGAGCAGGTGGTTCTCCCCTTGCCGGTCGACACCAGCGCCGGCGCGCCGCTGCCGTCGGCCGGCATGCGGAAGATCTGGTCGCAGTCGAACGGCGGCCGGGTCGACTGGAAGATCAGCTGCCGCCCATCCGGAGACCAGTAGGCCTCGGCGTTCTGGCCGCCATGGGTCAGCATCAGCAGGTCGGCAAGATGGCTCTCGCGCCCATCGGCGAGTGGCGCGAGCGGCGCGAGCGGCGCGTGCGGCGCCTGCGGCATGCTCGGCGCCTGCGGCGTGCTCGGCGCCGGCGGCGTTGCACCGGCCACGGCCGCGCCGGCCACGGCCGCGCCGTTCCCGGCCGTGCCGGCCCCGCCGGCGCCAGTCTCGTGGGCAGCGGCGATCAGCAGGGCGGCCGCCATTGCCGCTATTGCCGCCAGGCCCGCGCGTAAGGGCTTCTCCACTCTCATCGGCAGTGCCTCTCCAATCCCCGGTTCTCGACCCTTCAGATATCCGGCCGCCGGTGGGTCGCGTGCCGGGGCGCGCCCCGTGGGTCGCATGGCCGGCTCGACTCTAGTGCCCCCGCTGCCGGCCCGCAAGCGCCACGCCCGACGCGGGCCCCGCTCGCGCACGCTGTAGAATCCTCGCCTCCGCGGTCCCCCGAGGCCGCGAGCCGCGGCGATGCCGGTCCTACCGACATGATAGTTTCGCCGGGCTTGGAGCGTACCGGGTGGGCGCCCGGAATCGGATCGCCCCCCGCAACGGTTTCCAGGTAAGCTGAGGCGCCGAATCATCCCCCCCGACCCGAAAGTGAGATCGATCATGGAAGAGCAGCACCACCCCCCGCACGAGCCCCAGGGTACCGACCACCAGGAAGAGGAGCAACAGCAGCTCGCTCGGGAGGCGCCCGCAACGCATGAGCCGGGACCGCCGCAGGCCGCCGCCGAGCCGCAGGCGCAGCCGGCCGCCACCCAGGCACAGCAGGCCACCGCCGAGGAGCCGCACCAGTCGCCGGCCGCCGAGGCGCAGCCGCAGGAGGTCGCCGCCCAAGCGCAGCCGTCGCCGGCAGCCACGGATCTCGGGTCGGACCAGGCAGGAGCCGAGCAGGCCGCCCATGTCGCCCATGCCACCAATACCGCCGAGGCGCATCGGCCGCAGCCGGAGCCTCCGGTGCAGCCGGAGGAGCCGCCAGCCGCCGCCCACGCGGACCAGCAGGCGCCGCCGGAGAAACGGGACTTTGCCGAGATCCTTGCCGAGTTCGAGCAGGGCAAGCCTGGCGCGCCCGAGACCGCCGGTGCCACCGCGGGAGCAGCCGCCGGCACGGCCGCGGCCGGCGGGGTCCCGGCAACTCCGAACGTCGGCCAGAAGGTCAGCGGCAAGGTCCTCTCCGTCACCGGCGACCAGGTCTTCGTCGATCTCGGCACCAAGTCCGAGGGAATGATCGAAGCCGCGCAGCTGCGCAACGCCGAGGGACAGCTCACCGTCAAGGTGGGCGACAGCCTCGATGCCATCGTCACCGCCATCGACCCGGAGAGCGGCGTCATCGTGCTGCGTAAGAAGGCCTCCGGCGGCCGCGGCGGGCACCAGGAGGTGGCGACCGAGCTGCGCCAGGCTTTCCAGTACGGCATGCCCGTCGAAGGCCAGGTCACCGGCATCAACAAGGGCGGCGCCGAGGTCCAGGTCTACGGCATGCGCGCCTTCTGCCCGCTGTCGCAGCTCGACCTGCGCTACGTCGAGAACCCCCAGCAGTTCATCGGCCAGCGCCTGAAGTTCAAGGTCTCGCGCATCGAGGAGGGCGGGCGGAACCGCCGCCCGGACATCGTGCTCTCCCGCCGCGCCCTGCTCGAGGAGGAGGCCCAGGCGAAGGCCGCCGAGCTGCGCGCCCGGCTGCAGATCGGCGCCGTGCTGAAGGGACGGATCACCTCGCTGACCACCTACGGCGCGTTCGTCGACCTGGGCGGCTTGGAGGGCCTGCTGCACGTCAGCGAGATCGGCTACTCGCGGCTGGCGGATCCGCGCGAGGCGCTGTCGGTGGGCCAGGAGATCGAGGTGCAGGTGATCAAGATCGAGAAGGGGAAAGACGAGAAGCGCCCCGAGCGCATCTCGCTGTCGCGGCGCGCCCTCGAGCGCGATCCCTGGCGGGATGCCGCGGACCGTTTCCCCGAAGGCGCGGTCGTGCCGGGACGGGTGATGCGCCTCGAGTCCTTCGGCGCCTTCGTCGAGCTCGCTCCCGGCCTCGAGGGACTGGTCCACGTCAGCGAGCTTGGCGCGGAGCGGCGCCTGAACCACGCCCGCGAGGCGGCGCAGATCGGCCAGGACGTCAAGGTGCGGGTGCTCAACGTCGATCCGGTCAAGCGCCGCATCTCGCTCTCCATGACCCAGGCAGGGATGGGCGACGAGCACGAGCCGGCGGAGCAGGCGCCGTCCCGGGAGGCGCGCCCCCCCCGGGAGGCGCGCGAGCCTCGCGACTCCCGCGGCTCCCGCAACTCCCGCGACTCGCGAGAGCCCCGCGAGCAACGCGAGCCCCGGGAGCCCCGCGAGCCGGCAGCGGCCGGCCAGCAGCAGCCCGCCAGCTTCGGCTCGCTCGGCGACTTCTTCAAGTCCAGCGAGCAGCGCCGCAAGTAGCGCCCCGACTCTCGACGCGCTGCGCGGGCATCGGTCGCCAAGGTATCCTTCCCTCTCCCATGGAGACCTCCCAGGCCCAGGCGCAGGCCCGACGACCGCCGCTGCCGGCCGCGGCCGAGCCGCGGATCGAGCTGCACGGCGTGTCGCTCTGCTACCGCCTGGCCAAGCAGCGCATCCGGTCCTTCAAGGAGTACGCGATCCACTTCATGAAGGGGTCGCTCGCCTACGAGCAGCTCTGGGCGCTGCGCGACGTCGCGTTGACCATCCACAGCGGCGAGACCGTCGGCATCGTCGGCCGCAACGGCGCCGGCAAGAGCACGCTGCTCAAGGTCATCTCGCAGGTGCTCAAGCCCACCGCCGGCGTGGCCACGGTGCGCGGCAGGCTGTCTCCCATCCTCGAGCTCGGCACCGGCTTCGACCGCGAGCTGACCGGCTTCGAGAACATCTACCTCAATGCCCTGCTGCTCGGCCACTCGCGCCGCGAGGTGGCGGACGCGATCGACGAGATCGTGGAGTTCAGCGGCCTGGGAGACTTCGTGCGCGCCCCGATCCGCAACTACTCGAGCGGCATGCTCGCCCGGCTCGGCTTCGCGGTCGCCACCGCCTGGCTGCCCGACATCATGATCCTCGACGAGGTGCTGGCGGTCGGCGACGCCTCCTTCACCGCCAAGTGCGAGGACCGCCTGCGCCGCTTCCACGAAGCCGGCACCACCGTGCTGATGGTCTCCCACAGCGCCGAGGCGATCCGCCACAACTGCGCCCGCGCCCTCTGGCTCGACGCCGGCAGGCTGCTCGCCGACGGCCCGACCGACGAGGTCCTCGAGCTCTACAAGGGCCACGGCACCGAGCCCGACGCCCGCCGCGCCGGCCATCTCACGATCAGCGCTTAGCGCCCTTCCCAATGTAAAATCGTCCTTGCGAGGGGAGGAGGGAGGGAGGGCTATCGCGCCCACCCGGGCAGCGCCGGCTGGAGCCGTAAATAGGCATCCCGACAGGAAGATTTGACTCTCTCAGCCGGTTGTGTGCTACTCTCCGAAACCGCTTCACCCGTCGCGTGGTCGTTGCAAGTTTTACTGGGCCGCTGGGCCGTTTTACTTCATGAGGAGCTTCCGTACGCCCATGACCTGCCAGAGCGCCTCCCGCCGTGGCCTCGACCTCCCTGCCCAGCTCGCCCTGAACGCCCTCTCTCTCTTCGTCGTCCTGATCGCTCCGGTCGCGGCCGCCCCGGCGGCGGCGCAGAGCCTCTACGGCTCGCACGAGTCGATGGCGCGGCAGAACCTGGTCGCCCAGCAGCACGACTACGCCTATCTGCGCACTACCCAGGAGGTCGTGCAGGCGATAGGGAGCGGCGTCCTCGTCGCGGTCCACGGCAACGACGACTTCCTGCTGGCCACTGGCGAGGTGTCCTTCCCGTACGCGCGCCCGGAGGTCAAGACGTTCCTCGAGCAGCTGTCGAGCGCCTACCGTGCCGCCTGCGGCGAGCCGCTGGTGGTCACCAGCCTGGTCCGCCCGATCTCCCGTCAACCCTGGAACGCCTCGCCGATCTCGGTGCATCCCACCGGCATGGCGGTGGACCTGCGGCGCAGCGACCGGCACGGCTGCCGGCAGTGGCTCGAGAGCACCCTGCTGGCCCTCGAAGGCGAGGGCATGATCGAGGCGATTCGCGAACGCTGGCCACCCCACTACCACGTCGCGGTGTTCCCCGACCCGCTGTTGCTGCCTGGGCCGATCGGCGATCCGAACGGCGTGGTGCGAGTCGCGGCGCTGGCAGCCGCGCATGGGGAGACGCTGTCGGAGCACGAGGCGTCCTTCGCCTCCTCGGAGGACGGCGAGCCGGTGGCCCGCCACGGCCGGGTCCACCTGGGCCGCTCCGCCCGCACCGGCCGGTACCGCATCACGCAGACCGCGGTCGCCCGGCGCTCCTGGCGCGGCCGGCAGGCAGGACAACCATCGGCGGCCAGCGCCGGCAGCATCGACATCCGCCGCAGCCATCGTGCCGCCCGCCATGGCCAGCAGGCCCACGACAGCCACAAGGCCCGGCAGCAGCAGGCCGGCGCCGTCGCCAGTGCCCACGCCAGGACGGCGGCGGCGAATCACCGCTCTCACTCGCGCGCACGCTCCCGCGCCTCGTCCCGCACGACGACGGTGGCGGCGAAGTAGCGCGCCGGTCCGGCTCCCTCCATCGACGGCTCCCTCCGCGGCCCGCGCCGGCCGCGGACTCATGTCTCCGCATCTCCGCGCGCCTGCGCGGCAGCGCGGTGGCGCGGTGGCGCGGCAGACGATGGCTACCAGCCGGTCACGCGGTGGGCGATGATCTTCTGCTGCAGGCCCTTGAGCTGGAACTCGCCCAGCGGCTCGGTGGGGATGACGCCGGCGAGCAAGCGGTAGGTCTCCGGGCCGACCACGACCTCGCCGGGGCCCGCGACGAGCGCCTCGAGGCGGGCCGCGACGTTGACCGTGTTGCCGAGCACGGTGTAGTCGACGCGGCGCGCGCTGCCGATGTCGCCCACCACCACCGGGCCGCTGTTCAGGGCGACGCGGGCGGCGAAGGCCGGCAGCCCCTGCGCGGCGCGATCGGCATTCCAGGCCTGCAGGCTGTGCTGGATCTCGACCGCGGCGCGCACCGCGCGCTCGGCATGATCGGGCTGCGGCATCGGCGCGCCGAAGAACGCCATCACGCAGTCGCCGATGAACTTGTCGAGGGTGCCGCCGGCGGCGAAGATCGCCTCGACCGACAGGTTGAGGAAGGCGTTCAACAGCTCCGCGGCTTGCTCCGGCGTCGAGTCCTCGGCAAAAGCCGTGAATCCGACCAGGTCGGCGAACAGCACCGTCGCCTCGGCGGTGCGCAGCTGGCGGATACCCTCCTCCGTGCCGCCCGCTCCCTGGCGCAGCACCTCCTCGATCAGCGCCGGCGAATGGTAGCGCTCGAGCCGCGTGCGCACCTGTTTCTCGAACTCGGCCTTGGCGGCGTAGCGGAGGCGCTCGATCGCGACCGCCGCGTAATTGGCGATGGTGGCGAGGAAATCCACCTCGCGTTCGCCGAAGGCGCCGACGTGGAAGGGGGAGTCGACCTGCACCACCCCGATGATGTGTTCGCCTGACCAGAGGGGCGTGCACATCGCGGAGCGGATCTGGTGCAGGCGGATCGATTCGCCGCCGCTCAGCCGCTGGTCCGACAGCGCGTCGAGGGTGACCAGCGCCACCCGCTCGCGCATCACCGCCCGCAGCATCGTGCGCGACACCGGCACCTCCATGGACGGGCGGAGCTCCACGCGGTCCTTGAAGCGCGCGGCCTCGCACACCAGGTCGGAGGAGGCGTCGGAGAGCAGGATGAAGCCGCGGTCGACCGGCAGCGCCTCGAAGAGGATGTCGAGCACGCGCACCAGCACGTCGTCGACCGAGTCGGCGACCAGCAGGACGCGGGCCAGGCGGGCCAGGAAGCTCAGCATCCGGATGGCGTTGTCCTCCGCCGGCGCCAAGGGGGCCGCGCCCGCCGAGGCCGCCGCCGACACCACCGTTCCCGCCTGCAGACCGAGGGCGGCGGTGAGGTCCGCAAGCGGCCGCACGATGGTGGCGTTGGCAAGGCCCGGGATCTCGGTCGCCGGCGGCCCCTGCTCCTCGCCGGGTCGGCGGCCGGGCGCGGCGGCCATGGCGATGGGCGGCGCGGCGGCGACCGGCGACGGCGGCGGCACCGACTCGACGTCGAGCTCGAAGACGCCGACGGTGATGCGGTCGCCGGGACGCAACGGCGCCGAGCGCACCGGCACGCGGTTGACCTCGACGCCGTTGGTGCTGCGCAGGTCGTGGATGTGCCAGCCGTCGGGCCCCCGCCGGATCTCGGCGTGGTTGCGGGAGACCGACACGTCGGCGAGCACGATGTCGTTGTCGCCGCCGCGGCCCAGCCGCACCCGTCCGCCGGTCAAGGGAAAGAGACGATTCTCGTCGCCGATGGCAAACCGCAGGCGGAGCATGGGGCTCTTCATCATATCCGATGGCCTCTCCTCGCTCGAGGGGTGGCGGCAGATCCCGGATGCCAGGGGAGGCCCCGCTTGTCTCCGGTTCCAAGGGGGGTTGCACTACGGTTATAGAAAGATGATAAACTTACTCACAAATGGACCGGACCGCGACGCCCAGCCTCCATTCTCTCCCCCGCCGCCACGACTGCACCTGTACCCGGCGGGTGTGAGCGGCAGCTTCGCGCCCACACCCGCTCTCCCAGCTCCTTCAGCCTCTTTCACCCGCCGCGCGCACGGCCTGCTGTCCGCCGGCGCCGGGTCGGGTTCCCTGAGATCGTGGCCTGCGGCCCGAAGCAACCGCGCGGGCGGCGCGGCCTGACGGCATAACGGAGAAGCAGTCGATGCCCAAAGCCCCCGAGCTCGAGCCCGACTGGGAGCTGGTGCGCAAGCGCAACTTCGTCGAGCGGCTGAAGCACGAGAAGGGCGGCCTGGCGGTGCTCGACGACCTGCCGGCGATGATCGCCGCCGGCTACGAGGCGGTGCCGGAAGAGGACATGGTGCGCTTGCAGTGGTACGGCCTGTACCACGACAAGCCGAAGCTCGGCCACTTCATGATGCGGGTCAAGGTCCCGGGCGGCCGTCTCACCCCGCGCGGGCTGCGCACCATCGGCGAGATCGCGCAGCGCTTCGGCCGCGGCCACGGCGAGCTCACCACCCGCCAGAACCTTCAGCTCCATTGGCTCGAGATGGGCCACCTGCCTGAGGTGCTCGCCACCCTGGCCGCGGGCGGCCTGACCACCACCGGCGCCTGCGGCGACAACGTGCGCAACATCACCGGCTGCCCGGTGGCGGGCCTCGACCGCGACGAGCTCTTCGACTGCCGCGAGCTGCTGGCGGAGGCTGCCGACTTCTTCGTCCGGCACCGCGAGTACTCGGACCTGCCGCGCAAGCACAAGATCACCATCTCGGCGTGCTCCCACCAGTGCAACGCGCCGGAGATGCACTGCATCGCCCTGCTCGGGACGCTCTGCGACGGACAGCCCGGCTTCGCCGTCAAGGTGGGAGGCGGCCTCTCCACCTGGCCGCGTCTCGCCGACGACCTGGGGGTGTTCGTGCCGGCGCCCGAGGCGCTCGACGTGCTGCGCGCCATCCTCGACGTCTGGCGCGAGGACCGGCGCTACCGGCTGTCGCGCGCCCGCGCCCGCCTCAAGTTCATGGTCGACGACCTCGGTCCGCAGCGCTTCCGGGAACGGGTCGAGGCGCGGCTGGGCCGCCCGCTGCTCGACGGCACCGCCCCCGCGGCGCCGGACGGCGAAGCCGACCACGCCGGCGTCCATGCGCAGCGGCAGGACGGGCTGGCCTACGCCGGCTTTCCGGTCTACCTGGGGCTGATGAACGGCGAGCAGATGCTGCGGCTCGCCGATCTCGCCGCCGAGGTTTCGACCTGGGAGGCGGGCCAGGAGGGGGGCCAGGAGGGGGGCCACGGGCGACAGGATGAGGTGGAGATCCGCCTCACCCGCCGGCAGAACTTCATCCTCTCGAACCTGCCGGCCGAGCGGGTGCCGGAGGTCGTCCGGCGAGTGGCGGCGATCGGCTTCCCGCTCGCCGCCGGCAACTTGCGGCGGCTGGCGATCGCCTGCACCGGCAATCCGTTCTGCAACTTCACCGTGGCCGAGACCAAGGGCCGCCTGCGGCAGATCGTCGACCACCTGGAAACCGCGTTCGGCGAGCAGGCCGCGGCCCTCGGCGAGCTGCGCCTGAACCTCGACGGCTGCCCGCACGCCTGCGCGCACCACTGGATCGGCGACATCGGCCTGCAAGGCACGACCCTGCGCGAGCGTGGCGCGGCCGGCGAGCGGCTGCAAGGCTACGACCTGTTCCTGCGCGGCGGCCTGGCGCGCGGCGCGGCGATCGGCCGGCCGGTGCTGCGCCGTGTCCCGGGCGACGTGGTGCACCTGGCGATCGAGCGGTTGTGCCGCGCCTGGCTCGACGGCCGCCAGCCCGGCGAGCCCATCCAGCAGTTCTTCACCCGTCATAGCGACGAACAGCTGATCGACATCGCCGGCGTGCCGGCGGAGGTTCTCGAGCGATGATCCATGAGCCCTTATCGCAGGGCGCCCTGAGCGCCCCCCGCCCCGGCGGCGCGCCCCGCGACCTGCTGGACGAATTCGAGGCCGGGCAGCTGGCCAACGACTTCGATGGCGCCACCCCCGAGGAGGTGCTCGAGTGGGCGCTGGGGCGCTGGCAGCAGCGCCTCGCCATCTGCACCAGCTTCCAGGCCGAGGGCATGGCGCTCTTCGACATGGCATGGCGCATCGATCCCACGGTGCGGCTGTTCACCGTCGACACCGGGCGCCTGCCGCAGGAGACCTACGAGATCATGGAGCAGGTGCGTGAGCGCTACGGCGCTGCGGTCGAGGTCCACGTCCCCGAGGCGCGCAAGCTCGAGCGGATGACCACGCATTTCGGCCCGAACCTCTTCCGGCGCTCGGTCGAGGCCCGCCTGCTCTGCTGCAGCGTGCGCAAGGTGGAGCCGATCCGCGGCGCCCTCGACGCGCTCGACGCCTGGGTGACGGGGCTGCGCCGCGACCAGTGGGCGAGCCGCGCCAACATCCGCAAGATCGAGATCGATCACGATCATGGCGGCCTGGCGAAGATCAATCCGCTGGCCGACTGGACCGCCGAGGAGGTCTGGGACTACAACCGCGCCCACGACGTGCCGGTGCACCCGCTCTACGCGCGGGGCTATACCAGCATCGGCTGCACGCCGTGCACGCGCCCGACCGGCGACGGCGAGGACCCGCGAGCGGGCCGCTGGTGGTGGGAGAAGAACGCCCCGAAGGAGTGCGGCATCCACTGCCCCCTCGAGACCGGGGGTCTCGAGCACGAGCTGGAGGCGATGCTGCACGGCGGCGGGGCCGAGCGGTGACGGAGACGGCGACGGCGACGGCGACGGCGGTAGTGCCGGCGAGCACGGCCCTGCCGGTCGAGCCGGCCGAGCGCGAGCTGGTGCTCGAGGAGATCGCGGCGGTGGCCGGCGCGGTACACGACCCGCGGGCGCGAGCCCTCTACGAGGAGCTGGCGGCGGCGGTGGCCGGCGGCGAGGTGGCGCCGGACCTGATCGCGGCGTTGCAGCGGGTGCTCGACATGTCGCTCGCCACCGGCCGGGCGCGGCGCCTCCACGGCGCGCAGCACGAGGCGGCGATGCTGCGCTTGTTCTTTCGCACGCCTGCCGGGGCGGCGCTGCGGCGCTCGGCGGAGGCGTCCAGCCGTGCCCTGGCGGCCCTCGCCGGCCAGCGGATCGCCGCGCTCGCGGTGAGCGCGCAGGCTCCCGGCGTCTTCCGGCTGCAGCTCGACACCGACCGCTGCCAGGTGACCATCGAGGTGAGCCGCGACGGGGTCGAGGTCACCGGGCTGGGCGTCGAGATCTGAGGACGGACGCGGGCGTGGCAAGCACGGCGGCGGCGCCCTGGTCCTACCCGGTGTTCCTCGACTTGCGCGGGCGCCGGTGCGTGGTCGTGGGAGGCTGCGAGCTGGCGGCGGCCAAGGCGCGGGAGCTGCGGGCTGCCGGCGCGCGCGTCACGGTGGTGGCGGCGCGGCCGGGCCCCGCGCTCGAGGCCTTGGCAAGCCGCGGCGAAGTGGGGCTGCGGCGGCGTCCCTACCGCTCCGGCGACCTGGCAGGCGCCTTCCTGGCGATCGCCGCCGGCGACGAGCCCGCGGAGCGCGAGGCCGTCTGGCGCGAGGCGACGCGGCGCGGCCTGCCGCTCAACAGCGTCGACGATCCGCCGCGCTGCAGCTTCATCGCCCCCGCCGTGGTCCGGCGCGGCGCCCTGTCGGTCGCCATCTCGACCGCCGGGCGG
>DATDGZ010000252.1:0-6859 GCA_036521795.1 Thermoanaerobaculia bacterium | reverse complement strand
GGGAGATCCGCCGCCACCCGGCCCGGATCGGAGGGGGTCCACAGAGGGGTCCACAGAGGCTACCCTGGTAGTGCCTCCGCCCCCGGATCGGTCAGCGAATCGAGCAAATCGTCGGGGAGGCTGAGGCCCGGGTGGACATTGCGGCAGCGATCGGTGAGCTGCCGCAGCTCCAGCTCGGAGAGACCGGCGAAGGCGTCGACCATGGCGGGGTCGAGCTGCTGGCCGGACACCCGCAGCATCTCGGCGACCGCCGCGGCGTGGCTGCGGGCGCGCCGGTAGGGGCGGTCGGAGGTGATGGCGTCGTAGGTGTCGACCACCGCGAAGACGCGGGCCGCCAGCGGGATCTGCTCGCCGCCGAGGCCGCGCGGGTAGCCCTGGCCGTCCCAGCGCTCGTGATGGCTGTACACGATCTCGATGGCAGCGGGCTGCAGGAAGCTGACCTCGGCCAGCATGTCGAAGCCCCAGGTGGGGTGCTGCTTCATGATGTGCCACTCGTTGGCGGTGAGCGGACCCGGCTTGCGCAGCACGCCGTCAGGAACCGCCATCTTGCCGACGTCGTGGAGCAGCGCGCCCCACTCGATCGCCTTCAGCTGGTCGGCGGGAAGGCCGAGCGCGCGCGCCAGCGCCATCGCGTACAGCGCGACCCGGAACGAGTGGCCGGTGGTCTCGTGGTCGCGCGCGTCCGCGGCGGTGACCACCGCTCCGACCGCCTCGACGTAGGAGCGCTCCCGGGCCCGCTGGCTCTCCTCGAGCGACACCAGCAGCGCGCGGAAGGTCTCCTCGATGAGGCGAACGTCACGGTTGCCGCTGCCGGAGCTGCGGAAGGCGCTCTCGAACCGGCCGAGGTCTCCGGTCCTGGCCATCGCCGACATCGCCTCGGCCAGCCGGCGCAACGGCACCGAGATGCGCTCCACCGCCAGCCAGGTGGCCAGCGACGCCAGCAGGGTGGCGCACAGCCCGGCGAGCAGCACCTCCTCGAGACGCGGCTCGATCCGCCGCCCGAGCAGGGCGACGATCGCCACCAGGATCGCCGACACCGCCGTGGCGGTCGCGAGGAACCCCTTGAAGCGTAAGCTCAATCCAGACACCCCCACCAATGACGCAGACAGCAGTACATTTGACCGGTCTACGGAACATCGCCCAGCGTCACTCGGTGCGGTGTCTGGCAACGCCGGGGCAGACGGGTCTCTACTAGGGGAAGTGCGCCCCGGAGCCGAATTCGTGTCAACGATTACATTCTGCCGGCTGGGCGGGCAGGGCGCCCCCGGGGAAGCCACCAGAAGGCGCGCCCCGGCGCAGGCTAGAGCTTCTCCGCCAGCTCCTTCAGCGTGGCGATGGCGTGGTCGCACTCCTGCTCGGTGTTGTAGAAGTGCGGCGACAGCCGGATGCCGGCGCGCGGCCGGAAGTCGCACATGACCTCGCGCCGCAGCAGTTCCTCGCAGAGGCGCTCCGCCTGCTCGTGCCACACCGAGACCGTGCCGGCCCGCCGCGCCGGCTCGCGCGGCGTCCGCACCTCGAAACCAGCCTCCCCCGCGGCATCCATCAGGTGAGACGTGAGCTGCAGCGAGCGCTCGCGGATCCGCCGCGCGCCGACCCCGGCGACGATGCGGTAGCCGGCGCGGCAGGCGAAGAGAGCGGGGATGTTCGGAGTGCCGTTCAGGAAGCGCCACGGGGTCTCGGCCAATCGCACGGGACCGGTGCGGAAGGCGAAGGGCTCCTCGTCCGCCTGCCAGCCGGTGAGCGCCGGCTGCAGCTCCCGGGCCAGCGCCGGCCGCACCCACAGGAACCCGGCGCCGGGGCCGCCGCAGAGCCACTTGACCGAGCCGCCGACCGCGGCGTCGACGCCCCAGGCGGCGAGCTCGAGAGGCAGCACGCCGACCGACTGGTAGACGTCCAGCAGCAGCACCGCCCCGACCTCGCGGCAACGCCGGGCGATGGCCTCCGCGTCCTGGACGAAAGCGCTGCGGAACAAGGTGTGAGAGACCGGCACCAGCCGGGTGCGTTCGTCGATGGCCGCCAGCAGGCGCTCGGTCGGCACGCCGATGCCGTCGTCGGAGGGCACCACGACGATCTCAGCCCCCCGGCGCCGCTCGCCCTCGGCAAGATACATCACGTTCGGGAAGTTGAGCTCGGTATAGACGATGCGGTTGCGTTCGGGCGGATAGTCGAAGCACGAGTAGAAGACCGCCGCCGCGACGGAGACGTTCTGATGCATCGCGATCTCGCCCGGCCCGACGCCCAGCAGCGGCGCCAGCAGGTCGCCGGTGTTCGCGGACATCTCCCACCACCCCTCGTGCCAGGCGCGCACGCCCCGCGTCTCCCACTGGTTGGCGAAGGCGGCCAGCTCGTCGTGGACGCCGCGCGGCATGGCGCCGAGCGAGTTGCTGATCAGGTAGGTGGTGCGCTCGAGGATCGGGAACTCGCGCCGTAGCGCCAGCAGGTCGTCCATGGTCACCTTCCCTGCCACTGCGCGGGGCGCTTCTCGAGGAACGCCTTGACACCTTCCTCCTTGTCTGCCGAGGAGAAGCAGAGGCAGAAGAGATCGCGTTCATAGAGGATGCCGTCGTCGATCGCCAGGCGCTGGCCGGCGCGGACCGCCTCCTTGGCGATGCGCACCGTGAGCGGGCTCTTGCCGGCGATCCTGGCGGCCAGCTCGAGGGTGCGGGCGCGCAGCTCGTCGTGCGCCACCACCATCTCGACCAGGCCGAGCTCGCGGGCCTCGGCGGCGCCGATCATGTCGCCGGTGAGCACCAGGCGCATGGCGTGGCCGATGCCGACCAGGCGCGACAGGCGCTGGGTGCCGCCGCCGCCGGGGATCAGCCCGAGGTTGATCTCCGGCTGGCCGAAGCGGGCCTTCTCCGAGGCGATGCGCAGGTCGCACGACATCGCCAGCTCGCAGCCGCCGCCCAGGCAGAAGCCGTTGATCATGGCGATCACCGGCTTCGGGAAGGCGGCCATGACGTCGAAGATGCGCGGGCTGCGCATGGCCTCGCGCTGATCGAACGGGGTGCGGCCGGCGAACTCGCCGATGTCGGCCCCGGCAATGAAGGACTTCTCGCCGGCGCCGGTGATCACCACCACCCCGATCCCGTCGTCGTGCTCGAGGGCGGCCAGTGCCGCCAGCGCGTCGGTGCGCACCTGCTCGTTCAAGGCGTTCATCTTGTCCGGGCGGTTGACGGTCAGGATCGCCACCCGGCCCTCCCGCTCCACGAGAATCGTGTCCATCCGTTCTCTCCTTACCGTCATCGTTGCCGCTCGTGCGCGGCAGAAACCTCGCTGCGATGTGGCTCTCGAGGCCTACTCAAAGCGTCTATCGGATCTCCCCCGCATCCCCTCGATCCCCTTCCCACCCCCCGGGGGGAAGGGGACGCCCCCTCCCTCCCCCTCTTCGATGGGGTTTCCTGTCAGCGGTGCCGCCACTCCGGGCGCCGCTTCTCGAGGTAGGCGGCGACGCCTTCGCGCATGTCGTCGAGCTCGGTCAGCTCGTCGAGATAGAGGCGCTCGGTGGCGGCCATCGCCTCGGCGAACGGCAGGTCGCGGCCGGCGGCGACCGCGCGCTTGATCAGCCGCAGCACCGGTGCGCTCTTGCCTCCCAGCTCCGCGGCGAGACGCGCGCAGCCGTCGTCCAGGCGGCCGGCCGGGAGCAGGCGATGAACCAGCCCGAGCTCGGCGGCGCGTTCGGCGGAGATCGGCTGGCCGCCGGCCAACAGCTCCAGTGCGCGCCCGGGGCCGAGCCGCGCCGGATAGAGCGCCGCCGCCACCGGCGGGAAGCAGCCGAGGTCCACCTCGGGCTGGCCGAACCGGGAGTCCTCGGTGGCGATCACCAGGTCGCAGGCCATGGCGAGCTCCATGCCGCCCCCCAGGCAGTGGCCGGCGACCGCCGCGACCGTGATCGCCGGCAGCGCGCGCAGCCGCACGACAGCCTCGCGCAGCGCGGCGAGCATCGCCGGGACACGGTCCGGGGTGTGGTCCTGGATGGCGGTGCCGGCGGAGAAGGCGCGCCCGCCCGCGCCGCGCACGAAGACCAGCGCCAGCTCGCGATCGTGCGCGAGCTCGCCCACCGCGTCGCGCAGCGCCTGAAGCGCCGCGGTGTCGAGGACGTTGAGCGGCGGCCGGTCGAGGGTCAGGGTGCCCGTCCGTCCGTCGCGCGCGTAGGAGATGGCTGGCATGGCCGGTCCTGGTGCGCTAGTCGCGCCGGACTCGCAGGGCCGCCGCGAAGTCGTGCCAGAGCGCCAGCTGCTCCGGCAGGGCGAGCAGGTTCTCGGGGTGCCACTCGACGCCGCGCACCCACCAGCCGTCGCCGTCAGCGGCGCCCGCGCCGACCGCGCCGGCCGCCGAGGGTCCGCCGGGCCCGCCGCCCAGGACCGCCGCCTCGATCAGGCCGTCCTCCGCCGCCGCGACGGCCAGGAGCCCTTCACCGAGGCGCTTGACGCCCTGGTGGTGGCGGCTGTTGACCCGCGGCGCCGGTCCGGCGGCCGCCAGGCGTTCCCCTACCGGCGCCTCCGGGGCCAACACGCGGAGCGCGTGAATCTGCAGCTCGTGCGGCGCTTCGTCGGGGTCGTGCACGACCGCCGTCGGCCGTTGCAGCGGCAGATCCTGCCAGAGGGAGCCGCCGAAGAAGACGTTGAGCACCTGGAAGCCGCGGCAGATGGCCCAGACCGGCAGCCGCCGGTCGCGCGCCGCCGCCAGCAGCTCCCACTCGAGCGCGTCGCGCTCCGGCAGCGCCTCGACGTCCGCCCCCGGCAGCGTCTCCTCGCCATAGCGGCGGGGGTCCACGTCGGCGCCGCCGCAGAGCACGAGGCCCGCGGCGCCGGCGGCGAGCTCGGCGGCGGCGGTTGCGGACGTCGCAGCCGTCGCGGCGGTCGTGCCCGTTCCGGGCATTGCGCCCGTCGCGCCCGTTCCAAACATCGCCGCCGACGCGACCACGCGGATGGATTCGGCAGGCACGCCGGCGGCGACGAGCGCCGCGACGTACGGCTCGGCCTTCTTGGCAGTGGTCGCCGAGACTAGGACAGCGCCTCTCGCGCCGTTCGCCGAGTTGATGATCAAGACGCCTCCCCGAGCAGCGCGCCGCCATCGGAGCTTGCACCCTCGCGCCTACCCGGCGCTCTTCCCGGCGCTCCACCCGGCGACTCCCGCTCCACCAGCGCCGCCAGGCCCATGCCGCCGGAGACGCAGAGGGTGGCGATGCCGAGGCGCTGCTGCCGCGCCTCGAGCCCGTGCAGCAGGGTGACGAGGATGCGGGCGCCGGTGGCGCCGATGGGATGGCCGAGGGCGATGGCGCCGCCGTCCGGGTTGACCCGCTCGCTGCCGGCGGGCAGGTCGAGCCCGCCCAGGCAGGCCAGCACTTGCGACGCGAAGGCCTCGTTCAGCTCGATGGCGTCGATCGCGTCGAGCATGCGGAACTGCTCGGCCGCATCGCTCGCCGGGAGCGCGCCAGTCGCGCCGGTCGCGCCGAGCACCGGCAGCCCGCCGTGCGCCCCGCCGCCGTGCTCCCGGTGGCAGCGCTCGAGCAGCCGCCGCACCGCGGGCACCGGGCCGATGCCCATGATCCGCGGCTCGACGCCCACCACCTCCCAGCCGAGCAGCCGGGCGGCCACCGGCAGGCCGAGCTCGGCGGCGGCCTGCCTCGACGCGACGATCAGCGCGGCGGCGCCGTCGGTGATCCCCGAAGCATTGGCGGCGGTGACGGTGCCCCCCTGCCGGAAGACCGGCGCCATGCGCGCCAGCGCCTCCAGGGTGACGCCGTCGCGCGGGTGCTCGTCGCGATCGACGACGGCGGCCGGAGAAGCGGTGCCCCGCTTGCCGGCCACCTCGATCGGCACGATCTCGGCGGCGAAGCGGCCGGCGGCGCGCGCCCGTTCACAGCGCTCCTGGCTGCGCAGCGCGTAGGCGTCGGCGGCGGCGCGGTCGATGCCCGCCTCGACCGCCAACTCCTCGGCGGTGGCGCCCATCACCAGGCCGGAGAGGGGGTCGTCGAAGCCGTCGCGGTACATGCCGTCGACGATCTCGGCGTGCCCGAGGCGGTAGCCCCAGCGCGCCCGCGGCAGCAGGTAGGGGGTGTTCGACATGCTCTCGGTGCCGCCCGCCAGGACCACCCGCGCCTCCCCCAGGAGGATGGCGCGGGCGGCGCAGAGGACGGCCTGCAGGCCCGAGCCGCAGGCCTGGTTGACGGTGAAGGCGGGACGGTCGTCCGGGACGCCGGCGCGGTGGCCGATCTGGCGCGCGGTGTTGGGTCCGCCGCCGGCTTGGCGGGCGTGGCCGAAGATCACCTGGTCGACGAGATCGGTGCGGCCGGGGGCCAGGCCGGCCCGCGACAGGGCGGCGGCGGCGGCGGCGGTGCCGAGGTCGGCAGCCGACAGCGCCGCCAGGGCGCCGCCGAACTTGCCGATTGGCGTGCGGACTGGCGCCGCCAAGACAATGTCGCCGGGCGACGGCGGCGAGACGAAGGCGGCGCGCACGCGATCCGGCCTACCTGCCGACGTAGACCGATTTCGTCTCGGTGTAGGACTCGAGCGCCTGCTTGCCGAGCTCGCGGCCGAAGCCGCTCTGCTTGTAGCCGCCGAAGGGGGCGCCGGAGTCGTACCAGTTGTACTGGTTGATCCACACCGTGCCCGCCTGCACCTGCCGCGCGACCTGGTGCGCTTTGCCGATGTCGCGGGTCCAGACGCCGGCGGCAAGGCCGTAGATGTTGGCGTTGGCCTGCGCCACCGCATCCTCGACGTCGCGGAACGGGATCACCACCAACACCGGCCCGAAGATCTCCTCCCGCGCCACGGTCATGTCGTTGTTCACGCCGTCGAGGACGGTCGGCTGCATGAACCACCCCTTGCCGCCGACGCTCGCCGCCTCGCCGCCG
>DATDGZ010000251.1:0-2531 GCA_036521795.1 Thermoanaerobaculia bacterium | reverse complement strand
GGCGAGGGCCTCGCCGCACAGCCACTGCCGCTGCCACGCCGCGTAGTCGGCATACTGGTAGCGCGGCGCCGGCGGCGCCGGCTGCCGTGTCGACGCCGCGGTGTAGAGATGGGCCATCTCCTCGACCAGGACGCCGAGCGACCAGGCGTCGGAGACGATGTGGTGCATGGAGACGGCGAGCAGGTGCCTGGCCGGCGCGAGGCGCAGCAACGCGGTGCGGAGCAACGGCCCGCCACCGAGGTCGAAGGGCCGCCCGAGCTGCGCGTCCAGCAAGCTCCGGGCGCAGGCCTCGCGCCTGGCGGGGTCGAGGCCGCGGAGATCGATCCGTGGCAGCCGCGGCTGCCACGGCGGGCCGATGAGCTGGATCGCGGTGCCCTCGCGCGCCGCGAAGGTGGTGCGCAGCGATTCCTGGCGCCGCACCACCTCGCGCAGGGCGGCGGCCAGGGCGGCCACTTCCAGCTCGCCGGCCAGCTCGAGGGCCGCGGCGATCACGTAGGCAGGGTTGCCCGCCGCCAGCTGCTCGAGCAGCCAGAGGCGCTGCTGCGAGTAGGACGCCGGCGCCTCGACGGGGTCCGCGCCGGCGGACCCAGCGGTCCCGGCGGTCCCGGCGGTCGGCCGCGTCGCGCGGGCGACCGGCGGCACCCGGGTCCCTTGCTCCAGGGCGGCCGTGACGGCGACCGCCAGCTGCCGCAGGGTCGGCGCCTCGAACAGGCCGCGCAGCGGCAGCTCGACGCCGAGCGCGGCGCGGATGCGCGAGATCAGCTGGGTGGCCCGCAGCGAGTGGCCGCCGAGGTCGAAGAAGTTGCCCTGCGGATCGGCGCGCTCGACCCCCAGCACCTGGCACCACAGCCCGCCGAGCAGCTCTTCGACCGGATCGTGAGCGCGCCGCGCGAGGGAGGCGGCGGCCGCCGCCGCATGCCCCGGCGCCGGGAGAGCCCGGCGATCGAGCTTGCCGTTGGCGGTCAGGGGCAGGGCGGCCAGCGGCACGATGGCCGCGGGCAGCATGTAGTCCGGCAGGCTCGCCGCGAGCCAGGGACGCAGCTCCAGCACCGGGTCCGCCAGCTCGCCGCGTGGCACCACCCAGGCCACCAGGCAGTTCTCTCCGGTCGCATCTTCACGCACCGCCGCCACCGCCTCGCGCACCGCCGGGTGCCGCAGCAGCACCGCCTCGATCTCCCCGGTCTCGATGCGGAAGCCGCGGATCTTGACCTGCTGGTCGAGCCGGCCGAGGAACTCGATGGTGCCGTCCGGCCAGGTGCGCGCCCGGTCGCCGGTGCGGTAGAGGCGGGCGCCGCCATCGGCGAAGTGGGCGAACGGGTCGGGCACGAAGCTCGCGGCGGTCAGTGCCGGGGCGCCGGCATAGCCCGACGCCAGGCAGTCGCCGCCGATGTGGAGATCGCCGGCGGCGCCGATCGGGCAGGGGCGGAGGAGCGTGTCGAGGACCAGGTAGCGCGCATTCCGGATGGGCCTGCCGTAGGGGATGCTGACCCAGCGCGGGTCCACTCCGGAGACCGGAAAGAAGTTCGACCACACCGTCGCTTCGGTCGCCCCGCCCAGCGCCACGACCCGGCACCCGGGGAAGCTCTCGCGCAGCCGTGACGGCAGCGTCAGCGGCACCCAGTCGCCGCTCAGCAGGACCAGGCGCAGCGCCGGGCAGTGTCCTCGATTGCTGGCCAGGACACTACCCGGCGCCGGCGCCGGCGGCAGCCAGGGAGCCAGCTGCGCCAGCGCGACGGGGGCCGAATCCCAGCAGGTGATCGGCTCGGCGAGCAGCACCGCGGCGAGGCTCGCCGGCTCGGCCAGCTCGACGTCCGTCGCCACCCGGATGGAGCCGCCGGCGGCAAGGATGCCGAAGACGTCGTAGACCGAGAGGTCGAAGGCGAGCGAGGTGACGAACAGCAGGCGGTCCGCCGGGCCGACGGCGAAGGTCTCGTTCAGCCAGGCGATCAGGTTGACCACCGCCTGGTGGCGGACCACCACGCCCTTGGGGATGCCGGTCGAGCCCGAGGTGAAGATGGCGTAGGCGACGTCCTGCGGGCCCGTTCGGCAGGCGAGGGGAGCGGCGCCGGTGCGGCGCGCCGCGTCCCACGGCTGCTCCGGGTGGTCCGGGTGGTCGAGGCAGACGAGGTGCTCGAGGCGGCCGTGTTGCAGCTCGAGGCGGCGCAACCGCTCGCCATGCGGGTCCTCGGTCACCACCACCGAGACGCCGAGGGTGTCGAGGATCGACACCATGCGGGCCGCGGGCAGCCGCCGCTCGAGCGGCACGTAGGCCCCGCCGGCTTTCAGGATGCCCAGTAGCGCCTCGACCATCGCCGCCGAGCGGTCGAGCAGCGTCGCCACCCAGGTGCCCGGCCCGACTCCCAGCGCCCGCAGCCGGTGCGCCAGCCGGTTGGCCCGGCGGTCGAGCTCCGCATAGCTCCACTGCCCGCCCGGCCAGGTGACCGCCACGGCGTGCGGCGCCTCCCGCGCCTGGCGCTCGAAGAGCTGGTGGATGGCGGCGGGCGGCGTCAGCGCACACCGCGTGCCCTGCC
>DATDGZ010000250.1:0-2221 GCA_036521795.1 Thermoanaerobaculia bacterium | reverse complement strand
GGCGCCGCTGGCCTGCGGCGCCACGACGATCATGTGGATGGAGTTCGAACCGATATCGATGGCGGCCAGCCGCCCGAAGGGTTCGTCGCGGTCCATCCCGAACCCCGGCGAGGCCGGCAGGCGAAGCTGCCGCGGGTCATCCGGGGGGAGCCCGGCGGCCGGAGCCCCGGATGGAGCGAGCAACGGCTGGATCACGACTGCCGATCGTGCCACCTGGCGATTGTAGACTGCATCTCGAGTGGGGAGGCGTCGAGCGGCGGCGCGGGCGTGGCGGGCGGCACGGCGTGGTCAGCGCGCACCTCGTGGTCGGAGCGAGTGCGTACGCTGCCCGCGCGGGCGGTGTGCCGGGACTGGGGCTCGGCGCTCCCCGCGCCTCTCTCGGCGCTACGCGGTCCTCCCTGGAACAGCCGCTCGAGCAGGCGCTCCCAGCTGTGCCGGCGGGCGTTGTCGACGGCGCGGGCGGACATCGCGGCGAGCAGCGCCGGGTCGTCGAAGAGGCGGACCATGGCGGCGCCGAAGGCGGCCGGGTCCTCGGCGTCGGCCACCAGGCCGGACCTGCCGGGCAGCACGATCTCCTGCGGTCCGCCGCGGTCGCTGACGATCGCCGGCAGGCCCGCGGCCTGCGCCTCGAGCACCACGTTGCCGAAGGTGTCGGTGGTGCTCGGGAAGACGAAGACGTCAGCGCCGGCGTAGGCCCGGGCGAGATCCTCGCCGTGCAGGAAGCCGGTGAACAGGATCTCGGGGCGGCGGTAGCGGCGGGCGAGCTCCTTCAGGTAGGGGCCGTCGCCGACCACCACCAGCTGCGCCTGCCTGCCGCCGTCGAGGAACCCCTGGAACGAGGTCATCAGGGCGTCGAGGTTCTTCTCCAGGGACACCCTGCCGACGTAGAGGAACTTGAACGCGGCGCCGTCGATGCCGAAGCGCCGGTAGAAGCGGCCATCGCGCTTGCCGGGGTGGAAGAAGTCGGCGTCGACGCCGCGCGGCAGCAGCGCCATCTTCACCCGGTCGAGGCCGTGCTCGGCCAGCAGGTCGAGATAGCAGCGGCTGGCGACGAACACCCGCTCCATGCTGCCGAAGAACCACCGCATGTAGGTCCAGGTCAGCTCCTCGAGCGTGGCGCTGCCGGAGAGATGGCGGACGTACATCGGGAAGTCGGTGTGGTAGATGCCGGTCACCGGGATGCCGAGCAGATGGCCGGCGGCGAGCCCGACCAGGCCCAGCGGGCCGGGAGTGCTGATCAGGATCTCCGAGTAGCGCTCGCGCTCGCAGTGCTCGAGCACCTCGAGCAGCGGCGGCAGCGCCAGCGTCTGCGACTCGTAGCCCGGGATGGGGAACTGGGCGACCGGCCGGAAGTCGCGCACCTCGAGGTCGGGCGGCGGGTTGCTCTCGCCGCAGGTGATGGCCACCAGGCACCGGCCGCGGCGGCGCGCCAGGCCGGCGAGGGTGCGGACGGTCTTGGCCACGCCGTTGACGTCGGTCAGGGTGTCGGTGAACCAGGCTTTCTTGCCGCCGGACCGGCCGCCGGACCGCGGCGGCCGGTGCGCTTCCGGGTCCGCTGCCGCGCCCATGTCCGTGCCCGAGCCCGCCGCGGGTCCCGGGTCGGTGTCGGCGCCCGCATGGCGGCGCTCGCCGAGGAAGCGGCGGGCGGCCATCTCGAGCAGGTCCGCGTCCTTGTGTTGCGCCTGCAGCGCCACCAGGTAAGGCGCCAGCGTGATGGCGAGCGGCGCCAGCTGGGCGGCCGCCGCGCCCAGGCTCTCGGCGAGACGGCCATGGCGGGCGTGGCGGACGCAGTCGCGCACCAGGGCGTTGGCGATCTCCTGGCTGGCGCGGTTGGCGGCGTCGAACGCGGCGCGGTCGGCCGGCTCGGTGCCGGTCGCGGCGGCGACGGCGGCGTTGCCGTTGCCGCTGCCCGTGGCGCCGTTCCTCGAGAACCCGCGGCCAAGCCGCCCCGAGGAGGGCGAGGCGTTCGCACCGCCGTCGCCCACGGCGAGATGGCGCAGCAGCTCGCCGAAGGGGTCCCTCCGGCTGCCGAGCCCGAGCGGGAACTGGCGGCGGTAGTACTGGTGCGTGAGGCTCAGGAGGCTCCGCGCCAGGCGCAGGCTCGAGCCGGTCTGGCCGCCTGGCCGGTGCTGTCCGGCGCGCAGGGCCGCGAGGCCGAAACTCTATGTCCAAGCTCGATATCGCGATCGCCGGGGAAATCAATCTTGACCTAATCCTTTAC
>DATDGZ010000249.1:0-2982 GCA_036521795.1 Thermoanaerobaculia bacterium | reverse complement strand
GGCGGCGCCGCGGCCGCGGCCGTCTCGCGCTCGACCTGGTCGTAGCCGGTGCGGGCAGCCGCCCTGAAGTCGTGCGCGGCGAGGGTCTGGCGGGTGAATTTCTCGAAGTGCAGCCCCATGATCGCCAGGCCCATGGCCTGGGGAAACCGCCGCGGACGGCGCAGCAGCGTCCGGAGAAGGAACCCGAGATAGGCCGGGGCCTGGCGCGAGAAAACCTGGCGCCGCAGCGAGCGCAGCAGGGCCAGGAGCTCGGCGGGCTTGACCTCGCGGCGCCGGCCGGCCACGCCGGGACCGAGGTTCGAGAGCAGGGTCCAGCAGCGCTTGAAGTAGCTCGCCAGATCGGGCGGGTAGAGCGCCGCGAGCACTCGCCGGTAGCCGTCGATCAACACCCCCGGCTCGAGCTGCGGCCGGAAGTTGAGCGCGACCTCGACGTTGTTGCCGCTCGCCTCTCCCAGCAGGCGGCCCTCGGCTTCGAGCCGTGCGTAGAGGTCGGTGCCACGCAACGCGGTGAGCAAGCCGACCATGGCCCTGGGGATGCCCGCCTCCTGGATGAAGGCGACCTGGGCCTCGAAGACCTCGGGGCCGTCACCGTCGAGGCCGAGGATGAAGCCGCCGGACACCTCGATCCCCTTGCGCTGGATCGCCTGCACCGCGTGCAGCAGGAAGTCGCCGTCGCCGCGGCGAACGTTCTGCGTCTTCTTCGTGAGCTTCAGGGCCTCCGGGTTCGGGCTCTCGATGCCCAGGAACACCATCCGGAACCCGGCTTGCGCCATGGCGTCCAGCAGCGGCTCGTGCTGCGCCAGGTTGACGCTGGCCTCGGTGAACAGGTCGAAGGGATAGGCCCGCTGCCGCTGCCAGGCGGCGACGTCCGGCAACAGGCGGAGCGCCTCGCGGCGGTTGCCGATGAAGTTGTCGTCGACGAGGAAGACCGACCCGCGCCAGCCGAGGTCGTAGAGCGCGTCGAGCTCGGCAACCATCTGGGCGTTGGACTTCGTCCTCGGCACCCGGCCGAAGAGCTTGGTGATGTCGCAGAATTCGCAGTCGAACGGGCAGCCGCGCGAGAACTGGAGCGCCATCGACGAGTAGGCGTCGAGGTCGAGAAGGTCGAAGCGCGGCACCGGCGTCGTGGTGACCGGCGGCTTGCTCTCCGGCCGGTAGACACGCTGCGCACGGCCCGCCTCCCAGTCGGCGAGAAAGCGCGGCAAGGTCTCTTCGACCTCGTCGATCACGTAGTAGTCGGCGCCGGCGATCTCGTCGACGAAGGAGGTCGGGTGCGGTCCGCCCACCGCGATCGGCTTGCCGCGGCCCTTGCACTGCGCGATCACCTCCTGCAAGGAGCGCCGCTGCACGATCATGGTGGACGTGAGGACGAGATCGGCCCAGTCGAGATCCTCGTCGGTGAGCGCCCGGACGTTCAGGTCGACGAGGCGCAGCCGGTAGTGGGCGGGGAACATCGCCGCCACGGTGAGCAACCCCAGCGGCGGCATCGCCGACCGCTTGCCCATCAGCTCGATGGCGTACTGGAACCCCCAGTAGGAAGGCGGGAAACGAGGATAGACCAGGAGGGCGTTGCGGGCCTGCGGTTCGTGCGGGAGCATCCAGGGCCATCCTTTCCCGGGCGTGTCTCCACCTGTACCCACCGATCCTACCACCAGGGCGGCGGCTCGCGGCAACCGCCGGCCCCGCCCCGCCGGCCGTCCCGCCTCTGTTATCTTCAGGGTAGGGTCCGCCGCCGGGGCTGACGGAAGGTTCGATCGGAGGCATCCATGCCCTCAGTCGTTTCGCTCTTCGCTGCCCTGGTGCTTGTTGCGAGCTCCTCGAGCGCCGGCAAGGTCGACGAGGACTTTCTAGGGTTCTTCGTTGGAAGTTACGACATCGTCGGCAGGCAGCACGACAAAGGCCCCACCTACACCGGTACCGTCGATGTCTCCATCGAGGGCAGCCACCTTCGCCTCGTACGCACGATCTCCGGCTGTCGGTCGTTGGGCACCGCGACGCTGGAGCTGCAAACCGCCGACAAGATCAAGGTAATTGCGGCCAGGTTCGCGCAGGTGGGCGAGAAGCTCGAAGCGTGGTGCAGCATCGGCTCGGACCTTGACAACTATCCGCGCCTCACCTGCCTGGTCGAGCGCCAGGGCAAGTCGACAGCCGCTCCCGGGATGGAGGCGTGGTTCTATCGCGTGCCTCCACCGTGACCCTCTAACCGGTCGCGGCGCCGCACCACCGAGAAAGCCGCCGGCGCGATGCGCGTCTTTGGTTATAATAGGTTGCAAATGTTATAGACAGAAGCCGGGGTCAACCCGACACATGCTCTGGCGGCGCGGCTCGGCCGCCGGAATCATCGCGGCATCGCCGTAGGAGAGCAGTGGCGGTGGCTCGGACGGCGGACCGGCTCTCGATGCCGATGCCGTTGGTGCAGATGGTGTTAGGGGAGCCAGCGCAGGCGCGAGCGGGCGGCTGGATCGAGGACCACCAGCTCGGGCATTCCGCGCAGCAGGCCGCTGGCGGAGAGAGCCGCCGCCGACTGCTGGGCCACCGGCTCGAAGCGCGTCTCGAGCCCCTGGTCGTCCTCGAGGATGCCGAGCCACACCAGGAACGGGCCGTCGGTGCGGAAGGGCAGCCTGGGGAAGCTGTTGGGGATGTCGAGCGTCACCAGGACGCCGGCCTCGCGCGCACCGGCGGCGCGATAGGCGGCGAACGCCTCCTCGGCCCGGCGGGCGAACGCATCTACCTCCTTCTCCTTCACGGCGAAGATCTGCGCCAGCACCACGCCCCGGGCGCCGCCGGCCTCTCGGACGGGATCGACCGCCGGGAGCACGGCGACGCCCCGCTCGGAGCTCAGCGGGCGCAGCAGCAGGACGTCCGTGTGATCGACGATCATCGCGTTCATCGTCGCGGCGTGCTCCTTCCACAGCGGGCCGTAATAGAAAGCCGAGCAGACGACGGCGCGCGCGTCGTCGTCCTTGAAGCCGCGCAGCATGG
>DATDGZ010000248.1:0-2972 GCA_036521795.1 Thermoanaerobaculia bacterium | reverse complement strand
CGCCCGCGGAGAAGAGACGCGCGAGCGCGCCGTGGCCGGGGTGATGGCCGGGTCCTAGAGATTCATCCCCACCGCCGCTTTTCCGAGCAAGGAGGCGGACCGTGCCGAGTCGAGGGAGGCGGGGTGCGACGGCCACCTGGTGAAGCCGATCGACCTGGCGAGCTTGGAGAACCTCCTGATCGAGTTGCAGGGCAAGACCTCGACGAGACAGCAGAGAGAATAACCTCACGGGTCAGTGGTGGAGGTGGCGGTCCGGCGACGGCGCGGAGGTGGCGGCGAGCGCGCCATGGAGGCCGCGGACCAGGGCGGCCGCCCGCGGCAACCCGAGGATCAGCAGGCCGGCGCCGGGCGCAAGGAGCCAGGCCAGGGTCGGCGGGCGCTGCTCGGCGAGGGCCCGCAGCCCGAGCAGGGAGAGTGCCGTGCCGGCGACGACGAGCAGGCCGCTGCCGCAGAGGCGCGCTTCCCAGAAACGAGGCAGCGGCGGGGCCTCGCCGCGGGCCAGGGAGCCGAGGACCAGGCGGCGCTGGCCCGGCACGTCGAGGAGCTGGAAGTAGAGGAGGTGGACGAGGAGCCACACCAGGCCGATCGTCCCCAGCCCGTCGCTCAGCCAGTGGTTGCCTCCCATGGCGTTGGCGACGGTGATGGCGAGGGCGCCGGCGAGCGAGAGAACGGCGACGGCCACGCCGGCGATGCGCATGCGGCGGCCGGCGGCGGGATCGCAGGCGAGGGCGTAGGCGAGCGCGAGGGTGGTGAAGACCGCGGCGGTGTGGCCGCTGGGGAAGCTGCCGCGGAAGAAGCCGGCGGCGAGGGAGAGCTTGCCGGCCTGATACCACTCCGTGTACGGGAGGTGCTGGCGAGACAGGACATCGAGCGGCCGCGCGCGGCCGAGGACGAGCTTGAGGGCGTGGACCACCGCCAGGCCGGGGCCGAGGGCCGCGACCAGCAGGAAGCCGAGCGCCGGGCGGGCCGCGAGCAGGCGGCGAGATGCGCCGGCGGCGTGCGCGCGGAGGTAGAGGGCGACGGTGGCGATGGCGAGCAGGGCCGCCGGGTCGGTGGCTCCCGGCAGCTGGCCCTGGAAGACGGTGCGGCGTGCGAGGCCGGCGAACGGATGGTGGCGGTAGGCGGTGAGCTGCGCCGTCCACCGGTAGTCGACGCGCGGCACCCAGGCCATGGCGGCGGCCCAGAGGCAGAGCAGGGCGAGGAGGAGGATCTGCGTCATGCGCGCCACGGGTGGTTTCCTCGCCGGGGACGATGCGGGGATCCATCCTATACTGCCGGTTGCCTGCGAGCCCTGGATGACCACACCCGAGGCAACGACAGCCGATCGGACAGGCCCCGGGGCGGCGAGGCGGGAGCGGCCAGGCTGGGGCGCGGCGGTGGCGCTGGCGGGGGCGATCTTCGCCTCGCTGGTGGCGCTGGCGAGCCGCACGACGCTGTGGGACCGGGACGAGCCCCGCTTCGCGCAGGCGACGGTCGAGATGATCGCTTCCGGCGACTACCTGGTGCCCACCTTCAACGGCAGCTTGCGGCCGGACAAGCCGATCCTCGCCTACTGGTGGATGGCGCTGCCGATGCGGCTGCTGGGCTCGAGCGCCATGGCGGCGCGGCTGGGGTCGGCGGCGGCGATGGCGATCGCGGCCCTGCTCACCTTCGCCGCCGCCCGCCGCCTGCTGCCGGCAGGCGCGGGGCTGTGGACGATGGCAGTTTTGGCGGCGACGCCGCTGGCAGTCGTCGAGGGGCAGGCGGCCACCGCCGACGCGCTGCTGCTGGCGGCGGTGACGGGTGCGCTGGCCTGCTTCGCGGCAGCGCTGACCGGCGACGGCCGGCGGCCCTGGCCCTGGCTCGGGCTCGGCTTGGCGCTCGGCCTGGCCCAGCTCGCCAAGGGGCCGGTCGGCCTGGCGGTGCCCGGACTGGGCATCGCGACGACGCTCGCGATCCTCGGGCGGCGGGCGCGTGCGGCTGTGGACGCGGCCGCCGACACGGGGACAGCGGCACGGCGAGAGGCAGCGGCGGTGAAGCAGGAAGGAACGGCAGCCGCGGCAACGCGGGAGGAGGCCGAGGCCGTGCCGGTCGGAAGGTACGCCATGCGCGCGGCGCTCGCGGCGCTGCTCGGCGTGGCGATCTTCTGCGCGTGGGGGGTGCCGGCGAACCTGGCGACCGGCGGCGAGCTGGCGCGGGTGGGGATCGGCAAGCACGTGGTGGGGCGCGCGCTCGGCGCCATGGAGGGGCACGGCGGCGGCGCCTGGCAAGGATGGCGCGGCTGGGTCTCCGGGCTGCCGTTCTATCTCGCCGTGGTGTGGCTCGGCTTCGCGCCCTGGGTGCTGTGGCTGCCGGCCGCCGCCTCCGCGACGTTGGGCGGCCGGCTCGGCGGGGAGCGCGGCCGGGCGCTGCTGATCGGCTGGGTCGTTCCCACTTTCGCCTTGATGACCTTGGTGGCGACCAGGCTGCCGCACTACGTGCTGCCGGCCTGGCCGGCGCTGGCGCTGGCGGTCGGGGGCACGGTCGAGGCCGAGCGCCGGGGACGGCTCACGCCGCGCGACCTGCGCTGGCTGCGGCGTGGCGCCTGGCTGCTCGGGCCGCTGGTGGGCTTGGCGCTGGCGGCGGCGGCGCTGGCAGTGCCGGCCACGCTGGCGGCCTGCGGCTGGCATGCGGCCCCGGCAGGCCATTCGCCGTTCGCAGGCGCCAGCCGGGCGGATCTTGCGGCCGGGCTGGCCCTGCCCTGCCTGGCGCTCGCCGCCGTGCTGGCCATGGTGGGCGGCTGGGCGCTGCACGATCACCTCGCGGGGCGCTACCGGCGGGCGGCCGCAGTGCTGGTGGGCGGCGCGCTGGCGGCGGCGGCGGTGGCGGGCGGCATGGTGGCGCCGGCAGTCGAGCGCCTGAAGCCGGCGCCGCGGCTGGCGGCCGCGCTGCGCGCCGCCACTCCTCCCGCGGTGCCGGTCGCCACCTTCGACTACGCCGAGCCGAGCTTCACC
>DATDGZ010000247.1:0-1652 GCA_036521795.1 Thermoanaerobaculia bacterium | reverse complement strand
AACAGCGGGATCTCGTCGCGGAGGTCGGCGATGCGCTCGCGCACGGTGCCGGCCCAGAAGGGCAGCCGCCGCCTTAGGACCTCCTCGTCGGCTGGCTCCACCGCGCGGCCGAGGATGTGCTCGACGACCTCGTGTCCCTGGTTGATGCCGAGCTTGATCAGGTCGCGCCCGGTGACCGCGCCGACCAGGAACAGGCCGGGCACGCTGGACTCGTAACGCTGCGACAGGACCGGGCGGGCATCGCGGCCGGTGCCGGCGAAGGTGATGCCGAAGCTCTCGAGCGCCGCCCGCGGCGGGGTGGCGCCGAGTTTCAGGATCACCTGGTCGCAGGGCACCCGCACGCGGCCCTCCGGCTTGTTGAGCTCGACCGCGCCGGGCTCGACGTGATGGATCGTGGTACTGAAATGAACCACCATCTGGCCGGTGGCCTGGCGCCCGAGGATGTCGCGCTCCAGGCTCTCCTTGGCGCGCAGGATCTCCGGCGTCCGCACCACCAGCCCGACGCGGTTACGCTCGCACAGCGCCAGCGCCACCTCGAGAGCCGAGTCGCCGGCGCCGACCACCAGGACGTCGCGATCGACGAAATCATCAGGATCGACCAGTCGCGTGCTGATGTGAGGCAGGTCCTCGCCCGGCACCCCCAGCAGCCGCGGATTGCCCTGGGTGCCGACCGCGATGACCACCCGCGCTGCCTGGTACTGCTCGCCCGCGGCGCGCACGACGAAGCCGCCGTCCACGCGCTCGAGGGCGGTCATCTCCTGCCGGAAGCGGATGTGAAGGCCCGCCGCGAACTTCGACCAGGCAGCCAGGATCGACTCGCGCGAGCCGGCGGCGAAGGGGAGGGCGCCGCGCTGCGGCACCTGCATCGGCTCCTCCATCACGTGCTTGCGCTTCTGGTAGCAGAAGACGGTGTCCGCCAGGTGGTCGGCGCGCTCGAGCACGACGTAGTCGAGGCCGTTCGCCTGCGCGTTGGCCGCCGCCGCCAGGCCCGCGGGACCGGAGCCGACGATCACCAGTTCGAAGCTTGAGCCCGGCATCGCACACGCCTCCACGTTGCTACCCAGCCTGGACGGGAAGACCCGGTGATCTTATACCGGCAGCCTACCGGCAGCGCGCGCGGAGGCAGCCGGCAGCGCCGCCGCCGGCGCCGCCCTAGCTTCGCCAGCTGCTCGCCTCGCCCCCCCTCGCCGCGCGGTCGAGGTCCGCCGTTACCATAGAGTGATGACTCTCCACGACCTCGCGCGGCGGATGGCCGCCGCGGCGCTCGCCGCCGCCGACCCGGAGCGGCTGGTGCACGCGGCGGTGGCGGCGCGGCCGGAGCGCTGGGCGGGGGCGCTCGCCCTCGGCAAGGCGGCGCCGGCAATGGCGCGCGGCGCCCATGGCGCGAGCCGTGCGCTGGGGCCGGCCGGCCCGGCGCGGCGCCTGCTCGTGCGCACCCATTCCACGCCGGCCACGCCGGGCCTTCTCGACCCCGCCTGGGAGGAGCTCTCCGGCGGGCATCCGCTGTCCGACCGGGCCAGCCTGGACGCCGGCCAGCGCGTGCTGCGGTGGCTGGGAGAGCTGCCGCCGGGAGCGCCGCTGCTGGCGATGGTCTCGGGCGGGTCTTCGGCCTGCGTCGAGGCGCTTGCCGACGAGATCACGCTCGAGGACTT
>DATDGZ010000246.1:0-2243 GCA_036521795.1 Thermoanaerobaculia bacterium | reverse complement strand
GGCAGGGCGATCCACAGGGCAAGGTAGAGGCGCGGCGGGTCGAGCCGGTCGAGCAACCGGCCGCCGCCGCGCGGTGCCCAGCCGCGCCGGCATCCGGCGAGGGCGAGCACCGACCACGGCAGGGCGCCGGCCAGCAGGCAGGGGATGAAGAACCAGATCGGCCCCTCGCGGTTCATCTCCGGGGTGGCCACCCGCTGCCAGGTCTCGGTGAAGAGGGCGTAGTGCAGGAACTCCGGGACCCGGCGCGACACCGCCCAGACCCAGGGGCCGACGCAGAGCGCCAGCAGCGCCGGACCGAGGGGATGCCAGACCGCGCGGGAGGAGCGGCGGAAGGCGGCGAAGGGAGCGGCGGCGAGCAGCGGCACGGCCAGCGCCACCGGCCCCTTGGTCAGCACGCCGAGACCCATCGCGACCCAGGCCAGCGCCGTCCAGCCCAGCCAGCCGCCTGCAACCTCCTCCGGCAAGGGCCCCGCCGCATCGGCTTTCCCTCGTGTCAAGAACACCCCTGCAGACGCGGCGCGCCGCGTAGCGGCGCTCGCTTCGACCGCGAGGTAGAAGGCGCAGAGCGCCACGACCATGAAGAAGGTCAGGGCGCTGTCGAAAATCACGGTGCGTGCGAAGGCGATGGGCAGCGGCGCCGCGAGCGCGGCAACGCCGGCGATCCAGCGCGCTCGCCTGCCGAACAGGCGGCCGGCGAACCAGGCGGTGAGCGCGGCGGTGGCGAGGGCGAAGACCAGCGCCGGGAGGCGGGCCGCGGCCTCGCCGGCGCCCAGCAGGCGCTGGGAGAGGGCATCGGCGGCGAAGAACAGCACCGGCTTGTCGAGGTAGGGCAGGCCGTCGAGCCGCGGCAGCACGAAGTCGCCGCCCGCCATCATCTCGCGGGCCACCTCGGCGTTCCGCCCCTCGTCCGGGTCCAGCAGGGGATAGCTGCCGAGACCCCAGGAGACCGCGGCCACCAGCGCGACGATCGCGGCCAACGTCGCCAGCGTCAGGATCGGCATCGGCGCCGCCCGCGACAGCCTGGACGGCGCCAGGCGCCTGGAGTCGTCGCCGCGTGTCATGGCGTGGGACACTACCTTGCCCCCTGGCGGTTGCCAAGCTGGCTTCGCGGCTGAGCGTGGATGTGGTCATGGCAGGACAACGGAGGTCCGCTGCTCCGGCCTGGGCCACGAGCACACGAGTACTGCACCAGCACCACGAGCACTTGGACCCTGGACAACCGGTCCCGGCTCTGGCACAATGCTTTTCCCTTCCTCTGAGCCGACCCGGAGAGGGACTTTACAGGGATCGGGGGGCGCTGTAAGATCGTCAGGTTCGACCGTTGGACGCGGCTTTGGGCCTGAGGCCCTCGGCGCGTCTACGGGTGTCTCAAGCCCACGTGGCTCAGGGGTAGAGCACCTCCTTGGTAAGGAGGGGGTCACCGGTTCAAATCCGGTCGTGGGCTCCACCGTCCGTAGGACCAACTCGCTTTCAGGAGACACGAAGCGCCATGGGCAAGGAGAAGTTCCAGCGTAAGAAGCCGCACGTCAATGTCGGCACGATCGGCCACGTCGATCACGGCAAGACGACGCTGACGGCGGCGATCACCAAGGTGCTGGCGACGAAGGGATGGGCGCAGTTCGTGGCGTTCGACCAGATCGACAAGGCGCCGGAAGAGCGCGAGCGCGGCATCACCATCGCCACGGCGCACGTCGAGTACGAGAGCGCGGTGCGGCACTATGCGCACGTGGACTGTCCCGGGCACGCGGACTACGTGAAGAACATGATCACGGGAGCCGCGCAGATGGACGGCGCGATCCTGGTGGTGTCGGCAGCGGACGGCCCCATGCCGCAGACGCGCGAGCACATCCTGCTGGCGCGCCAGGTGGGCGTGCCGTACATGGTGGTGTTCATGAACAAGGTCGACATGGTCGACGACCCCGAGCTGCTGGACCTGGTCGAGCTCGAGCTGCGGGAGCTGCTGTCGTCCTACGACTTCCCGGGCGACGACATCCCGATCATCCGCGGCTCGGCGCTGAAGGCGCTCGACAGCGGCGATCCGGAGAGCGAGTGGGGCAAGAAGGTGATCGAGCTCATCGAGTCCGTGGACAGCTACATCCCGGTGCCGGAGCGGGCGATCGACAAGGACTTCCTGATGCCGATCGAGGACATCTTCTCGATCTCGGGCCGCGGCACGGTGGTGACCGGCCGGGTGGAGCGGGGCGTCGTCAAGGTCGGCGACGAGGTGGAGATCATCGGCATCC
>DATDGZ010000245.1:0-3983 GCA_036521795.1 Thermoanaerobaculia bacterium | reverse complement strand
AGCAGGGCGCGCCGTTCCGGCGACAGGCGGTCGAGCCGCGAGGGGGGGAGCACGTCGCTCATAGGAGCTCCCTCACCTCTTCCTCGGACATCTCCTCGATCTGGCTCAACAGCAGCTCCTCGACCAGCGCCGCCAGCCCCGCCACGGTCGGCGCGTCGAAGAAGCTGCGGACCGGCAGCTCCACGTCAACCGCCTTGCGGATGCGGAAGATGGCGCGCACCGCCATCAGCGAGTCCCCTCCCAGCTCGAAGAAGTCGTCGTCGACGCCGAGCCTCTCGACCCCCAGCGCCTCACCGCAGATCGACGCCAGGACCGTCTCGACCTCGCTGCGCGGGGCGACGTAGCGGCGGCGCTCCTCCGGCCGATGCTGGCCGGGCCGCGGCAGGGCTTGCCGGTCCACCTTGCCGTTGGCGGTGAGCGGCAGCGCCGGCAGGAAGACGAAGGCGGCAGGGACCATGTAGTCGGGCAGCGAGCGCCGCAAATGCTCCCGCAGCTCGTGAATCTCAGGCGTTGCCGGGGGCTCCGGCGTTACCGGGCTCCCCGCCGCCGCCGCGGACGGCGAGACCGCCGCGAGCGGCGAGACCGGCGCGGCGGCGCCGGTCACGACGTAGGCGGCCAGCCGCTTGTCGCCGGGGCGATCGCCGGCGAAGGCCATCACCACCGCCTCGCGCACCGCGGGGTGGCGGGACAGCGCCGCCTCGATCTCGCCGAGCTCGACGCGATAGCCGCGCACCTTCACCTGCGAGTCCTCGCGGCCGAGGAACTCGATGTCGCCGCCCGGCAGGTAGCGGCCGAGGTCGCCGGTGCGGTAGAGGCGCTCGCCGGTGCGCGGATGGGTGATGAAGCTCGCGGCGGTCTTCTCGGCGTCGCCCCAGTAGCCGCGGGCAAGCCCGATGCCGCCGATGAACAGGT
The DNA here is from genome assembly GCA_036521795.1 of Thermoanaerobaculia bacterium. Classification (GTDB taxonomy): domain Bacteria; phylum Acidobacteriota; class Thermoanaerobaculia; order Multivoradales; family UBA5704; genus JASLEW01. The sequence goes on along the minus strand of DATDGZ010000245.1, from coordinate 3,071 downwards.
GGCCCGGGACCCAGGTCGGACGCGGCGCCAGCGCCTCGTCCAGGACGTGGAACGTCTGGCCGCTCATCGGCCGCCCGTAAGGGATGCTGCGCCATCCGGGCTCGACCTCCCGCACCGGATAGAGGATCGACCAGATCGAAGCCTCGGTGGCGCCGCCGAGGCTGACCACCTCGGCGTCGGGAGCCAGCGCCCGGATGCGGTCGGGAAGCTGCACCGGGATCCAATCGCCCGACAGCAGCGCCAGCCGGAGCGCGCCGGGCAGCGGCCGGGCCTGCTCGGCGGCGAAGTCCACCAGCATCTCCATCAGCGCCGGCACCGAGTTCCAGATGGTCACGCCGCAGGCGTCCAGGCGTTCGGTCCAGTGCTCCGGGTCGCGCCGCAGATCGGCGGCGGGGAAGACCACCGTGCCGCCGGCGGCGAGGGTGCCGAAGAGGTCGTAGACCGAGAGGTCGAAGGAGAGCGACGAGAGGGCGAACACCCGGTCGTCCGGCCCGACGCCGAAGCGCTGGTTGACGTCCAGCACCGTGTTGACCGCGCCGCGGTGGTCGATGGCCACTCCTTTCGGCCGGCCCGTCGAGCCCGAGGTGTAGATGACGTAGGCCAGGTCGCCGGCGCTCTGGCCCGGCGCCGCCTCCACCACCCCGCCGGTCGCCTCGGCCCCCGCCGCGCCCGCCGCACCCGCCGCACCCTCCTCCTGCGTGGCGCCCCCGGGGATCTCCGCCATGACGGTCAGGCGCCGCAAAGTCTTCGGCCACTCTCCGGCAAGGGCGAAGCGCTCTTCGAGCCATGGCTGGGTCACCGCGATCTCGACGCCGCCGTCGGCCAGCAGCCAGCTCCGGCGCTCGGCCGGGAGGTCGGGATCGATCGGCAGGTAGGCCGCCCCCGAGCCGAGGATGCCGAACGCCGCCACCGCCTGCTCCCAGCCCTTCTCCATGACCACCGCCACCAGGGTCCCGGGGCGCGCGCCCAGGGCGCGCAGCTGCCGCGCCAGCGCCGCGGCGCGGTGGTGAAGCTCGGCATAGGTGAGCACGCGGTCGGGAGCGGCGACCGCGGGGCGCGCGGACGGCGGCGCGATCAGCGTGTGCAGCAACCCCGGCGGCGGCGCCGGCAACGCGGACGCTGCGGCATGGATCGCCGCGCGCTCGGCGAGCTGCGCCGCCGGGGCCAGCTCCCAGCGGTCCTGCCGCCACGCGGGCGGCAGCGCGCCCACGGCTTCGCCGGTCTCGCCGGCCGCGGCCTCCGGCGCCGCCGCCGCCAGGCGCTCGAGCAGGCCGCGGAAGGCCGCGAACATCTCGTCGATCAGTCCGGGCGGGAAGAGGTCCTCGACCACGTCCCAGGTGCAGCTCAACCAACCGCGGCGCTCCGAGACCTGGTGGTCGATCCAGACCTGCGGAGTCTGGCTGATCTCGTAACCCTGGGCGGGCGCCGGCCCCTCCGGCTCACGGGCGGTGTCGGCCGGCGTGGCCGGCGTGGCGGGCGGCGCCTCGGGAGGCGCCAGGTTGAGGGTGCTGGTGAAGACCACGGGCATGAGCGCGCGGGCGGCGCCGCCGTGACCGCGCGCCAGCTCGCGCATCACCCGCACGCCGCTGACCAGCCGGTGATCGAGCCCTTCCCACAGCCGGTCCTGGATCCTGCGAGCGCGATCGACGAAGGGCGCCGGCTGCGAGTTGTCGACCGCGCACAGGGTCAGCGAGGTGAAGTCGCCGACCAGCTCGTGGATCTGGGGGTGCAGCGGCAGGCGGTTGAACAGGGTCAGGTTGACGGTGAAGCGCGGGCTCTTGCTCCACGCCGCCAGCACCTCGGCATAGACCGCCAGCAGCAGTCCCGACGGGGTGAGCCCGGCGCGGCTCGCCCGCTGCTTGGCGCGTTGCCAGGCCGCCGGCGGCAGCCCGGCGGTGCGGCGCACGAAGTGCGGCTGGTCGAGCTCCAGCGGGCTCCTGGAGAGCGGCAGCTCGGGCGGGGGAGGGAGCTCCGCCAGGCGACCGCGCCAGTAGGCGAGGGCGCGCTCGAAGGCCGTCGACTGCTCGAGCTCGAGGGTGGCCAGCACGTAGTCGCGGAACGAGATCGGCAGCGGCGGCAGCGGCGCCCCCGGATCGTCGTACAGCGCGGCGAGCTCCCGGAGCAGGATCTGGCAGCTCCAGGCGTCGCCGATCAGGAAATCGAAGCTGACGTGGAACCGCGTGCGCCCATCGGGAAGGCGCGAGGCGCGGACCTCGAACAGCGGCCAGCGGTCGGTCGGCAGCACCTGGTGCGACATGCGGCGGCGCACGGCCTCCAGCTCGCGCTCGGCGTGGGCGGGTTCCCGTCCCCCCAGCTCGAGGACCGCGATCTCGTAGGGCGGCACCCGCTCGAGGATCTGCTGCCGGCCGTCGGGCAGGACCACGGCGCGCAGCATGTCGTGGCGCTCGATGAGGCGGTTCAAGGCCGCACTGATACGACGGAGATCGATGTCCGCCGCGTCCATCTCCAGGTAGAGATGGGTCCCCACCTGCCCGAGCTCGAAGGCGCCGCTCCTGCCGATCCAATAGGCCTGCTGCACGTCGGTGAGCGGGAACGGCAGGTTGCGGCCGGCGCGGTCGGCGACGATCACCGGCAGGTCCAGGGCGGCCGGCGGCGCTTCGTCCCGCTGCAGGTGGTCGTGGATCGCCGACGCCATGCCGGCCACCGTGGAAGCCGCGAACAGCGCCTGCAGCGGCACGTCGACCGCGAAGCGGGCGCGCACCTCGGCGGCAATCTGGGTGGCGAGCAGGGAGTGCCCGCCGAGCTCGAAGAAGTCGTCGTGGACGCCGATGCCGGCGATCCCGAGGGCGCGCGACCACAGCTCGGCCACCAGCTGCGCGACGTCGCCGGCGGGCTCCACGTAGGGGGTGGCGAGGGGAGGGCGTGGATGGCGGGGGGCCGTGCTTGCGGTGCCCGCGGTGGCGCTGCCCGCGCGGCCTGCGGTGGCCGAAGTGGCTGGATGCGCGCCGGAAGGAGCAATGACGCCCGCCGCCGTTCCGGGGAACGCGTCCGCCGCGGCATCGGCGGAGATGCTCGGCTGGCCGGCCGTCTCTGCGGTCCCCGCCGTCCCC
>DATDGZ010000244.1:0-4975 GCA_036521795.1 Thermoanaerobaculia bacterium | reverse complement strand
ATTGCGGCCCCTCGCCCAAAGGTCGGCGGTGAGGAGACCCGCCGACGACGGCCCTCCGTCTCCTCCCCTCCGGCCACTGATCTCTCCGGCGGCGGTCTCGGGCATGCTAGCATTCGCCTTGTCATGACCATCTCCGTCCTGGATCGGGACGCTTCGGACCTCACTCCGGCCGCTGGCTCCGCCGACGCCGCGTTCAGCCGCGAGGAGGTGCTCCATGACTACCGCATCGCCTGCGAGAGCCGCCAGGCGAGCCTGATCGGCCGCCGGGAGGTGCTGACGGGCAAGGCCAAGTTCGGCATCTTCGGCGACGGCAAAGAAGTGGCGCAGCTCGCCCTGGCGAAAGTGTTCCGCGGCGGAGACTTCCGCTCCGGCTACTACCGCGACCAGACCCTGATGTTCGCGCTCGGCCTGCTCACCGTCGAGCAATTCTTCGCGCAGCTGTACGCCGACCCGGACGTCGCGCGCGAGCCGTGCTCCGCCGGCCGCTCGATGAATGCGCACTTCTCGACCTGCCTGCTCGAGCCCGACGGCCGCTTCCGCAACCTCGCCGAGCTGCTCAACTCCGCCGCCGACGTGTCACCGGTCGCCGCCCAGATGCCGCGCCTGGCCGGGCTCGCCTACGCGTCGCGGCTCTACCGCGAGCTGCCCGAGCTGCAGGCGATGACCCGGTTCTCGAGTCACGGCGACGAGGTGGCCTTCGGCACCATCGGCAACGCCAGCTGCGCCGAGGGGCTGTTCTGGGAGACCGTCAACGCGGTCGGCGTGCTGCAGGCGCCGATGGTGCTGTCGATCTGGGACGACGGCTACGGCATCTCCGTGCCGAACGAGCTGCAGGTCGCGAAGGACCTCTCGGAGCTGCTGGCCGGCTTCCGCCGCGCACCCGGGTCCGGCCATGGCTATGACCTCTACCGGGTCCGGGGCTGGGACTACCCGGAGCTGTGCGCCGTCTACAGCCGGGCCGCCGACGTCGCGCGCCGCGAGCACGTGCCGGCGATCGTCCACGTCGTCGAGATGACCCAGCCCCAGGGCCATTCGACCTCGGGCAGCCATGAGCGCTACAAGTCGAAGGAGCGCCTGGCCTGGGAGGCCGAGGTCGACTGCCTGCGCCGCATGCGGCAATGGATGATCGCCGAGGGGCTGGCCAACGCCGGCGAGCTCGATGCGCTCGAGGAGGAGGCCACGCGCCGGGTGCGCGGGCTGCAGCGGGCGGCCTGGGAGGCGTTCCGCGCGCCGATCGAGCAGGAGCAGTCCGAGCTGATGGCGCTGCTGGCGGAGATCGGCGAGATCAGCGAGATCAGCGAGATCAGCGAGATCGCCGAGCCTGCCGCCGGCGCCCAGGCGGATGGCGCCCGGTCTGCGGCCGCCGCGGTCGAGCGCGTGCGGTCCGAGCTCGCCCGCCAGCCGGTCGTGCTGCGTCGCGACCTGGTGGCGGCGGCACAGGGGGCGCTGGTCGACCTCGCCGCCCATGCCGGCCCCGGCGGCCGGCCCGCGCGAGAGCTGCCGGCGCCGGTGCAGCGCCTGGCGGCCTGGCGGCGCGAGCGGGTGCGCGAGAACGCCGAGCGCTACGACTCCGACCTCTACAGCACGACGCCGCTGGCCGCGTTGGCGGTGCCGGCGGTGCCCGCGGTCTACACCGCGGAGTCGCCGATCGTGGACGGCCACAAGGTCATGAACGCCTGCTTCGACGCCGCCCTGGCCCGGTACCCGAACGTCGTCGCCATCGGCGAGGACGTCGGCCAGATCGGCGACGTCAACCAGGGCTTCGCCGGGTTGCAGGCGAAGTACGGTCAGCTGCGCGTCTCGGACACCGGCATCCGCGAGGCGACCATCATGGGGCAGGCGATCGGCATGGCGCTGCGCGGGCTGCGGCCGATCGCCGAGATCCAGTACCTCGACTACATCCTATATGCGCTGCAGATCCTCTCCGACGACCTGGCCTGCCTGCGCTATCGCAGCAAGGGACAGCAGAAGGCGCCGGTGATCGTGCGCACCCGCGGCCACCGCCTGGAAGGCATCTGGCACGCCGGCTCGCCGATGGCCGGCGTCCTCAACCTGCTGCGCGGCATCTACGTCTGCGTGCCGCGCAACATGACCCAGGCGGCGGGCTTCTACAACACCCTGCTGGCCGGCGATGACCCGGGAGTCGTGGTCGAAGTGCTCAACGGCTATCGCGTCAAGGAGCGGCTGCCCGCCAACGTCGGCGAGATGACGGTGCCGCTGGGAGCGCCGGAGGTGCTGCGCGAGGGCGGCGACGTCACGGTGGTGACCTACGGCGCCTGTTGCCGCGTGGCGATCGACGCCGCCGAGCGCCTGGCGCAGGTCGGCATCGAGGTGGAGGTCGTCGACGTCCAGACCCTGCTGCCGTTCGACCTTGCCGGCCGCGTCCTCGATTCGCTGCGCAAGACCAACCGCATCGTCTTCATGGACGAAGACGTGCCCGGCGGCGCCACCGCCTACATGATGCAGCAGGTGCTCGAGGTCCAGGGCGGCTACGCCTGGCTCGACTCGGAGCCGCGCACCCTGCCCGGCGCCGAGCACCGCACCGCCTACGGCTCAGACGGCGACTACTGGTCCAAGCCGAATCGCGAGCAGCTCTTCGAGACCGTCTACGAGCTGATGCACGAGGCCGACCCGGCCCGGTACCCGCTGTTCTGGCGCTGAGGTCGACGCCTGCGCCCGGTGCGTGCGGCAGGGGAGCCGCGGCAGGGACCGCGCGTCGGGCTCGGGCCGGCTCAGGGGTGCAACGCCTGCTGCAGCTGCTCACGCAGGACGGCCAGGCTCGCCAACTCGGCGGCCTGAATCTGCTCCCCTCCGGCAGCTGCCGCGACCCCGGGCTTCGGTGGCTTCGGCTCGGGCTTCGGCGGCGCCGGCGCGGGCGGCAGCGTGACATCACCGCCGCAGAGGAGCAACAACTTGTCGGCGTCCGCGAAGGTGGCGGGAAGAACATCGATCATGAGATCGCGCACACTAAAGGTCATCTCTCCCTCCTGAGTTGCAAGCGGGGCGGGCCGGCTCCTAACTGGAGCGTAGCATCGCCAGTCCTTGGTCGATGACCATCAGTATATCTCAATCCAGCGAGAAGCAAGAGCCAGCCAAAGGGTGCGCCTGTTGCTATTTATATAAATGCAAGTATGGCGTTAAGCTTGTGGATGACCACGTTGGACATCGTCAAGGAAGAGTTCCCAACCAGACGTCGCCCTCCTGGACCGCGCGCGCGATATAGATCATGCGATCGTCGCGGCTCGGGTACACCCACTTGAGCTCCGAATTGGCCGGTGCCGTGAACAGCTGGCGGGAGCCGCGGCTCCGGGTGTCGGCGACCATCACCTTGCCCTGGCTGAGATAGATCACGCTACGGTCGTCGTGAAGCCAGGAGACGCATAGCGCCTTGTCACGCGTGATACGCTCGTAGCCGCCGCCGGGAATTGAATATACGAACACGTCGTTGCCCTCGCTCAGTCCCACTATCCTCTGGCCGTCTGATGACCACGAGAATGGCGTCAAGGGAAGTGTGCGTAGCGGGAGTAGCTTGGGCCGGCGTCGAGCCAGGGGCTGCGTGAAGTCGATCACGGCGAGGTCCTGATGGACCCCCACCAGGCAGGCGAGTTGCCTGCCATCCGCGGACCAGACCGGGTTGTAAAGCGGCTTCGCATCGCTGATCAGCTTGATATCGCTGCCGTCGGGCCGCATGGTCCAGCCTTGATAGTCGCCGCCGCGGTCCGAATAGAAAGCAATGAGCGCGCCGTCAGGCGACCAGTGGGGGATGCGGTTCTTGGAACCGCCGGTGGTGAGTTGGCGCAGGCCAGTGCCGTCCGGACGGATCACGAACAGGTCCTCCCGAGGCGCGGCAGTGCTGAAGACGATCCACTTGCCGTCCGGAGAGAAATCGAAGGCGGAGACGGACTGCGATCCTTCGGTCACGGCGGTCGCAGGTGCGAGCGCTTTGCCGGTGCTCAAATCGACTTCGATCCGCTCGATATTCGACCTGCTATCGTCGGTCGCATACGCGAAGCGGCGACCGTCGCGCGAGAAGCTGAGGAAGCCGCACCATTGCGCCGGCGTGCCCAGCGGTTCGGGATCGCCGAGCACCTTGCCGGACGATTCGTCGATGGGGACCCGCCAGAAGTTCATCGAGCCGCCGCGATTGCTCGCGTAGTAGAGGAACCGGCCGTCCACCGACCAGACGGGGTTCCAGTTCAAGTGCTCGTCGTCGGTCACGCGGGTGGGCTTCCCGCCGTCGACCGGTATCGTCCAGATGGTGCGCTGGCTGCCATGCTCCAATCCCCAGTAGGCGATGCGCGAGCGATGGGGTGACCAGCTCGGCTGCACACCGTCGCCGTTGCAGACCAGCCGCTGCTCGCCGCCCCCGACGGGGACCCGCCAGATCTGGCTCATCGCCGTCTGGCGGTTCGCCGGGCCGGCGACTCCCTCGGTGGCGAAGACGATCTCCTTGTTGTCCGGCGACCATGCGGGGTTGTAGCCACGCTCGGTCAGCCGGCGTGGGGACTCGCCCGTGGCCCCCATGACGAAGATACCGCCGCCCTCGCGAGTGGAGCGGAAAGCGATGTGGTCGCCGTCGGGTGAGAAGGCAGGCTGCGTGTCATCCGCCAGCGGGTCGTTGCTCAGGTCCCGGTAATTCGCGCCGCCGACCACCCGCTGGAGGAAGATGTGCGACCTGCCGCCGTCCGCCTTGACATAGACGAAGAAGGTTCCATCCGGCGCGAGGCTGGGAAAGGTCTCCCTCCCGGCCAGGTCGGTGAGGCGATCCCAGCTGATGCGCAGTTGGCCGAGTGCCTTCTCTCGCGGGCGCAGCAGCACGTAGGCGGTGACCGCGGCGCCTAGCATGACCACCGCGAGCAGCGCCGCGCGCCACCAGCGACGCCGCGGCGTCGATGCCGCCGTGGGCAGCGCCGGCACCGACGTCGTGCCGGTCAGACCGCCGGTCATGCCGGTGCGGGTGCCGGTGCCGGTCACC
>DATDGZ010000243.1:0-1540 GCA_036521795.1 Thermoanaerobaculia bacterium | reverse complement strand
CATCAGCTCGAGGTCCAAGGCCTCGAGCTGCTCCTCGACGGCGGTCGCCTCGCCGGCCAGCGCGGTGATCCTGGCCGTCCAGGTTTCCCGCCCGGGCAGCGCCGGTGGCAGCGCCGCCGCCAGGCAGGTGACCCGTTCCGGCACGTCGAACCCGGCCGGCGCCGCCGCCGCGGCGAGCTCGACGCCCGGGTAAGCGGAGCCATCGTCCGCCCAGCGCGCCTGCAGCAGGTAGTTCCATGCCGCGGGCACGTACTTGCCGCCCTCCGCGCGCCACCGGTACGACCGCTCCTGCACCGCGAGGATCGCCAGCATCTCCGCCAGCGCCGGCCGCTGGGCCGCGGTCTCGTCCCATGCCAGCCGCGCCCGCGGCCGGGCCTCTCGCCGGTGCGCGGGGTAGGCGCCGAACCACTCGTCGAAATCGCCGTCCTCCCCGGACCAGCTCGATCCCTTGACCAGTGGCGCTCCCGCCTCCTCCCAAAAACCTTGTTGTTGTTGTTTTTCCCCTTCTTCTATCTTCTTCTCTCTTGTGTCCACCAGTGTGTCCATCGGCGTGTCCACCGGTGTGTCCATCGCTGTCTCGACGGTGTGCTCGCCCCCGTGCTCGCCGCTGTATCGCTGCCACCCGGAAGTCTCTTCCGCCTCAACGTGATAGATGTCCCCGTCGCCAGTCCGCTCGCGCCGCACCAGGTAGCGCATCGCGATCAAGATCCGCAGGAATCGCTGTGTCCGTCCGGGTGACCATTGCCAGCGCGCCGCGGCCTGGCGTACCGAGATCAGCACGTCGCCGCGGCCCAATGGCACTCGCATGCCGCCGATCACCCGCTCGTACGGCGCCCAAGCCGCCAGCTGTCGTAGGTCCATCCATGCCTCCCATTGCGACCGCACGCGCGGCTCGTTCCACAGCGTACAGCCGCCCTCTCGGACAGGCCGGAAGGTGGACCGCTCGACGGCCACGAAGCCAGACTTTCGAGTGTCCATGCCTCCCGCCGCATCCCGCTGCTGACCGTCAAGCCTGCCAGCCTCCCCGTCCGCCGATCGATCGCGCTGTGCGGCCCTGGCGCGACCCGGCATTCAGCGCCGCTCCCGCGAGGTCCGCGGCCCACTGCGCCCGAGCGAGCCCTGTGTCCTGCCGGCGCCGCCGGCCGATCAGCTTGCTCTCAGGAGCGATCCGGATCGCCAACGCGGCCCGCATGGCCTGGATCGGCGGTCGAGATCCGCCGCCCCTGGGCGATCCATTCGTCGAGCTCGCGCAGGCTGTAGAGCACCCGTCGACCCACCTTGTAGAAGGCAGGACCGCCGCCCACGACGCGGCGCTTCTCGAGGGTCCGCGGTGACAGGTGGCAGTGAGCGGCGGCTTCGGTCGTGAACACGAGGTCATTCGTCATGAGGTCTCCCTGGGCGCCACCTCGCGCCGAAGAGTGCGGCGTCGAGAACGAGCGCAGCTCGGCGTAGAAGCGGGCCTGCCAAGAATCGCGAGGCCGAGGCGAGGCCGGTTGGCACCAAGCGTAGGACGGAGTGGCCGCATCGAGATCGGTCCTCG
>DATDGZ010000242.1:0-6052 GCA_036521795.1 Thermoanaerobaculia bacterium | reverse complement strand
GCATGAGCTGGTCGACGCGCGTGAAGCGGCGCTGGCGGCCTCGCGCGCCAAGTCGGAGTTTCTCTCCAGCATGTCCCACGAGATCCGCACGCCGATGAACGCGATTCTCGGGATGGCCGACTTGCTTGCCCGGCAGCGCCGCGGCCTGGCGCGACTCGACGGCCCGCAGCTCGCCGGACGCGAGCTTGCGGTCGAGCATGCCGACGTCGAGGCGGCCGGCGCGGAAGTCGGCGTCGGCGAGCAGCGCGCGGTAGAGCGGCGCGGTGGTGCGGATGCCTTCGATCCGCAGCTCCGCCAGCGCCCGGCCGAGCCGCGCCAGGGCCCGCTCGCGGTCGGCCGCCCAGACGCTCAGCTTGGCGAGCATCGGGTCGTAGTGGATCGACACCTCGGAGCCCTCGTAGACGCCGCTGTCGTTGCGGATCCCCGGTCCCTCGGGCAGCCGCAGCATGTCGATGCGGCCGGGCGACGGCGCGAAACGCTGGAAGGGGTCCTCGGCGTAGAGCCGCACCTCGATGGCATGACCGCGCGGCGTCACGTCGTCGAACTCGCGGCCGAGCGGTTCGCCGGCGGCGACGCGGATCTGCGCCGCCACCAGGTCGATGCCGGTCACCAGCTCGGTGACCGGGTGCTCGACCTGCAAGCGGGTGTTCATCTCGAGAAAGAAGAAGCGGCCGTCGGCGTCGAGCAGGAACTCGACGGTGCCGGCGTTGCTGTAGCCGACGGCGCTGGCGGCGGCGACCGCCGCCGCGCCCATGCGCCGCCGCAGCTCGGGCGTCACCGCCGGCGAGGGCGCTTCCTCGACGACCTTCTGGTGGCGCCGCTGCAGTGAGCACTCGCGCTCCCCCAGCGACACGACCCGCCCGTAGAGGTCGCCCATGACCTGGATCTCGACGTGGCGCGGCTCGACGATCAGCTTCTCGAGATAGACGGCGTCGTCGCCGAAGCTGGCCGCGGCCTCGGAGCGGGCGGCGCGGTAGGCCGCCGCGAGGTCCGCCGGCCGTGCCACCATCCGCATGCCCTTGCCGCCGCCGCCGGCGGCCGCCTTGAGCATCACCGGGTAGCCGATCTCCGCCGCCGCGCTCTCCGCCGCCGCGAGGTCCGCCAGCGCCTCCTGCCCCCCCGGCACCACCGGCACTCCCGCGGCCCTCATCAGCCTGCGGCTCTCGACCTTGTTGCCCATCGCCGCGATCGCCGCGGGTGACGGCCCGATGAAGACCAGGCCGGCTTCGACGCAGAGGCGGGCGAGCTCGGCGCGCTCGGAGAGGAAGCCGTACCCGGGATGGATGGCGTCGGCGCCGATCTCGACCGCCAGCCGCACGATGGCCTCGCCGCGCAGGTAGCTGTCGCGCGACGGCGCCGGACCGATCGGGTGGGCCTCGTCCGCCAGCAGCACCGGCAGGCCCCGGCGGTCGGGCTCCGAGTAGATGACGGCGCTGCGGATCGCGAGCTCGCGCAGGGCGCGGACGATGCGCACGGCGATCTCGCCGCGGTTGGCGATCAGCACCTTGCGCAACGCGCGCGGCGGCCCGGCAGGCGGCGGCATGCGCTCCGGGTGCTCCGCCGCTCCCGGTGCTACACCACCGTTCGGCACGCTTTCTCCGGCGGCCATGACAGGCCGCTCATCTTATAGCAGCCGCAGGCGCCGTCCGCCGGGCGCCGGCGTTGCCCGCCCAGCCGGCCCAGCCGGCCAGCGCGATCGCGCCTGCCAGTCCGAGCGCCGACGCCGCCAGCGACAGGTGGAAGGCGGTGCGGTCCACCCAGATCCGCACCCGGTGGCGCCCCGCCGGCACCAGCAGGCCGTTGCGCTGCAGGTTGGCCGCCTGCGGTGGCGGCGCCGGATGCCCGTCGATGGAGGAACGGTAGATCAGCAGCGCGCGCTGCACCACCAGCAGCGAGCCGCCCTGGCCGACGTCGAGGTCGAGGTCGAGCCTCTCCGGTTCCCGGCGCAGCACCCGCACGGTGCCGCCGGCCGACGGGCGCGGCGGCCCGCTGCCCTCGATCACGGCGTCCCGCTCGGGGTCGAAGGCGTCGCCCTTCATGATCCGGTAGGCGGCGTTGAGATGCGGCGCGTACCAGATGCGCCGCGCCAGGAACACCTCGGGCGACCGCCCCACGACCTCGTAGACACGGACCTGCTGACCGAAGCTCGGCAGCTCCGCCAGCAGGCGGGCATGTGCTGGCAGCGGTGTGAGCGCGCGCTCGATCACCAGGCGGCCGACGCCCCAGCCGGCCAGCAGCCGCAAGCGCTCCTCGTCGGTGGCGGTCTTGAGGCTGCCTTGCGACAGGCGGGTGAGGTAGGTGTCGAGCCCTTCGGGCGACTCTTCGAGCTCGTAGCGGCGGTCCCACATCGGGCCGGTGAAGGGGAACATCTCGTAGAAGGCGCGGCGCTCGAGCCACAGCAGCGACTGCGACGGGAACTTGCCGGCGGCGAAGACCGACGGGCCGAACAGGTGCTCGAAGTCGGGGTTGACCACGGTCAGCCCGAGCGGCAGCCAGCTGATCACCGGCGGCGGCACGCGGTAGGGCGTCACCGCGTCGGTGGGGTAGAGCGGCCGCAGCATGTACAGCTGCGCCGCGGCGTGCGCCGCGAGCAGCAGGCCGCCCCAGGTCCAGGCGGCGCGGCTCGCCGGCGCCGAGCGTGCCATGCGCAGGGCGAGCAGGCCGAGCACCGCGAGGATGATCAGCGAGAACAGGCAGAGGCCGCCCCAGCGCACGCGCTCGTTGGCGACGAAGGCCATCGTCCGGTCGGGCGGGATGAGCGACCGGAGGAGCCGGTTGGCGGGCCCCGGCAGCAGGCCGAGGAAGGCCCAGAGCGCGCCGAGCGCCAGCGCCAGCCCCGCCAGCGCCCAGCGGAACCGGCGGCCCGCGGGGCCGGCGGACTCCGCCCCGAGCAGCCGCTCGAAACCGATGCCGCACAGCAGGGCGCCTCCCACCGCCACCGGCAGCCAGAACTTCACCGGGTAGCGCAGCGCCCCCGCTCCCGGACGCGCGAAGAGCCACACCATCGCCGGGTTGTAGCGCCCCAGCGAGCAGAAGAGGCCGGCCGCGCAGGCTCCCCACGCCCACCAGGCGGCGGTTCGCCGGGGCGCGCCCTGGCGCTGATCGCACTGATCGCGCCGATCGCGCCGATCGCCGGCAGGCAGGCCGCCGGCGGCGATCAGCGCCAGGGCGAGCAGACCGGGATAGAGCGAAGGGTACAGGGGCGGAGCGCCGGTGAAGAAGCGCTGGCCCCAGAAGGTGCCGGCGATGCGCACGTCGAGCCGGCCGAACAGCGTCGGCAGCAGCCACTCGGCGATCTGGGCCGGGTGCCAGCTGGCGATCGTCGCCACGCCGCCGGTGTAGCCGCGGAACCCGCGAAACGACACCGGCAGGATGCGCAGGAACTCGACGATCTGCGGCAGCGCGATCAGCGTGCCGCAGACGATGGCCGCCGCCAGCGTCGCCAGCCCGCCCCACGCCGGCCGGCGCCACCGCGGCGGGGCCTCTGGAGCTCCCGTCCCATCGCCATCCGCCACCAGGGCGACAGGCCGCCAGGCCCATACCCGCCAGCGGAGCGCCAGCGCCGCAGCGGCCAGTCCCGCCGCCAGCGCCGCCATCAGCGGGTCGCCGCTCAGCAGCAGCAGCGCCCAGAGAAGCGCGACTGCCAGGGCATCCCTTGCCCGCCGCGGGCCGGTGTCCGCCGCCCCACGCAGGCGTGCGAACCCGAGGCATGCCCCGACCAGCGCCGGCGCCAGGGTCGCCCCGGCGATCAGGTTGTAGAAGGAGAGGTGGGAGAGATAGAAGCCGGAGGCCGTGTAGCAGACCGCCGCCGCCCAGGCCGCCTCCCGCGCCAGCCCCCAGCGCCGCGCCATCCAGAAGAATGCCAGCGGCGCGAGCAGCAGGTGGAGCCAGAAGTGCGCGTTCAGTGCCCAGAGCGGCGATGCCCACAGCAGGAAGGCGTTGGTGGGATAGAACGGCACCGCGTTGGGATTGCCGGCGAGCGGCTGGCCGCCGCCGCGATAGGGATCGAGCAGCGGGAAGTAGCCCTGGTGCAGCGCCCTCGCCTCCGACCACTTCATCGCCAGGTGAGCGTTCAGCACGTCGCGCATGTACAGCGTCTCGGTGCCGCGGGCGAGCGGCAGCGCGAGCCAGGCCAGCAGCAGCATCAGGGGCAGCACGTAGAGCGCCGCGAAGCGCCGGCGCGAGCGCTCCTCCGGCGCCGCGGCCGCAAGGGCCGTGTCCTGGTCATTCATCGCTTTTCCCGTATCCCCCCGTACAATACCGCGCGTGTCAGTGGCGCCCCTGGTCCGCTCCCTCCGGCCCTCGCAGTGGGCGAAGAACCTCTTCGTGCTGGCGCCCCTGGTGTTCGGCAGCCGGCTGGGCGACGCCGCCGCGGTGGCCCGCGCGCTGCTCGCCTTGCTGGCTTTCTGCTGCGCCGCCTCCGCCGTCTATCTCGCCAACGACATCCGCGACCGCGACGAGGACCGGCTGCATCCGCGGAAGCGCCTGCGTCCGCTGGCGGCCGGCACCCTGGGCGTCCCGACCGCGGTCGTCGCCGTGCTGTTGCTGGTCGCCGCGGCGGCGGCGTTGGCATACGGGCTCGGCGCCGGGTTCGGGCGGGTGCTCGCAGCTTATCTCCTCCTCAACCTTCTCTACACCCTCTGGTTCAAGCACATGGTCATCCTCGATGTCATGTGCATCGGCCTGTTCTTCGTGCTGCGGGTGCTGGCCGGCGCCGCGGCGACCCGCGTCCAGGTATCGAGCTGGCTGTTCCTGTGCACCACCTTCCTGGCGCTCTTCCTCGCCTTCTCCAAGCGCCGCCACGAGATGACACTGCTCGCCGACGGCGCCGCGGGCCAGCGGCCGGTGCTCGACCACTACAGCCCTGCCTTCCTCGACCAGATGATCAACGTCGTCACCGCCTCGTCGGTGGTCTCCTATGCCCTCTACGCCGTGGCCCCGGAGACGGTGGCGAAGTTCCACACCCAGCGGCTGATCTACACCATCCCGCTGGTGCTGTTCGGTATCTTCCGCTACCTCTATCTCATGTACCAGCGCGAGGACCAGCGGAACCCGACCGAGGCCATCCTGACCGACCTGCCCTTCCTCATCAACATCGCCCTCTGGGGGCTGGCCGTGGTGTGGATCGTCTACGGCCGAGGGCTCGCCTGGCTGCCGGGTCTCATCGGCGGGGGGGGCGAGGGCGCCGGCCCATGACTCGAGCGGCGCGGGCGGCCCTCGCGGCCCGAGCGGCCGGAGCGGCCGGAGCGGCCGGAGCGGCCGGGAGACAGGCGAAGCGCTGGCTCCCTTGGCTGGTGGCGGCGGCCATCCTGGCCGTGCTGATCCTCCGCCTGCCGCGCGCCCAGCTGCTGCACTCCCTGGCCGCCGGTCCGTCGTGGAAGGTGGCGCTCTGCTCCGCGGCGGTGGTCGGCGTGGCGCTCCTCGCCGACGTCTGGGCGACGCTCGCGGCCTTCGCCGCCACCGGCGTGCGCTGCCGCTGGCGCGGCGTGCTGCCGGCGCGCGGCGCCACCTACCTGCTCGGGCTGCTCAACTTCGCCGTTGGCCAGGGAGGGATGGGCCTCTACCTGCATCGCGCCGGCGTCGCCCCGCTCCGCGTGCTGGGGACGCTGCTCTTCCTGTTCGCCACCCAGGTCGGCGCCCTGGCCGCGGTGGCGGCGGCCGGGACGCTGCCGGACGCGCTCGGCGGCGCCACCGGCGGCGGAGCTCTCGCCGGCTCGCTGCCGCTCCTGGCTGCGGTCACTGCGCTCGCCGCGGCGTTCGCGCTGCTGCTCGTCGTGCTCGCCTGGCGGCCGGCATGGCTTGGCCGCCACCGGCTCCTGGCGCCGGTCTTCGCGGCCGGCGGCGGCGGCTTCCTGCGCGCCACCGCTGCCCGGCTGCCGCATGTCGTGACGATGGTCGCCGGCCTGTGGCTGGGGCTGCGCCTGTGGGGCGTGGCGCTGCCGCTCGCCCGCGGGCTGGTGGTGCTCTCGGTGGCGGTGCTGGTCACCGTCCTGCCGATCGCCCCGAGCGGGCTCGGCACGCTGGAGCTGGCGCTGGTCGAGCTGACCTCGGC
>DATDGZ010000241.1:0-6057 GCA_036521795.1 Thermoanaerobaculia bacterium | reverse complement strand
GCGGTGGCAAGCGTCGTCACCCGCGCCGCCGCGGAGGGGGTGGCAGCGCCGCGGACCACCGCCGCCGGCCTGCCGCCGCGGGACGAGACGGCAGCTCGGATCGCCGCCATCTTCGAGGCCCTGCTCGGCATCGAGAAAGTCGGCGTGTTCGACGACTTCTTCGAGCTCGGCGGCCAGTCGCTGCTGGGAACGCGCCTGCTCTCGCGGCTGCGCGACGAGCTCGACGTCCAGCTGTCGATCGATACCCTGTTCTCCGCGCCGACGCCGGCTGATCTGGCACGACACATCGTGGCAGCGCGCCGCGCCGCCGCGACGGCAAGCGGCGACGGAGCGCCCGGCGTGGCGGTCTCGGCAACGGCAGCGGCCACGCCTCGGGTGGCGGCCTCGGCTCCGGCGGCTGCCTCGGCTCTGACGGTCGCCGCGACACTCGGCGCCGCGGCCTCGGCTCGCACGGCGGCTGCGGTGCTCGGCTCGCCCGCGCCCACGACCATGGCCTCCGCAGCCTCGGCGCCCTCGCCGCCCGCCATCGTGCCGCTGCCGCGCGACGGGGACGTGCCGCTGGCGTTCGCGCAGCAGCGCCTCTGGCTGCTCGACCGCCTGGCACCGGGCAATCCCTTCTACAACCTGGGCGGGGCGGCGCGGCTGCGGGGCGAGCTCTCGGTCGAGGCGCTCGCCGCGGCGGTCGCGGAGGTGGTGCGGCGGCACGAGACCCTGCGATCGGCCTTCGGCGAGCTGGACGGGCGGCCGGTCCTGCGCATCGCGCCCGCCGAGCGGAGAGCGGGCAGCAACCTGCCGCTGCTCGATCTCTCGGCGCTGCCGGCCGCGGCGCGCCAGCCGGAGGTGGAGCGGCTGGCGGTGGCGCACCGGCTGCGCCCGTTCGACCTGTCGCGCTCGCCCCTGCTGCGGCTCGCCCTGGTGCGGTGCACGGCCGGCGAGCACGCGCTGCTGTTCGCTCTCCATCACATCATCGCGGACGGTTGGTCGCTGGCGGTGCTGGTGGAGGAAGTGGTGGCGCTGTACGGGACCTGCCGGCGCGGCGCGCGCTCGCCACTGCCGGAGCTGCCGGTGCAGTACGGCGACTACGCGGCCTGGCAGCGCGAGTGGCTGCGCGGCGAGGTGCTGGAGCGGGAGCTGGCCTGGTGGCGCGAGCGGCTGGCGGGCCTGCCGGTGGTCGAGCTGCCCGGCGATCGGCCGCGGCCGCCGGTGCAGAGCTTCCGCGGCGGCCGCGTGACCAGCGCCCTGGGCCGGGAGGCGACCCGGGCGGCGATGACGCTGGCGCGGTGGCATGGGGTTTCGCTGTACATGCTGCTCCTGGCGGCGTTCGACACCCTGGTGTGGCGCTACGGGGCGCCGCCGGACGTGGTGGTGGGGACGCCGATTGCCAACCGCACGCGGCGCGAGGTGGAAGGGTTGATCGGGCTGTTCGTCAACACGCTGGTGCTGCGCACGGACCTGGGTGGAGATCCCCCCTTCAGCGCGCTGCTGGGGCGGGTGCGGGAGACGGCGCTGGGGGCCTACGCGCATCAGGACGTGCCGTTCGAGCAGCTGGTCGAGGAGCTGCATCCTCGCCGGGACCTGTCGCGCAACCCGCTGTTCCAGTTGATGTTCAACCTGGTCAACACGCCGCAGCCATCGCGGCAGAGCGCGACGGAGCTGGCGTTCGAGCCGATGGCGATGCCCGGCAACACGGCCCTGTTCGACCTGCAGGTCTATCTCGGGGAAGGCGACGACGGGCTCGATCTGCTGTGGGAGTACGCCAGCGACTTGTTCGACCGGGTGACGATCGAGCGGCTGGCGGCGCACTTCGGGACGCTGCTGACGGCGGCGGTGGCGTCGCCGGAGGAGCGGATCGGCGGCCTGCCGCTGCTGGGGGCCGACGAGCGGCGGCAGCTGCTCGGGGAGTGGAACGCGACCGGCCGGCCGGTGCCGGCGGCGGCGGTGCACGAGCTGATCGCGGCGCAGGCGGCGCGGCAGCCGGAGGCGGTGGCGCTCGCCTGGCGCACCGGGCCGGCCGAGGAGCTCAGCTACGGCGAGCTGATGCGGCGGGCGGCAAGCGTGTCGGCCGCGCTGCGCAGCATGGGGGTGGGACCGGAGACGCTGGTCGCGGTGATGCTCGAGCGCACGCCGGCGCTGCTGGTGAGCCTGCTGGGAGTGCTCGGTGCGGGCGCCGCCTACGTGCCGGTGGACCCGGAGTACCCGGCGGAGCGGCAGCGGCTGATGCTCGAGGACTCGGGCGCCACGGTGGTGCTGACCCAGGCCTCGCTGGCCGCCACCCTGCCGGCGGGCTCGGCCCGGGTGCTGCTGGTGGAGCCGAGCGGCGCGCTGGCGGTACCCGGAGGCGATGGCGGCGATGACGGCAAGCGCGGTGATCGCCGCGAGGGTTCCGCGCCCCGCGCGGGTGCCGCGCCCGCCGCCGCCCAGGCACCGCCGGCCGTCGCCCCCGAGAACCTGGCCTACGTCATCTACACCTCGGGCTCGACCGGCCGCCCGAAAGGCGTCGCCATCCCGCACGGTGCGCTGACCAACTTCCTGCTCGCGATGCGCGAGCGGCCGGGGTTGACGGCCGGCGACGTGCTGCTGGCGGTGACCTCGCCGTCGTTCGACATCGCGGGCCTGGAGCTCTATCTGCCGCTGCTGGTGGGAGGACGCATCGAGCTGGCGAGCCGCGAGGAGGCGTCGGACGGAGGGTTGTTGCTGGCCCGGCTGCGGCGGTCGGGAGCGACGGCGATGCAGGCGACGCCGGCGACCTGGCGGATGCTGCTGGCGGCGGGATGGGGTGCCGGCGACGAGGGCCGCCGGCTCGCGGTGCTGTGCGGCGGCGAGGCGCTGTCTCCGGGCCTGGCGGCGGAGCTGACGGCGCGTGCGGGCTCGGTGTGGAACGTCTACGGTCCCACCGAGACGACCGTGTGGTCGACGCTGGCCGCGGTGCTGCCGGGAACGGCGGTGACCATCGGCGGTCCGATCGCGAACACCGAGGCCTACGTGCTGGGCGGCAACGGCGAGCCGGTGCCGGTGGGCGTGCCCGGCGAGCTCTACCTCGGCGGCGCGGGCGTGGCGCGCGGCTACCTGGGACGGCCGGAGCTGACGGCGGAGCGGTTCGTGCCGAGCGCCTTCGCGGGCGCATCCGGCACCCTGGCGTCTCCTGGTGTCGTCATCGCCGCCGCCGCCGGCCCCGCCGGTCAACGCCTCTACCGGACCGGGGACCTGGCGCGCTGGCGGCGCGACGGCACGCTCGAATGCCTGGGGCGCGTGGATCACCAGGTCAAGGTGCGAGGCTTCCGCGTCGAGCTGGGAGAGATCGAGGCGGCGCTGTCGCGCCACCCTGCGGTGGCGGCGGCGGCGGTGGTGGCACGCGAAGATCGGCTGCTCGCCTACGTGGTCGTGCGGCGGCCGGCGCACGGCGCGGGCGAAGAGGCCGTGGAGCTGACGCCGGACCGCTCGCGCCAGCTGCGGGACTTCGTCGCCGGGAGCCTGCCCGCCTACATGGTGCCGTCGGTGTTCGTCGGCATGGCGGCGCTGCCGCTGACCCCCAACGGCAAGGTCGACCGCCGGGCGCTGCCCGACGTCGCCGCCGATGCCGAGGCGGCGCATGGGCGGACGGCGGGGACGGCGCCGCGCACGCCTGTCGAACAGCTGCTGGCCGCCATCTGGAGCGAGCTGCTCGGCCGCCAGCGCATCGCCGTCGAGGACAGCTTCTTCGAGCTGGGCGGCCACTCGCTGCTGGCGATGCGGCTGCTGGCGCGGGTGCGCGAGGCCCTGGGCGTCGAGCTGCCGCTGCGGCGCCTCTTCGAGGCGCCCACCCTGGCGGGGCTCGCAGCGGCCGTCGAGGCGGCGCGGGCGGGCCTTTCGGACGCGGGGGCGGGAGCGGCAGCGGAGGCGGCCGTGAGTCTCGTTGCGCCGGTGGCGCGCCTCGACCGGAAGAACAAGAGGCTGCCGCTGTCGTTCGCGCAGCAGCGGCTCTGGTTCCTCGACCGTGTCGACCCGGGAACCGCCGCCTACAACCTGGCGTTCGCGCTGCGCCTGACCGGACGTCTCGAGGTGCCGGCGATGGCGGCGGCGATGGCAGAGATCGTGCGCCGCCACGAGGCGCTGCGCACGACCTTCCGCGCGGCAGGCAAGGAGCTCGAGCAGGTGATCCACGCGGCGCGGCAGGCGGCGCTGCCGGTGGTCGATCTCACCGCCCTGCCGGCCGAGCGGCGGGACTTGCTGGTCAGGCAGCTGGCCGATGCGGAGGCCCGGCGCCCCTTCGACCTGGTGGCGGGACCGCTGCTGCGGCTGCGGCTGCTGCGGCTCGGCGCCGCGGAGCACGTGGCGCTGTCGACCGTCCACCACATCGTCGCCGACGGTTGGTCGCTGGGCATCCTCACGCGCGAGCTGATGGCGCTCTACCCCGCGGCGGCACGCCGCGAGCGCTCGCCGCTGGCCGAGCTGCCGATCCAGTACGCCGACTTCGCCGCCTGGCAGCGCGGCCATCTGCAAGGCGAGGCCCTGGAGGGCGAGCTCGCCTACTGGCGTTCGCGCCTGGCAGGAGCTCCGGCGCAGCTCGAGCTGCCGGCCGACCGGCCTCGTCCGGCGATCCAGAGCTTCCATGGCGCCCACTGCGAGGTGCGTCTGGGCGATCCGCTCCCGCACCAGCTCGGGGAGCTCGCGCAGCGGGAGGGAGCGACGCTGTTCATGGTCCTGCTGGCCGGCTTCGTGGCCCTGCTGGCGCGCCACAGCGGACAGCTCGACGTGGTCGTGGGCTCTCCCGTCGCCGGCCGGCGGCGCCCGGAGACCGAGGGCCTGATCGGCCTGTTCATCAACACCCTGGCGCTGCGCGTCGATGCCTCCGGCGAGCCGCCGTTCCGGTCGTTGCTGCACCGGGTGCGGGAGGTCTGCCTGGACGCCTATGCGCACCAGGACCTGCCGTTCGAGCGCCTGGTCGAGGGCCTCGACCTGCCGCGCGACCTGTCGCGCACGCCGGTGTACCAGGTGGTGCTGACGCTGCAGAACATGCAGCTCGGCAGGCTGGAGCTGCCGGGGCTCGCCCTGCAGCCGCTCCATCTCGAAGAGCTGACCGCGAAGCTGGACCTGGCCGTCAACCTGACCGAGGTGGACGGCACGCTCTGGGGCGCCTGGATGTTCAACACCGATCTCTATGACCGGGCTACGATGCGGCGCCTGTACGAGCATTACGCCGCGCTGCTGCGCGCCGCCGCCGCGGCGCCCGACCGGCGCCTCTCCGAGCTCGACGGCTCGAGCGCGGCGGAGCGGCACCAGCTGGTCTCCGAGTGGAACGACACCGCCGTGGCGTACCGCCGGGAGCTGTGCCTGCACGAGCTGATCGCCGAGCAGGCGGCACGCACCCCGGAGGCGGTGGCGGTGCTCTACGAAGGTGAGCCGTTGACCTACGGCGAGCTCGAGCGGCGGTCGGCGGCGCTGGCGGCGCGGCTGGCCGCGATGGGAGCCGGCGCCGAGACCCGGGTGGGCCTGGCGGTCGAGCGCTCGCTGGAGATGATGGTCGGCGTCCTGGCGATCCTCAAGGCGGGGGCCGCCTACGTGCCGCTCGACCCGGCGTATCCGCGCGACCGCCTGTCGTTCATGGTGGCGGACGCCATGGGCGGTGACCGCGGCGGTTACGGCGGCGGCGGGCAGACGCCTGGGGCGCCGCTGGTGCTGACCCAGAAGCGACTTGCGGACCGTCTCCCGGAAAGTGGCGCGCTGGTGGTGTTCCTCGACGAGGCCATCGGTGCCCGGCTGCCCGCCGCGGGCCAGGATCTCGCTGGCAAGCATCGCGCGCGCCGCGCGCTCCCTGACAACCTGGCCTACGTGATCTACACCTCGGGCTCGACCGGCATGCCGAAGGGGGCGATGAACAGCCACCGGGCGGTGGTCAACCGCCTGCTGTGGATGCAGCAGACCTACGGCCTCACCGCGGCCGACCGGGTGCTGCAGAAGACCCCGATCAGCTTCGACGTCTCGGTCTGGGAGCTGTTCTGGCCGCTGCTCGCCGGCGCCACCCTGGTGGTGGCGCGGCCGGGCGGCCACCAGGACCCCGCCTACCTGGTGCAGCTGATC
>DATDGZ010000240.1:0-4706 GCA_036521795.1 Thermoanaerobaculia bacterium | reverse complement strand
CGAGCGCCAACCGCATTCGCGCCGAGCTCGAGGGGTTGATCGGCTTCTTCGTCAACACCCTGGTGCTGCGCATCGACGTCGCGGGCGAGGTGAGCTTCGCCGAGCTGCTCGCCAGGGTGCGGCAGGCGTCGCTGGCAGCCTTCGCGCACCAGGACCTGCCGTTCGAGAAAATCGTCTTCGAGCTGCAGCCGGAGCGCGACCTCTCGCGCTCGCCGCTGTTCCAGGTGATGTTCGCGCTGCAGGACGGCTTCGGCTCGCGCCTGGCGCTTCCCGGCCTGTCGCTCGAAGGCCTCCCGGCGGACTCCGGGGTCGCGAAGTTCGACCTCACCCTGTCGCTGAGCACCGGTCCCCGGGGCATCTCCGGCACGCTCGGGTACAAGCTCGACCTCTTCGACGGCGCCACGGCCGAGCGCTGGCTGCGCCACTTCGCGGCCTTGCTCGCCGCGGCTGCGGCGGAGCCGCACCGGCGGGTGGCCGAGCTGCCGCTGCTCGCCGCCGCCGAGCGCCAGCAGCTGCTGGTCGAAGGGTCCGACACCGCGGCGGACTTCGCCTGGGAAGGGAGCGTGGACGAGCTGGTCGAGCGGCGGGCGGTGCTTGCTCCCGGCCGCCTGGCGGTGACCGCCGGCCTCGACCAGCGGAGCTACGGCGCGCTGGCGGCCGGGGCGGCACGCATGGCCGGCCGCTTGCGGTCGCTGGGCATCGCCCGCGGCGAGCCGGTGGCGGTGGCCATCGGCCGGCCGGTACGCCTGCTCGAAGTGCTGCTGGGCGTGTGGCGGGCCGGCGGGGCCTACGTGCCCATGGACCCGGCGTACCCCGCGGAGCGGCTGCTCCACATGCTCGAGGATGCCGGTTGCCGGTTGCTGCTGGCGGACCAGGACACGCCCGAGGACCTGGTGCGCCGGGCCGCCGAGGTCGTGTGGATCGAGGATGACGGCTCGCCGCAAGAGCCGCAGAGCGGCTCGCCTGACAACCCGCCGAGCGGTTCGCCGCCCGCAAGCGCGCCGGGCGTCGTGCCGCCGCCATCGCCGCACACCCCGTGGGACCTCGCCTACGTCCTCTACACCTCGGGCTCGACCGGCAGGCCGAAGGGCGTCGAGGTGTCGCACGGTGCGCTGCTCAACTTCCTGCGCTCGATGGCCCAGCGGCCGGGCCTCGGGCCCGACGACGTGCTGCTGGCGGTGACCTCGCTGTCGTTCGACATCGCCGCCCTCGAGCTCTATCTGCCGCTGCTCGTCGGGGCGCGGCTCGAGCTGGTCGAGCGCGACGTGGCGGCCGACGGGATGCGGCTGCTGGGAAGCCTGACCGGCTCCGGCGCGACGGTGCTGCAGGCGACGCCATCGACCTGGCGCCTGCTGGTGGAAGCGGGCTGGCAGGCCAGCCCGGGGCTCGAGGCGCTGTGCGGCGGCGAGGCATTGCCGGAGCGCCTGGCGGCCGAGCTGACGGCGCGGGCGGCGGAGGTGTGGAACCTCTACGGTCCGACCGAGACCACGGTGTGGTCGGCGGCCGACCGGGTGGAGGCGGGCGCACCGGTGCGCATCGGGCCGCCGATCGCCAACACCTCGCTGGTGCTGATGAGCCGCGAGCTCGAGCCGGTGGCGGTGGGAGTGGCCGGCGAGCTGTGGATCGGCGGCGCCGGCGTGGCCCGCGGCTATCGCGGGCGCCCGGAGCTGACCGCCGAGCGCTTCGTGCCGGACCCCGGGGCCGGCCGGTCGAGTGCGCCCGGAGCGCGCCTGTACCGCACCGGCGACCTGGCGCGCCACGACGGCCGCGGGCGCCTCGAGTTCCTCGGCCGCATCGATCACCAGGTGAAGGTGCGCGGCTTCCGCATCGAGCTCGGAGAGGTCGAGTCGGCGCTCGAATCGCACCCGGCGGTGGAGCGGGCGGTGGCGGTGGCCGACGCCGTGGGAGGCGGCCGGCTGGTGGCCTACGTCGTGCCCCGGCAGCCGACGCCGCCGGCGCCGGCATCCGCGGCTGCCGAAGTCCCGGTTGCCGCGGCAGCAGCAGCCGCCGCCGGAGCCGCGGAGCCCGCCGCCGCGACCACCGCCGCGACCACCGCCGCGACCACCGCCCTCGCCGCCCTCGCGGCCGGCGGGCTGGCCGCGCTGGTGCCCACGCTGCGAGCCCATCTCGCGGCGACGCTGCCCGATTACATGATCCCGACCGCCTGGGTGGAGCTGGCAAGCGTGCCGCTGACCCCCAACGGCAAGGTGAACCGCCGGGCGCTGCCGGCCGTCGAGGAACAGGCCCGGCCCTACGTCGCGCCGCGGACCCCGGTCGAGGAGACCCTGGCAGCGCTCTTCTCCGAGGTGCTCGAGCGCGCCCAGGTCGGCGTCCACGACAACTTCTTCGACCTCGGCGGCCACTCGCTGATCGCCACCCGCCTGATGGCGCGGGTGCGCGAGGGGTTCGGGGTGGAGCTGCCGCTGCGCAAGCTCTTCGAGGGACCGACGGTCGCCGCCCTGGCGCAGGCGATCGAGCCGGTGCTGCAGGAGCGGGCCGCGGCACAGGCGCATGCACCTGCGCAGCCGGAGCCGGCGGTGACGCTGGCACCGGTGCCGCGCGGCGAGGACCTGCCGCTGTCGTTCGCCCAGCAGCGGCTGTGGGTGCTCGACCAGCTCGAGCTCTCCGGCACGACCTACAACCTGGCGGTGTCGCTGCGCCTGCGCGGCGCGCTCTCGGTCGCCGCCCTGTCGGCGGCGCTGGGCGGGCTCTCGGCACGGCACGAGTCGCTGCGCACCAGTTTCCCGAAGGTCGCGGGCCAGCCGGTGCAGCGCATCGCGCCGCCGGGCGCGGCGGCGCTCCCCCTGGTCGACCTGCGCCGCATGCCCGAGGCGTCGCGGCAGCGTGAGGCGGAGCGGGTCACCGCCACCCTGACCCGCCAGCCGTTCGACCTGGCCACCGGACCGCTGCTGCGGACCGCGCTGGTGGCGCTCGCCGAAGGTGAGCACCTGTTCGCACTGACGGTGCACCACGTCGTGGCCGACGGCTGGTCCCTGGGAGTGCTGGTGCGAGACGTCGCCTCCATGTACCAGGCGGCGGTCTCGGGTGAGCCGGCCGGGCTGGCGCCGCTGCCGGTGCAGTACCCCGACTTCGCCGTCTGGCAGCGGCGCTGGTTTGCCGGCGACCGCCTGGAAGCGCAGCTCTCGTACTGGCGCCGGCAGCTGGCCGGGCTGCCGCCGGCGCTGCCGCTGGCGATCGCCGGGCCGCGGCGGGTCGGCCGCGGGCCGCTGGGCACACGGCACCTGCGGTTGACGCCGGCGCGGACGGCGGACCTGCGCGAGCTCGCCCGCCGCGAGGGAGCGACGCCGTTCATGGTGCGGCTGGCGGCCTTCGCGGCACTGCTCTCGCGCCACACCGGCCAGGAGGACGTCGCGATCGGCACGCCGATCGCCAACCGCGAGCGGGTGGAGCTCGAGCCGATGATCGGCTTCTTCGTCAACACCCTGGTGATGCGCATCGACCTCGCGGGCGATCCGGACTTCCGCACCCTGCTGGGGCGGGTGCGGGAGCGGGCGCTCGACGCTTACGCCCACCAGGACCTGCCGTTCGAGCGGCTGGTCGAGGAGCTGGCGCCCGAGCGCGATCTGCGGCTCAACCCGCTGTTCCAGGTCATGCTGCAGGTCGGGAACCTGCCGCTCGCCCCGATCAGCTTGACCGGCCTGCAGCTGCTGCCGGTTCCCGCCGCGCGCGGCCAGGCGATGTTCGACCTGCTGCTGTCGGTCGCCGAGCAGGGCGGGGAGCTGCTGGGATCGCTCGACTACGATGCCGAGCTGTTCGCCGGCGCCACCGGCGAGCGCCTGGCGCGCCACTACACAGCCTTGCTGGTCGCCGCGGCGGCCGAGCCGGGCCGGCGCCTGGCCGAGCTGCCGTTGCTCGACGACGCCGAGCGCCAGCAGCTGCTCGGCGAATGGAACGACACCGCGGCGGCTTACCGCGGCGAGCTCTGCCTGCACGAGCTGATCGCCGAGCAGGCGGCACGGCGCCCCGATGCGGTGGCGGTCGTCCACGAAGACCGGTCGCTGACCTACGGCGAGCTGGCGCGGGCCGCCGCGGCGCTGGCGGCGCGGCTCATCGCCCTGGGCGTCGGCGCCGAGTCGCGCGTGGGTCTGGCGGTCGAGCGCTCGCTGGAGATGATGGTGGGCGTGCTGGCGATCCTCCAGGCCGGCGGCGCGTACGTGCCGCTCGACCCGGACTACCCGCGCGATCGCCTGGCGTACATGGTGGCGGACGCCATGGGCAGTGATGACGACGGCGGCAGCCGCGACGGCGGCGGCCGGCGGGCGTCCGCGGCTGCGCCGGTGGTGCTCAGTTCGAGGCGGCTGGCGGACCGTCTCCCGGAAAGTGGCGCGCTGGTGGTGTTCCTCGACGAGACCATCGGTGCCCGGCTGCCCGCCACGGGCCGGGATCTCGCTGGCGAGCATCGCGTGCGCCGCGCGCTGCCGGACAACCTGGCTTACGTGATCTACACGTCGGGCTCGACCGGCCGGCCAAAGGGGGCGATGAACAGCCACCGGGCGGTGGTCAACCGCCTGCTGTGGATGCAGCAGACCTACGGCCTCACCGCCGCCGACCGGGTGCTGCAGAAGACCCCGATCAGCTTCGACGTCTCGGTCTGGGAGCTGTTCTGGCCGCTGCTCGCCGGCGCCACCCTGGTGGTGGCGCGGCCGGGCGGCCACCAGGACCCCGCCTACCTGGTGCAGCTGATC
>DATDGZ010000239.1:0-11969 GCA_036521795.1 Thermoanaerobaculia bacterium | reverse complement strand
GGGCACGGAGACGGTTCGGCCGGAGCCGAGGGGCGTGTAGGGCGGTAGGGGTCACGGCAGGCGGACGGCGGCGGAGACGCCTCGCGCGCCGGCGGCGCTGCTGGCGAAGGTGCCGGCGCAGCTGGTGCCGTCGGCCGACAGGCGCCAGCGGAAGCTGCCGGCGCTGTCACGCCGGTTCCCGTTCTCGGTGAACCGGACCCGGACCTCGCGTCCCATCACGTCTCCCGAGAGGTGGATCGGGGTCCGTTGCGGGGCCGGAATGCGCCGGCCGTTCTCCTCCCACTTCTCGCCGTCGCCGGAGATCCGCTCCCCGTCCTGATGGAGGACGATGCGGTAGGTGAGGTGCAGCCCGCGGTCGGCGGGATCGCTGGTGGCGCTGACGACGTTCTGGATCTCCCACGAGCCGTTCAGGTCGCCCGCGCGTTGGGGCCGCATGGAGTCCAGGTTGGCCGGATGGGCCTTCGGTGGGAAGGCGGAGGATGGCGCCGGCGGCAGCGGTGCCGGCATCGGCGCCGCCGGGACGGTGTCGTCATCGGGCTCCGTGGGAGACGTGGGTCTGGCGCCACGTCCTCCGGGAGGCAGGCCGGCGTCCCTCTGGGCCTGCGGGAAGGTCGCCGCTCCGGAGCTCCCGCCGGCGCGCGCGGTCGCGGCGTCATCCTCACGATTTTCGCCGCTTCGGGCGGCATTGCCGGGCGGCGGTCGCCGCGGCACAGGCAGCGGCGATGGCGGGAGCGGGGAGACTCGTGCAAGCGGCGAGATCCGCGAGGGCGGGGAGGTCGGCCCGAGCGGCGACATGGGCCCGGCAAGCGCGTGCGGCGATGGCCGCAGCCGCTGCGGCGCCCAGCGCACCTGGGGTCGAGTGGCGTTCAAGGAGCCGGAAGGCCGGCGAGGCCATGAGGGTCGGGAGGCCGCGTCCGATCCGAAGGTTCCGGAGGAGGCCGCGGTGGGCGGCTTGCCGGAGAGGGTTGAGGTCGCCACCGGCGCCGGAGACGGGCTCGCCTCATCCGGGCCGCTCGGCCATGGCTCCACAGGCGCATCCCGATCGCGCGTCGCCGGCCGGGTCGGGACGGGCCAGGCATAGTCCTGTGCCGATGGGTCGTCCGGCGATGACGTTCCTGTCTGCAAGCGGTCCCTGGCCGCGGCGAGCTCGCCAAGGGTGGGCTGCCCGTCATGGCGCTGCTCGCCGGCGCCGCCGCTTGCCGTCACGGCCGCGCCAGGCGCGGCGGCGGCAGACTTGGTCCGCCCGGAGGCGCCGCCGGAGGCGCCCCGGAAGCGCGCATGCAGCAGGTAAGCGTCGAGCGCCAGGACCGCTACGAGGGCGCCCGCCGCCGCCGCGCGCCGCCGGGGCGAGCGCAGCAGGCTGGACGCGTGGTCGCGCAGCTTCCGCACGCGCGACATGATCTCCGGCTGCTTGCCGCGCCACCTTGACCACCATTCAGCCGCCGCGGCAGGGGGGGTGACGCCTCGGCCAGGCGGACGACCGTGGCGGCGCCGGATCGAGGGCCGGCCGCGATCGGCTGCCCGCCGCGGCGGCGCCGCCTGGTCGTCCGCCTCGCGCTCGTGCTCGTGCGGCCTTCCGAGCGGTGGTTCTTCGCGCGGCGCCGGCGCCGGTGACGCGAGTCCCGTCGAGCCTGCCTCCGGAGCTGCGGTCGCGAGGCCCGTCGCCGCTGCCGCGACAGCCGCGTCGAGCTCCAGGCCGTCCCCGGCGCGGAGGGCGGGCGAAAGCCCGCCCCCGTGGTCGCCGGCGTCGCCTGCGGAGGTCAGGGCCGCGGCCGTGGCCGGTGGCAGGTCTTGTCCCGACGTCGCTTTCGACATCTCGTGCTCGAAGCTTCAAGGCATCGCGGACACTGCACCCGCCGGGCGCCGGCAGCGGCGTTCGGAGCCGTGCGGTCAGGCCGGCGTCGAGGGCCGGCCGGGATGCCTCTTTCCCGTCGTAGATCGCGGACGGGCCACGCCGGCGTCGCCCTCCGGCACAGAGAGCTTGCAAGGCACGGGCCTTCGCCGGCAAGGGCTCGGGAGAGGGCGGCGGGCGGAGCCGAGCGGTCGCTGGCCCCGCCGGCCCGCCGGCACCGGTCCAGGCCCGGGCGCTGGGCCTCGCGCGGCGCGAGAGACGCGGCTTGCTATTAAGCTAGGCGGCCGTGCCCCCTCGCGGCTCCGGTCGCCCGCAGCCCGGCGGCCGGCTGACTCTACATGACCTCATGGGGGGCCCTGGCGGAGCGGAGGCACGCCGGCGAATGACCGCGATCCTTGCCTTGGACCAGGGGACGACCAGCTCGCGAGCGCTGGTGTTCGACGAGTCGGGAGAGCAGCTCGCGATGGCGCAACGCGAGCTGCGCCAGATCTTTCCCCGGCCCGGCTGGGTCGAGCACGATCCGCTCGAGATCTGGGAGTCGCAGCTCGAGGTGGCCCGCGAGGCGCTCGCCGCGGCGGGCGTCGGGGCCGCCGGCGTCGCCGCGCTGGGCATCACCAACCAGCGCGAGACGGTGGTGGTGTGGGAGCGGGCGACCGGCCGGCCGATCGCCAATGCCATCGTCTGGCAGGACAGGCGCACGGAGCCGGCCTGTGAGCGGCTGCGGCGCGACGGTCTGCAGACGCTGTTCGCCGAGCGTACCGGGCTGACTCTCGATCCCTACTTCTCGGCGACCAAGCTGGCCTGGCTGCTCGATCACCAGCCGGGCGCGCGGGCCGCGGCGGCGGCTGGGCGGCTTGCCTGCGGCACCATCGACTCCTGGCTGATCTGGAACCTGACCGGCGGCGTCCATCTGACCGATGCCACGAACGCGTCGCGGACACTGCTCTACGACCTCGCGACCGGGGACTGGGACCCGGAGCTGATGCGGCTGCTCGACGTCCCGCCCGAGGTGCTGCCGCCGATCCGCGCTTCCGCCGAGATCTACGGCGAGACCGTCGCCGCGCTGCTGGGCGCCGCCATCCCGATCGCCGGCGTGGCCGGCGACCAGCAGGCGGCGCTCTTCGGGCAGGCGTGCTTCTCGCCCGGTATGGCGAAGAACACCTACGGCACGGGGGCCTTCCTGCTCCTCCACACCGGGCGCCGGCCGGTCCACTCCGCCCACGGCCTGCTCTGCTCGCCAGCGTGGCGCCTCGCCGGCGGCACCGAGTACGCGCTCGAGGGCAGCGTCTTCGTGGCGGGCGCCGCGGTCCAATGGCTGCGCGACGGCCTCGGGCTCATCCGCGCCGCCGGCGACGTCGAGGCGCTGGCCGCCAGCGTGCCGGACAGCGGCGGTGTGGTGCTGGTTCCCGCGTTCACCGGCCTCGGCGCGCCGCACTGGCAGGCCGGGACGCGCGGCGCCCTGCTGGGCCTGACGCGCGGCACGACGGGTGCGCACCTTGCGCGCGCCGCGCTCGAAGGGATCGCCCACCAGGTAGCCGACGTCCTCGGCGCCATGGCCGAGGACCTCGCCGGGCGGGCCATGAGCACGTCTCGGGCAGGGCCCTCCGGCGCCAGCGCCGGCGTCGCCGGCTCCGGCACCGCAGGCTCCGGCACCGCCGCGCTGGGCGAGCTGCGGGTCGACGGCGGCGCCGCGGCCAACGACCTGCTGCTGCAGATCCAGGCCGATCTCACCGGCGTGCCGGTGGTGCGCCCGCGGGTGCGCGAGACGACCGCCCTCGGCGCCGCCTACCTGGCCGGACTGACCGTCGGGGTGTTCCGCGATCTCGACGAGATCGCCGCCCGCTGGCAGCCCGAGCGACGCTTCGAGCCCGCCGCCGCCAGCGGCTGGCGCGAAGAGGCCAGGGCGCGCTGGGCGCGGGCAGTGCGCGCCGCCATGGCGGCCCCGGCGGGATGAGGCACGGAGCCCACTGATCAGAAAGGAGAAGAAGCCATGAAGCACGGTTGGACACTTGCCGCACTTCTCATAGGAGGAACGATCGCCATGACTCCAACCTTGATGGACGCCAGGTCCGATGTCTCGAACGGCGGGGCGCCCGCCGGACGAACGCCAGCACCAGCGAAGACAGCGGGCAGCGCCGACGCCATCCGCCCCTTCCGCGTGCACTTTCCGGACGAGGCGCTCGCCGACCTGAAACGCCGCATCGCGGCGACACGGTGGCCCGAGCGGGAGACCGTCACGGATCAGTCGCAAGGCGTGCAACTCGCGACGATTCAGAAGCTCGCGCGCTACTGGGGGACCGAGTACGACTGGCGCAAGTGCGAGGCGAAGCTCGACGCCCTGCCGCAATTCATCACCGAGATCGACGGGGTCGACATTCACTTCATCCACGTGCGCTCGAAGCATCCGAACGCGTTGCCGCTCATCGTCACGCACGGATGGCCGGGCTCGATCATCGAGCAGTTGAAGATCATCGATCCGCTGACGAATCCCACGGCGCATGGCGGGAGCGCAGCGGACGCCTTCGACGTCGTGATTCCGTCGCTGCCGGGCTACGGGTTCTCCGGCAAGCCCACGACGACCGGCTGGGATCCCATCCGCATCGCGCGCGCGTGGGTAGTGCTGATGAAGCGTCTCGGATACACACGATTCGTGGCGCAAGGCGGCGATTGGGGGAATGCCGTCACGGAACAGATGGCTCTGCTCGCGCCGCCGGAATTGATCGGCATTCACACCAACATGCCCGCCACCGTGCCGCCCGACATCGACCAGGCGGCGCTTGCCGGTGCGCCGGCGCCGCCGGGCCTCTCGGCCGACGAGAAGCACGCGTATGATCAGCTCAGCTTCTTCTACAAGCACGGCCTGGGCTACGCCCAGGAGATGGCGAACCGCCCGCAGACGCTTTACGGGATCGGGGATTCGCCGGTCGGGATGGCGGCCTGGATGATCGACCATGACGCGAGCAGTTACGCTCTCATCGCGCGCGTCTTCGACGGGCAGGCCGAGGGGCTCACGCGAGACGACATCCTCGACAACGTCACGCTCTACTGGCTGACGAACACGACGGTCTCTTCGGCTCGTCTCTACTGGGAGAGCAAGCTCCCGTTCTTCGCCCCGAAGAACGTCCCCGTCCCGGCCGCCGTGAGCGCATTCCCGGAGGAGCTCTACCAGGCCCCGCGGAGCTGGACGGAGCGGGCGTATCCCAAGCTCATCTATTACAACAAGGTCGACAAGGGCGGCCACTTCGCTGCCTGGGAGCAGCCGGAGATCCTCACGACGGAGCTGCGCGCGGCGTTCAAGTCGCTGCGTTGATTGAAGAATGCGGGCCGCGATGATTGGAGGAAGACATGTCGGAAGAGATCAACCATGACCGCCGCCGCCTGTTGAGCACCGCGGTCCTGACCTTTGCTGCTGCCGAGCTCGGCCTGATCGGCTCTGAGCCGCCACGGCCGGAGAAGAAGAAGCCGGCAAGTATCCCCCCCATCCGGCCGCGGACGAACACGTCTCTCGGCGCACTGAAGCAGATCGATGCGGGCGTCCTGAATGTCGGATACGCTGAAGCCGGCCCCGCCGATGGCCCTGCGGTCATCCTGCTGCATGGCTGGCCCTACGACATTCACAGCTTCGTCGATGTCGCTCCGCTGCTGGCCTCGGCCGGCTACCGGGTGATCGTGCCGCACCTGCGCGGCTACGGCACGACGCGCTTCCTGTCGAATGACGCGGTCAGGAACGGTCAGCCATCGGCCCTTGCGCTCGATGTCGTCACGCTCATGGACGCTCTCAAGATCCAGCAGGCGATCCTTGCGGGCTTCGACTGGGGAGCGCGCTCGGCCGACATCGTGGCCGCGCTGTGGCCCGAGCGCTGTAAGGGGCTCGTTGCGGTCAGCGGCTACCTGATCGGCAACCAGGAAGCCGGGAAGATTCCCCTGCCGCCCCAGGCCGAGCTCCAGTGGTGGTACCAGTTCTACTTCGCCACCGAGCGCGGCCGAACGGGCTACGAGAAGTACCGCGACGACTTCGCGAAGCTCATCTGGCAGCTCGCATCGCCGAAGTGGGACTTCGACGATGCCACGTTCGCCCGGAGCGCTGCGTCCCTCGTCAATCCGGATCACGTCAGCATCGTGATCCACAACTACCGCTGGCGGCTCGGGCTCGCCGAAGGCGAGTCGAAGTACGACGATCTCGAAAGGCGCCTGGCGACGAGCCCTGCCATCACGGTGCCCACCATCACCCTCGAGGGTGATGCCAACGGTGCGCCGCACTCCGATCCGAGCTCCTATGCCAAGAAATTCTCGGGGAAGTATTCGCACCGGATCATCACAGGAGGCATCGGGCACAACCTGCCACAGGAGGCGCCGAAGGCATTCGCCGACGCCGTCCTCGAGGTCGCGGGCTATTGATCGGCCGAGGTGCCGCCAGGAATGGGATCAGTGGGTCCCGGGTTCAAGTCCGGGCAGCAGGCCGCCCCTCGCCTTCGCTCAGGCCAGCAGGGAGAAGCCGGCCACTCCATCCAGCCGCCGGTCGAAGGTGACCGTGTCGGCGCAGCCGGCCGCCAGGCTCTGGCCGCCCAGCAAGTAGTCGGCGAGATCGGCCCGGCCGGCTTGATACTCGGCGAGCGCGCGGCGGACGAGACCCCGGTCCTGAACCTCGAGCAGGCTGGTGCCGAGGATTCTTTCCACGACCGCGCCGATCGCATCACGATCGAGACCGTAGGGCCGGCCGCGCAGCGTCCAGGTGAGCTCGCACAGGGCGATGATGCTGACGAAGAAGCGCTCGCCGGTGTGCTCGGCCGCTGCGAAGAGAGCACGCACCCGTTCGCTCTGTGCCGCATCGTCGGCGGTGAGCGCGCGCAGCAGGAGGTTGGTGTCGAGACCCCTCATGCGCCGCCCCGGCGGATCCTCTCATCGTCCTCGACCAGCTGCCGCGCCAGCTCCCGGTCGAGAGCTTCTGCCGGCGGCAGGCGTCTCCCCGGCCGCCGGAGCATACCCAACAGCTCCCGATAGGACCCGGCGACCGGCTTGACCTGCACCTCGCCGTCGCCGCGGATCACGAACTCGAGCCGGTCTCCCTTGCCCAGGTGCAGGTGCTCGCGCACCTCTCTGGGCAGGGTGATCTGCCCCTTGCTGGTGAGAGTGGTGATCGCCATGCCATGCTCCTTTCCATCGGTAAGGAGCATAGCACGGCCCCGGCACTGGTGCCGTCGCGCCCCCCTGCCGCTACCGCCGGCTGCGGGAGCCGGTGATCGAGAAGAACACGGCGAGGGCGAGGCAGGTGAGCAGGCTCGCGGTCAGGTGGACGAAGGCGAGCAGGAAGGCCAGGCCGTAGAGCGGCGGCCCGAAGCGATAGCTGCGATCGATCTCCGCGATGGCGGCGGGGGAGGCGGCGCTGTCGAGCAGGCGGCGGTCTCGCGAGGCATGGCGCCAGAGCGCGTTGTAGACGATCGCGATGCAGCAGTACGTGGCGCTGTAGAGCGCCGCCGCGGCCGTCGCCCCCGGGCGCCCGAGGTAGGCGGCGACCAGCGCGGTCGGGAACGGCACGAAAGTGACGAACAGCAGCAGCAGGCCGTTGAGATACAGGAAGAGGTGATCGGTGCGGCGGATGAGGCCGAAGAGCAGGTGGTGGTTCACCCACATCACCAGGATGGTGAGGAAGCTGGTGAGGTAGGCCAGCACCGTCGGCCACTGCGCCAGCAGGGCGGCGAGCAGCCCATGGGTGCCGAGGGCCCCCGGTCCGGCCGGGAGGTCCGCCGGCTTCGGCACCTTGAAATCGAGCACCAGCAGGGTCACGGCGATCGCGAAGACGCCATCGCTGAAGGCCTCGAGCCGTCCGGTCTCCTTCTCGTCGCTCCTGGCGCTCGCCCGCGCCGCCGGCTCCTGGTGCCGCTCGGTCATCGCCGCGCCGCTCTCCGCTCTCCGCTCTCCGCCGGGGGGGGCGCGTCAGATCTTGAACCTGGCGACGGCTCCGACGGTGACGGTGCCGGTGTTGACTCCCCGGAGCTCGTTGAAGGCCTGGAAGTGGTAGTTGGCGTTGACGTCCAGGCGGAGACGGGGGAGCAGGTGGAGGTCGACGCCGACCCGCGCCGCGTAGAACGGGCTCGAGAAGTCGTGGGTGAAGTCCTTCGAGTAGATGGTGCCGATGCCGAGCCCCCCGTACACGAAGCCGCCGACGAGGACGAAGGCCTGCGGCGCGATCGCGTAATGGGTCGAGCCGCCGAAGCCCTTGTCGAAGTACTCCCCGTCGAGCTCGAGCTTCAGCAGGGGAGCGAAGCTGTACTGGTAGGAGAGCAGGTAGGACACGCCGCTGCGCCGGAGGTTGCCGAAGCCCTCGCTGTGCAGGTCGTCGACGGTCCGCCACGAGTGGAGGCCGAAGCCGATCGACGAGTCGGCCACGGCAGGCCGTGCGGCAGCCGCCCAGCCCAGGGCGATCAGTGTCAGCAACAGCGGTGTGCTCTTCGGCATCCTTGGCATCGTCATCACCTCTCGCGCGAGCGGGTGGAGGCTCCTCCATCCCGGGGAGACGATATCGCGAGACGGCACCGCAGTGTGTGCGGCGACGAAGGTGACGGCGGGCACCGACGGCGCCGCCGGCCGTTCTGCGTTATCTCCCGGCGGCGAGGAGCCCGGCGGTGTGCGGCCTGTCCAGCCCGTCCAGCCCTGCCGCTGGTCTCTGGCGGGCGTGACCGCTGATACGATGGAGTGGCACGAGGCGGTGGAGGTAAGAATGAAGGCTGCGGTTCTGCATGAGCTTGGGAAGGTGCCGCGATGCGAGGATTTTGCTGAACCGACGGCGGGCACAGACGAAGCGGTTGTGCGCGTCCGCTCCGCGTCCCTCAAAGCCATCGACAAGCAACTGGCCAGGGGCTCGCACTATGCCAGCCCTCGTGAATTGCCGGTGGTGTGCGGAACAGACGGAGTTGGGGATCTCGAGGATGGTACGCGGGTATTCTTCGGTGGACCGAGGCGGCCTTACGGCGCGATGGCGGAGCGCACCGTCGTGCCACGCGCGTATTGCTTCCCGGTGCCCTCCGGCCTCGATGACGACAGGGCAGCGGCGCTGCCGAATCCGGGCATTTCTGCTTGGCTATCGCTCACGCAACGCGCGAAGCTTGCGCCGGGCGAGACTGTCCTCATCCTGGGCGCGACGGGTGTCATCGGACAGCTGGCGGTCCAGATGGCGAAGCTGCTCGGGGCGAGGCGCGTGATAGGTGCGGGACGCAATGAGAGAGTGCTCAGCATGCTGAGCGAGCTGGGCGCGGACGCGACGATCCAGCTCGACCAGCTTCAGGACTCTCTCAAGGACGCATTCGCGCGTGCGGCGGGAGACCAAGGCTTCGACGTCATTATCGACTACTTGTGGGGGCGGCCTACGGAGGCGCTGCTTGCGGCGATTACCAAGTCGGAATTTGCGGTAGCAACGAAGGAGACGCGTCTCGTGCAAGTGGGCGAGAGCGCCGGGCCGAGGATCTCGTTGCCGGCTGCGGTCCTGCGCAGCACGGCGTTGACGATCCTCGGTACCGCGGGGATACCGTCACGCGAGGTTCTGGTAGAGGCCATGCAGCAGGTTATGGCGCGGGCGGCCCGCGGGGAGCTCCGCATCGAGACCGAGCGAGTTCCGCTGGCAGATGTCGCAAGGGCGTGGCGACGTCAGGGACAATCCGGGCGCAGAATCGTGGTGACCCCCTGAGGCCAGCAGAGCCCCTGAGCCAGCAGAGAAGGGAGAGCCAGGCAGCTCTGGTGATCTGGACCTCGACGGGGGGGGCATGGCCCGGCCGGGGGGCCGTGGGTAACGGACCCACTCCTGGGCCCCAGGGCGGCTCGCTGGCTCGCTGGTGTGATAGCCTGACGGGTCTTTGAGTGGGGTTGTCCAGGTGCGGGAAACCGATGGGAGCCGGTGATGAGTCAACGTCTTACTCGTAAGGACATCAAGCGCGACGAGCTCGCCTCGGCGGTGGGGCGCGGCGTCGACTTCGCGGAGAGCCACACGCGGGAGCTGCTGATGACGGTCGGGGCCGTGCTGCTGGCGGTGCTGATCGGGCTCGTGAGCTACTTCTACATCGCCCATCGCTCGGACGTCGCCAACCAGGCGCTGGCGGCGGCGGTGAAGGTGTACGGCGCGCCGATCGATGCCACCGGCGCCAAGCCGAACGATTCCACCGACCCGAGCTTCGCCAGCGAGGCGGCCCGCCAGGCACGCGCCCGCGAGCTGTTCGAGCGGGTGCATGGCGATTACCGCTGGACCGATGCCGCGGACGTGGCCTCGCTGTACCTGGCGGACCTCGACGCCGCCGCCGGCAAGGTGGCGGCAGCCCGGCAGCTGTGGAGCGACTTCGCCAAGAAGCACGGCGACCACGTGCTGGCCGTCCAGGCGCGCATCGATCTGCTGGAGCTCGAACGTAGCCAGGGCAAGGCACAGCAGGTGGCGCAGCAGCTGCGGGAGATGCTCGACCAATCGGATGCGCCGCTGCCCCAGGACGTGACCCTCTACCAGCTGGCGATGACGCTCGAGCAGCTCAACCGCGATCAGGAAGCGATCCAGACCTATCAGCGGCTGGTCGACGAGTTCCCGCAATCGCCGTATCGCCAGACCGCGCAGCAGAAGCTTGCCGCCCTCGATCCCTCGCGGGCCGCCGGCGCCGGCCAGCTCGCCGGCCTCGGCGGCTTCCCACCCTCCTGACCCGGCCGCCGCGGCGGCCTCGCGAGCCACGGGTCAGGGACGGGTTCGTGCCTCTGGGTCGCCGCAGTCGGCGAGGACTAGAACGACCGCTTGCCGAAGTTGAACGCCAGGATCGCGAGATCCCTGCCGTCGACGATGCCGTCGCCGTTGAGATCGCAGACGAGCTGGAAGTTCGGGTCGTAGCGATGGGCGCCGAAGCAGGGGGCGAAGAGGAGCAGGTCCAGGCCGTCGACGATGCCGTCTTGATTGAGGTCGCCCGGCAGGAAGAACGTGCCGACCACCTCGAAGGTGGAGACCGTGCCGGTGAAGGTGTTGGGCGGCGTGGCGAGGTCCTGGGCCTGTAAGCCGATGGAGACCACCCCGGCAATCGGCGCCGCCGGCTGGTAGAGGAACTGGAGCCTGCGCTGGTCGCCCGTCGGCGTCACGGCGACCGCCTGGCCGTCGATCAACAGCTGGGTGTTGGCGACGTCGATGCCGGCGCCGAAGTCGAGCACGTCGAGCTGGATCCCCACATTCGCCGGCACGTTCTGCAGGCCGTCGCCGGGGCTCACCGTGCCGATGACCGGCGGCACGTGGTCGGCGCCGGTCAGCGCGTCGGCGAAGGTCTGGGCGAGCAGGGCGTAGCCGGCGCCGTTCGGGTGCAGCTTGTCGCCGCCCCCCAGGTAATCCAAGGACATCGCGTCGGGCGTGAGATAGAAGAAGACCTCGAACGGATCCGCCAGCGTGCGGCTGCGTTCCCAGGCGAGCTCGCGGATCGCGCCGGCGAGGGTCGCGGTGATCACGTTGGTCGGGTCGGTATCGGCGGTCTTCAGGCGGGGGATGACGGTGGCATGGACCGCCGCGATGCCGGCCGTCTCGGCCTGCCCGGCCATCAGGTCGAGGTTCTGGACGATGGTGTCGATCGAGACCTTGGCGTTGATGTCGTTGGTGCCTTC
The DNA here is from genome assembly GCA_036521795.1 of Thermoanaerobaculia bacterium. GTDB lineage: Bacteria > Acidobacteriota > Thermoanaerobaculia > Multivoradales > UBA5704 > JASLEW01. The sequence continues at coordinate 511 of DATDGZ010000239.1, read as the reverse complement.
CATCAAGAGCACCGCGGTGACGCCGGGCTGCAGCGCGCTGCCGATGCGCGTCAGTCCCTCGCCCGTGGTCTCGCCGAACAGGCCGTCATTGATCACCGTCACCGGCACGTTCAGGTCCGCGCTCAGCAACGCCCCCAGCCGGCCGGGATAGCCGATGCCCAAGGGATCGCGATAGCCGGAGGTGATGCTGTCGCCGAAGGCGACATAGGTCTGGGACGAGGCGTCCAGGGGGACCGGCGGCGCGCGGCGCAGGCCGGCAGGCCGGCGCTGCTGCGCGGGCGTCTCGCGCTGGTCCCGGCGCTCGCGTCGATCGCCGGGTTGATCGCCGAGGGCTGCGACGGCCGGGGCGGCGGCGGGCGGTTGCCAGGGCTGCCACGAGGCGGTGCGTTCCGAGCCGCCGCCGGGCCAGGAGAAGATCGCCCGGTGGCCGTCGCCGGCGAGCGACGGCCGGTCCAGCGCGCCGGCGCCGGCACCGGCGCCGCCTCCGCCGGCCTCGGCCGCCTGGGGCGGC
>DATDGZ010000238.1:0-10318 GCA_036521795.1 Thermoanaerobaculia bacterium | reverse complement strand
GCTTCACCTACGCCCACGGGGCCGATCGCCAGGACCAGGTGGCGACCCGCTTCTCGCAGTACGAGGCCGAGGTGGTCCCGGCGATGGAGTCGCTGAAGGCGGCCGGCAAGATCGCCCACTGGGGCGTCACTGGTATCGGCCAGCCGGACGGGGTGCTGGCCGCGCTGGGGCTCGATCGCAAGCCGGCGGTCGTGCAGGCGATCGCCAACCTGATGGACAGCGCCGGCGGCCTCAACCGTTTCGGCGGGCCGGCCCGGCCACGCGAGATCGTCGCCGCCGCCAAGGCCGCCGGCTGTGGCGTCATGGGCATCCGCGCCGTGCAGGCCGGCGCCCTGACCCGCGAGATCGACCACGCGGTCTCGCCCAACTATCCTACGATGCGAAGAACTCCTCTCCGATCGATCAGCCGTTTCAATATGACAGCACCGTTAAGCTCGGCGACGGTCTCGGACGCTGGTATCTCGACAGCCCGAACACGGGATACTTTCAGAACCTCCAAGCGGTCGTCAGCTACGCAGCGAGCAAGAACATGTACGTCGAGGTCACGATCTTCTCGCCTCAGACGCCGTATCTTGCACTGAGCCCGTGGTACCCAGGACATGCCTATCTGAAGGTTGGCACGCCCTTGCCCGGCTTCACCGACCCGGTGCAGTTTGTAAACGCCTCCTCGCCTCAATACCTGGCAATGCAGTCCTACGTCATGAACGTGGTCGACTGGACCGTACAGTACCTGCACTCGTTCTCGAATGTTTACTACGAAGTAGCAAACGAGCCGGAGTGGATTCAGCCACAAAAGCCAGCGCTATGCACTGGCTGGAACACACAGTCCACGACCGCCGCAGCGACGGTGGCCGCCTGGCAAGACACCATCGCGAAGGAACTCAAGGCGCAGATAGCCAAGTATGGGGTTAGCCAGCAGGTTGCGGTTGAGGCGTCCACCTTTACCGACGCCGACGAGTTCCGCAGCGGCACGCGGCCGGGCGGGCCGACTGGTTCGGGTCCGTATACCGGGGATGCGAGCATCATCAACAGCCACTATACCAGGCTGAATCCACTCTCCGGGACCGGAATCGAGGATGGCCTGGGAGCCATTCGCCTCGGCCGCGCCTACTATTCCCAAACGAAGATACTCGGCTTCAACGAGACGAAGATCGTCGCCGGCGGCTGCAATCTCCGCGCGAATTCCGCTGAAGGCGTGGCGGAGGGCAGGGTAGAAGCGTGGGAGTTCATGGTGAACCAGGGCGGCGTCTACAATCAGTTCGGCTATGCCTGTCCCGTCCCCACCTGCCCGCCGCCTTCAACGCCCTCAAACATCTATTACTGCGAGACGCGCCGCCAGATGGGCGCCTTGCGGAGCTTTCTCGCCGGGCCGGCTAATATCGGCCGGAACCTCATCACTTCCACGAGCGGCGTCGGACCGAACGCGCCGCCGGACTGGATAGACATCGCGCCCTATCCCGAGCCTCCGGTCCAAGGTGGAGCTATTAACAAATTCTGGGCCGCCGTCGAGCCTACGGCCACTGCCGCAACGAAGCGCTGGTTGCTCTACATCCACCAGAGCAGAGATCGGAACTTGGTACAGGACGGCTACCGGATGCCGCTGAACCAACCGCAACACCAGGAGAAGGGGCTCTCGGTCTGCCTCGGCAGCACGAGCGGCAGATATACCGCCTACTGGATTGACCCGGCCTTCCCGATGTCGAACGGCCTCGTGAACCCCATTGCAACTCAGAGCATCACCTGGACGGGCACTACGAGCTGCGTGCCGGGCGGGGCCGGATCGATGCCGCTCAACCCTTCACCGGGCTATGCCTACGACATCGCACTCTTCATCTCGCCGTAGTGCCGGTGGAGATGCCGCAGCGAGGAGGTTTCATGCGTCGCAGTCTACTCTACGTTTTTGGAGCGCTGGCCTCGACGAGCATGGGTTGGGCTGCGCCGGTAGCGCGGACGTTTCCCCTTACGCCGAGCGAGGTCGCCTGCAGCGAGATGCAGTTGGCCCGCGTTCAGCGTCGCATGGCTGCCGTGGCCAGCGGCCAGGCGAGCCTGGGCAACACCGCAGTGTGGAGGAGCGCCGGCCAAGGCGCCAGCTTCACTGGTCTCGTGCGTCTTCTCGAGCCCGACAGTTGGAACGACTTCATGGCGGGCATGGAGCACTTCGGCGAGATTGACCTAGCCTTCGACCTGCTCTTCAAGAGTGGAGCGGGGGTCCTCGACCCGCACATGCCCCCGGGACCTCAGGCGACCCTGGTGCGCAGAGATCCTGGTACCAGCCTGGTCGTGGATCACGTCGTCCCAAACGATACGGGGCCAGGCGGCTGCTGCATGAGCGTCGACCCGCAGCCGGTGTGTGCCTTCGATATCACCTGCCCGCAGATCCTGAATTTCGACCTCGAGGCCATGCCGGGCGACTCGGTAAGGCCGCCTTCTTCGGCACTCGTGATCAACAACGCCGCGCACGCGACGCCTGAGCTCACTGGCTTGCCGGCCGAGTTTTTACCAGCGGCCTCGGGCACGGGTCCGGGCATCGCCGAGGATCGGCTGGATGAGAGCTGCGGCGGCACGATCACGGACTTCGATACGCATGTCTTCGAGATCCTGGCGCGAACGCTCGCGCCGTCCTCGTGCTACCTCTTGGACCTAAACGGCGCGGATTGTGGGCTCGAGGCTTACAACGTGACGCTCTTCCGCGGTGCCGACCCGCACGTCTACCGCGCCAACATCTACATCGTGCAGTACGTGTGCCCTCCCGAAGGCTCCTGCTACTCGACCAGCGGTCCCGTAGCCCTCGAGTTCCATGTGAATTGGGATGGCCGAGGGCGACTTACGACCGGGGACGTGACGGTGTTCCCGCAGTGCCGCGGTGGGCAGAGCGTGGACTGTTCGGGCGACTTCAACACCGACTTCATGGGGATCTTTGTGCTGCCCCCGATCTTCCCCGGTCACGAGGAGGAGGGGCCGGCCGCATTCCACGGCGCGCCCTACCTCGTTGTGACCCCGGTGCGCAAGGACCAGGTGCTGAAGGCCACAATAAATTGGGCGGCAATCCTCAGCGGTTCGGCGCTCAACGAGCCGTGACTACCGAGGAGTGGCGGCACAGACTGCTTAATCGGCCGTCCGCATTACCCTGGCGCGGCTCTCGAAGGTCCTCGGCCAGGAACCCTGCTGGCTGGCCAAAGTCTGGCTGCGCCGGATCTCTGCAGAGAGGCGCCTGGGCCAAGCGAGCGAAGTTCTCCCCGCCCCGGGAGAAGGGCCGACGAAGGGCCGCTTGGACCCAGACACTCACTGTTAGAGCACTACCCCGGCCTCACGGCTGGAGCCGAAAGACGATGGGGAAGATCCGGCGGACCTTGATCGGCTTGCCGTCGCGGGTGGCGGGCCGGAAGCGCCATTGGCGGACCGCCGCGACCGCCGCTTCGTCGAAGCCGTGGCCCAGGCCGCGCACCACCTTGATCTCGTCGCCGACCTTGCCGCGCTCGTCGACGATCGCCTCGAGCACCACCAGGCCCTCGAGACCGGCGCGCAGCGCTTCCTCGGGGTAGACGGGCTTCACGCCGCTGCTCTCGATGAGCACCGGGCTGACGATGCCGCCGCCAGCCTCGACCGGCAGGTCGGCCTCGCCGCCGGGAGCCTCGGCGCCTGCGGGTTCGGGTGTGCGCCGCCGGTCCGGCGAGCCAGCACGAGCTGTCCCCGGGGCCGCGGCGGCCGCCGCCGGCTCGGTGCCTGGAATGCCCGCCGGCTGCACCAGCCGGTCGACCATGGCCTGGCGCTCGCGCGCGGCCTGGCGCTCGGCCGGCGATGCCGCGGCTGCGGCGGGGGCCTCGGTCGCGCCGTTCGCCGCGCGCAGGAACAGGACGTCGATCGGCCGCTCGCCCGCATCGCGAGCCGGGCCGCGCGCACCGGCAACCACCAGCGCCGCGATCGCGCCGACGTGCAGCAGCACGGAGATGGCGAGCGGCCAGGCGCTTCGCCGCGCCGTGGCCCGCTGTGGCGTCGAGTCCTCGAACATCGCTGCGAGCGTCCGGCGGGAGCATAGCGCCCCGCCGGACGCGACACCTACCGCACCTCGAAGACCACGGTGAGGTCGAAGAACACCTTGACCGGGCGGCCGTTCAGCAGGGCGGGGGTGAACTTCCACTGGCTGACCGCCTTGACCGCCTCTTCGTCGAGCCCGAACCGCAGCCGCTTCCGGAGCTCGATGTCGATGACGTTGCCGCGCTCGTCGATGACGGCCCGCAGCACCACGACTCCCTGCAGGTGTGCCTGGCGCGCCAGCTCGGTGTAGCGCGGCTCGACCTTGGTGCCGGGGATGATCTGCGGCCGGCTGATCGCGCCGCCGATGGGCAGCGCAACGTTGTCGCCGTCGCCATTGCCGGTACCGCGGCCCGAGGTCGCATCGCCGGTGCCGTTGCCGTTCCCGCGGCGGCCGCCGCCGAAGGGGTCGACGTCGGACGCCAACCGCGGGTCGGCCGGCTGGGGGTCGGCCGGCGGTGGGATGGGCCTGTCGGCCGCCAGCGGGTCCGGCTGGGTCGGCATCGGCGGCGGCGGCGTCAGCGGGGCCAGCTCCGGGAGGGGCGTTGAGCGTGGCCGCGGGCTGTCCGCCGCGACCTTCTTGGGCTCGTTCAGCGGCGGCGGCGGTGCCGGCAGCAGGGGCAGCGGCAGCTGCACCTCGAAGACCTCGGGAATCGGCGGCTCGGCGACGGCCCGCACCTGCCAGGCTTCGGCGCCGGCGAGGGTCGCCAGCGCGACCACGTGCAGCAGCAGGGAGGAGGTGAGGATCCAGGCGCGCTTGCGGCCGGCAGACCGGCCGCCCTGCGGAGCCGTCCAGTGACACGCGAACATGAGGCTCTCCTTGGCAAGGAGCGTGGCCGCCGGTTTGCGGCCGCGCGCTCGAGAGGCGCCTCTCTTGCTCGTTTGGACCGCCGATAGGCCCCCGGAGTTCCCGGCGCTCGTCCCAGGCTGCCCACCAGGCAGCACCAGATACATGGGGATCGCCGCGCGCGCGAGCGGCCGCCAACCCGCGATCGACGCCCCCCGCGATCGACGCCACCGATGCCAGCCGATCCCACAGGAGGAGCCTGATGGAACTGGATACCACGCCTCTGACCCACACCGCGGCCGCGGCCGCCACGGCGCCCTCGGCGCCCGCCGCCTCGCTCCCGCGCCTGCCATGGCAGAGCCTGGTCGAGCTGGGGAGGGCGCGCGCCGCCACCCTCGGCGACCAGCCGCTGTATACCTTCCTGCCCGAACGGGGCGGCGAGGACGTGGCTCAGCTCAGCTACGCGGGCCTGGACCTGCGGGCGCGGGCGATCGCCGCGGCCTTGCAGCGGCTGGGCGCCAGCGGCCAGCGGGCCCTGCTGCTGTATCCGCCGGGGCTGGAGTTCGTGGCCGCGTTCTTCGGCTGTCTCTATGCCGGCGTGGTCGCCGTGCCGGCCTACCCGCCGCGCTCGGCCCGCACCCTGCCGCGGCTGCTCGAGATCGCGCGCGATGCCCGTCCGGCGGTCGCCCTCACCACGACCGAGCTCGCGGCGATGATCGGCGGCATGGCGGCGCAGGTGCCGGATCTCTCGGCGCTGCGCCTGCTGGCGACCAACGCGGTGCCGCTCGACGAGGCCGAGACCTGGACCGATCCCGGGGCCTCCGGCTCGACCATGGCCTTCTTGCAGTACACCTCCGGCTCGACCGCGGCGCCCAAGGGCGTGATGGTCACCCACGGCAATCTGCTCCACAACGAGGAGACGATCCGGCAGGCCTTCGGCCAGACGGCGGCATCGGTGATCGTCGGCTGGCTGCCGCTGTACCACGACATGGGCCTGATTGGCAACGTCATGCAGCCGCTCTACCTCGGCGCGCGCTGCGTCCTGATGTCGCCGATCGCCTTCCTGCAGAGCCCGAAGCGCTGGCTGGCGGCGATCTCGCGCTACCGCGCCACCACCAGCGGCGGCCCCAACTTCGCCTACGACCTGTGCGCGCGGAAGATCTCTCCTGCCGACCGCACCGACCTCGACCTGTCGAGCTGGGACACCGCCTTCAACGGCGCCGAGCCGGTGCGGGCGGAGACCATGGTGCGCTTCGCCGAGGCGTTCGGCGGCTGCGGCTTCCAGGCCAACGCCTTCTTTCCCTGCTACGGCCTGGCGGAGGCCACGCTCTTCGTGACCGGCGGCGCGGGACCCGGGGAGGTCCGCGGCGTGCCGCGGGTCGCCGCTTTCGACCGCGCCCTGCTCGAGGCCGGCGAGGCGAGGCCGCTGCCGGCCGCGGATCCGGCCAGCAGCACCCTGGTGTCGTGCGGCTGCGCCTGGCCCGGCCAGGAGCTCGCCATCGTCGATCCCGCCACCCTGACGCCATGCGCCGGCGGCGCGATCGGCGAGGTGTGGTTGCGCGGCCCGAGCGTCGCGCAGGGTTACTGGCAGCGCCCGGTGGAGACGGCCGAGACGTTCGACGGCCGGCTGGCGAAGGACGACCCGGGAGGGTCGCGGGCGGGAGCGGAGGCGAGTCCGGCGCCGTTCCTGCGCACCGGCGATCTCGGGTTCCTCGACGGCGGCGAGCTGTTCATCGCCGGCAGGCTCAAGGACCTGATCATCATCCGCGGCCGCAACCTCTACCCGCAGGACATCGAGCTGACCGTCGAGCGCAGCCATCCGGCACTGCGCCCGGGCTGCGGCGCCGCTTTCTCGATCGAGCTTGGCCAGGAGGAGCGGCTGGTGGTGGTGCACGAGCACGAGCGCACCCCGAACGACTCGCCCCTGGACCCGGAGAGCGTCGAGGCCATCGCCGAGGCGGTCCGCCGGGCGGTCGCCGAGCAGCACGAGGCGCAGGTGCAGCAGGTGGTGCTGCTGCGCGCCGGCACCATTCCCAAGACCTCGAGCGGCAAGATCCAGCGGCGCGCCTGCCGCGCGGCGCTGCTCGGCGGCAGGTTGGCCGTGCTGGGAGCGAGCGTCCTCGGCGGTCCCATGGCCGAGGCTGCGCCGGTCCCGGCGAGCCCGCCGGGGGGCACCGCCGTGCCATGAACCCGCCCGCCCCGGAACCTGAGGCGGCCCCGGCGGCGCTGCGCGAGCGGCTGGCGGAGCTCGACGAGGCCACCGTGATCGCCTGGGTCGAGGCGTTCCTGCTGGACCGCGTCGCCGCCGTGATGGAACTGTCGGCGTCGCGCCTCGATCCCGCGACGCCGCTCGGCGCCCTGGGACTCGATTCCCTGTATGCGGTCCAGCTGGCGCACGAGGTCGAGACCGGCCTGGGCGTCGAGCTGTCGATCGCCACTCTGCTGGACGGCCCGAGCGTCTCCGAGCTCGCGGCCGAGCTTGCCGGGAAGCTCGTCGCCGTGGCGGAGCCGCCCGCGCCACCTGCGCCACCTGCCGCGCCTGCGTTGCCTGCGTCGCCTGCGCCGGCAACATCGCCGACGCCGCCGGCATCGCCCCCGCGGCTGTCGGCGCCGCCGGCAGTGGCCGCGTCGCCGGGCCCGGGCGGCCTCGGCTCGGCCGGCGGCGAGGAGGTCCCGCTCACCCTGGGGCAGCGGGCGCTCTACTTCCTCGACCGGCTGGCGCCGCGCGGCGCCGCCTACGTCATCGCGGGGGCCGCCGGCGTCCGCGGCGATCTCGACCTCGCGGCGCTGCGCCAGGCTTGCGCCGCCTTGGTGGAGCGCCATCCGGCGCTGCGGACCACTTTCGCCGAGCGGGGCGGGGCGCCGGTCGCCACCGTCCATCCTCCCGGCGAGCCGCGGTACGAGCTGGTGCTCGAAGAAGTGGATGCCGGCACGGCGGCGGACGGCACGGCGGCGCACGCGGCGGTAGCGGACGGCACGGCGGCTGACGGCGCGGCGGCGCACGCGGCGGTAGCGGACGGCACGGCGGCGGACGGTACGGCGGCACACGCGGCAACATCGGCCGGGAGAGCCCACGACGGCACCGTGGCGCCCGGCCCGGTGGAGGGCACCGTCGCGGCCGGCGCGGCGGCCCCGGAGGCTCTCCTCGCCGCCGCCTGGGGCCCGTTCGACCTGCGACGCGGTCCGCTGCTGCGCGTGACCGTGCTGGTGGGCGCCGGGTCCGGCGTTCTCGACGGGGCCGGCACGCCGGGAACGCCGGGTGCGAGGCGCGCGCCGGACGTCGTGCGCGATCCCGTCGTCGTGCTGTCCATCCATCACCTGGTCGCGGACTTCTGGTCGCTCGAGGTGCTGATCGGCGAGCTGGCGGCACTGTATCGACCGGCCGCCGAGGACGGACGGGCCGGGCCGCCCGGGCTGCGGCCGCTGCCGCTCACCTATGCCGACCACGCCCGCCGCCAGGAAGCGATGCTGGCGGGTCCCCGGGGCAAGGCGTCGTGGGACTTCTGGCGCCAGGAGCTGGCGGGTCCGCTGCCGCCGCTCGAGCTGCCCACCGATCGGCAGCGCCCGCGGCAGCAGACCTTCGGCGGCGCCGCCGGGCCGCTGCGCCTGTCGCCCGAGACCACGCTGGCGCTGCGGAGCCACGCGGCGGAGCGGCGGGCGACGCCGTTCATGGCCCTGCTCGCGGTCTTCCAGGCGCTGCTGGCGCGGCTCTCCGGCCAGCGCGAGGTGGTCGTCGGGTCGCCGGTCTCCGGGCGCGGCTCCGCGGACCTCGCGGGCGTGGTGGGCTACTTCGTCAACCCGCTGGCGCTGCGCGCCGACTTCGCCGGCGACCCCGGCTTCGCCGAGCTCCTGGGGGCGACCCGGCGCCGCGTGCTGGCCGCCTTCCGCCACCAGGACTATCCCTTCCCGTTGCTGGCCGAGCGCCTGCAACCGCGGCGCGATCCCGGCCGCTCGCCGCTGTTCCAGGCCAGCTTCGTGATGCAGAAAGCGCATCGCCCCGACCGCCACGGCCTGGCCGGCTTTGCGCTCGGGCTGCCCGGCAGCCACTTGCGGCTGGCCGGCCTGGAGCTCGAGTCGGTGGCGTTGCCCAGGCGCGCCGCGCAGTTCGATCTCACTCTCGAGGCGGCGGACGAAGGCGAGGAGGTCGCGGCGCTGCTGGTCTACAACACCGACCTGTTCGACGCCGCCACCACCGCCCGCTGGAGCGGCTTCCTGCGGGCACTCGCCGGCGCCGCCACGGCGGCGCCGGACGTCCCGCTCGCGGAGCTGTCGCTGCTGGATGCCGCCGAGAGCTGGCAACTGCTGGCCTGGAACGACACTCGCCGCGCCTTCCGCCACGGCGAGAGCGACCTCGCGGCGCTGGCGCTCGACGAGCTGGTGGCCGCGCAAGCCGAACGCTCGCCCGCCGCCGTCGCTGTGGAGATCGACGGCGAGACCTTGACCTACGGCCAGCTCGCGGCGTCGGCGGCAAGCCTGGCGGCGGCGCTGGCCGAGCTGGGGGTCGGGCCGGAGACCATCGTCGGCCTCGCCGCGGAGCGGTCGCTCGCCATGGTCATCGGCATTCTCGGCATCCTCGCCGCCGGTGCCGCCTACCTGCCGATCGATCCCGGCTATCCGTACGAGCGCATCTCCTACATGCTCGCCGACGCCGCTCCCCGGGTGCTGCTGGTCGAGCAGCGCGTGGCCGCGGCGATGCCGCTCGAGGGCCCGCCGCGCCTGGTCCTCGACGGCGTCGCCGTGCCCTCGCCGGCAGGCGGAGACCGGGCGGCGGCGGCGGCGCCCAGGGACAGCGCGGAGGCGGCCGCGGAACAGGCCACCGCGGAACCAGCCACCGCGGAACCAGCCACCGTCGAGGCCGCGGCGGCCGTGGAGCCGGCGGCCGCGGCGCGCCGGCTCCGCGAATTCCAGGAAGCGCGGCCCGACCGGGGACCGGACCGGCTCGCCTACGTGTTCTACACCTCGGGCTCCACCGGCAAGCCGAAGGCTGCGATGAACAGCCACCGCGGCATCGTCAACCGCCTGCTCTGGTTCCAGGAGCTGCAGCCGTTGACGCCGGAGGACCGGGTGCTGCAGAAGACCCCGCTCAGCTTCGACGTCTCGCTCTGGGAGCTGTTCTGGCCGCTGGTCACCGGCGCCCGCCTGGTGCTGGCCCGTCCCGGCGGCCACCTGGACGCGGGGTACCTGGCGAGGACCCTGGCCGAGCGCGGCATCACCACCGTCCACTTCGTGCCCTCGATGCTGCAGGTGTTCTTGGAAACGCCGGATCTCGACCGCTGCACCGCGCTCACGCGCGTCCTGGCGAGCGGCGAGGCGCTCGGCTTCGAGGTGCAGGAGCGCTGCTTCGCCCGCCTGCCGGGGGTGGCGCTGCACAACCTCTACGGCCCCACCGAGACGGCGATCGAGGTGACCCACTGGCAGTGCCGGCGCGGCGAGGACCGCCGCGGCGTGCCCATCGGCCACCCCATCGCCAACGTCCGCATTCATCTCCTGGATCCCCAT
>DATDGZ010000237.1:0-13720 GCA_036521795.1 Thermoanaerobaculia bacterium | reverse complement strand
CGCTCTCGACCTGCTCGCCCGGCGCGGCGCGGCTCCCCCCGCCGACCTGCTGCTGGTCGCGGTGCCCGACGAGGAGGTGGGCGGCGAGCTGGCCCGCGCGGCGGTGGAGCATTGGGGTGCCGGGGCGCGGGCGCTCTGGGTGCTCGAGCCCGGCGAGCCAGGCAGCGCGCCGGGAGCCGAGACGCTGGTCGGAGGGCGGCGAGGCCTCTTCGATTGGCGGCTCGAGGCGCGCGGCAAGTCGGCGCATTCCGGACTGCACCTCGCCGAGGGTCGCTCCGCCCTGCTGGCCGCCGCGCGCTGGTGCCTCGAAGCGACGGCCGCGCAGAATGCGCCGGCCGTGCCAGGCAGGGTGGACAGACCGGCCGCGGTAGACCCTGTAGGCCCCGCCAACCCGACGGCCGGCGCCAGCGTGCGCGCCCGGCCGGCGGTCAACGTCGGACGGCTGGTGGCAGGGGACGCGAGCTTCGTCGACCACCTGGCGGCGGCGCACGACTGGCTCGGCACCGAGCGCCAGCTCAACGTCGTGCCGGACGCCGCGATCGCCGAGGGGGAGGCACGCTTCTCGACCGCCGCCTCGGGCGAAGAGACCGCGCTCCGGCTGGCCGGCCTGGCCGCCGCCATCGGCGCCGCGACCGGCACCACCCTCGCATTCCGGCACGGCCGGATGATCCCGCCCGTCGATCCGCGCGGCCCGCAGCAGGCGTGGTGCGCTCGCGCCGTGGCGCTCGCCGCCGCCCGCGGTTGGCGCCTGGAGGTCGAGGAGGAGCGCGGCGGCATCTCCTTCCCGAACTTCCTGCCCGATCCCGGCCGCCTGCAGGTGCTCGACGGCCTCGGCCCCATCGGCGGCGGCATGCACACCCGCGACGAGTACGTCGACCTGGTCTCGCTCTCCCGCCGCATCGTCCTGCTCGCCGATCTGCTGCAAGAAGACGCCGCCAACCGCGGCCAGCCCGAGCAGTAGTCCCGATGGCAAGCCTGCAGAGGCGCGTTCTCTACCGGCAGAACCGTCCCATGATATGGATCCACACTCGATACAGGCACTGACACGAGAGCAGCGACATCCGGCGCGAAGACCAACGGACGGAGGTATCAGCCATGATTCATCTGAAACGTGCGTATGAAGAGGCCACCCCGGCCGATGGTCAACGGATTCTCGTGGAGCGGCTGTGGCCGCGTGGACTGACCAAGGCACGGGTCGCGGTGGACCTGTGGCTCAAAGACGTGGCTCCCAGCCCGGAGCTGCGCAAGTGGTTCGGACACGATCCGGCACGGTGGAAGGAGTTCGAGCAGCGGTACTGGAAAGAGCTCACAGCCAAGCAAGAGGCCGTTGCTGTCTTGGTGAGTAAGGCCAGGAGAGGCACCATCACGCTCGTGTATGCCGCGCGGGACGAGGAGCACAACAGCGCTTTGGTGCTCAAAGAATTCCTTGCTCGGAGCATGAGCCGAAGCGTGCCATGAATCGGGAAAGGGAGCGCGGCAAGCCACGCCGGCGCCCTGCACCAACCCACCCGCGCCACGGAGAGAAAGGACGAGGATATCCTTCCCGCCATGCCCCACCTCTTCGAGCCCCTGCGGCTGCGCTCTCTCCAGCTCCCCCACCGGATCCTGGTCTCGCCGATGTGCCAGTACTCGTGCGAGGACGGCTTCGCGACCGACTGGCACCTCGTCCACCTCGGCGGGCGCGCCGTGGGCGGCGCGGCGCTGGTGTTCACGGAAGCCACGGCGGTCACGGCCGACGGCCGCATCAGCCCGCAGGACCTCGGCATCTACGACGACCGCCACGTCGAGGGCCTGGCCCGCATCGTGCGCTTCGTGAAGGGCCAGGGGGCCGCGGCGGGCATCCAGCTCGCGCATGCCGGGCGCAAGGCCAGCACGCGGCGGCCCTGGGACGGCAGCGGCGCCATCGCGCCGGCGGACGGCGGCTGGGAAGCCGTCGGCCCGACCGCTTCGCCGTTCACGGACGGCTACCCGGTCCCCCGTGCGCTGGCCGCCGCCGACCTCGCCGCCGTGGCCGCCGCGTTCCGGACCGCGGCGCTGCGTGCCCGCGAGGCGGGGTTCGACGTCGCCGAGATCCACGCGGCGCACGGCTACCTGATCCACGAGTTCCTGTCGCCGCTGGTCAACACCCGCGGCGACGAGTACGGCGGCTCCTACGACAACCGCGTGCGCCTGTGCCTCGAGGTGGCGGCCGCCATCCGCTCGGTGTGGCCCGAGTCACTGCCGGTGTTCGTCAGGTTGTCCTGCACCGACTGGAAAGAAGGCGGCTGGGACGCCGATCAATCCGTCGAGCTGGCGCGCCGCCTGCGCGACCGCGGCGTCGATCTCGTCGATTGCTCCTCGGGCGGCGCGGTGCCCGACGCCAAGATTCCCGCCGGACCCGGCTACCAGGTGCCTTTCGCCGAGCGCATCCGGCGGGAGGCCGGCGTCGCGACCGGAGCGCTCGGCTTCATCACCGCCGCGGCGCAGGCCGACACCATCGTCCGCACCGGGCAGGCGGACTGCGTGCTGCTGGCGCGTGAGCTCCTGCGGCACCCCTACTGGCCTTTCCACGCGGCGCGCGAGCTGGGCGCCGTCCTCCCCTGGCCGCCGCAATACGTGCGGGCGGCGCCGACGGGGACGCCGGCGCGTCAGGCGCCGATCGGCGGCGCCGACGGCGGGCGCTCGATCCCGTAGATCACGAGATCGAGGTCCGGCGGGGGGAACCCGAGCTCGCGCCGGCTGGCCAGCCGCTCGAAACGCAGGCCCAGCTTCTCCATGACCCGCAGCGAGGCCCGGTTCTCCGGCGCCGCGATGGCCACCACCCGCCGCAGGCCCAGCTTCTCCCAGGCGAAGCGCAGGGCGGCGCCGCCTCCCTCGGTGGCGAGGCCGCGCCCCCAGAGGCGCTTCGCCACCCACCAGCCGACCTCGATCTCGCTCGAGGCGCGCATGGGCTGAAGCCCGCAGACCCCGGCCAGGTCGCCGCTCGCCCGCTCCACCAGGGCGCCCATGCAGCAGCCATGAGAAGCCAGGTGGCGGCGCTGGCGGGCATGGAACTCGGCGATCCTCTCCTCGTCCCACCGCAGGCCGCCGCTGATGTGGCGCATCATCTCGGGATCGCCCACCATCTCCCGGAACCCGGCATCGTCCCCCGGCTCCCACGGGCGGATCAGCAGGCGGTCCGTCTCGATCGAGAAAGGGCCGTGCATGGCGGCCTATGATAGTGCTCTCGGGCCCAGCGGCAGGGTGCAGGGGCGCTGCGCTGCGCAGCCGCTCGGCCGGGTCGCAGCGGGGCGGCCACCCGGCGCCCCCAATCCCAGGAGGAGGGCGGCATCGCATGGCGCGTCGCCCGCCCCCGTCTCCGCGACGTCCTCGAGGAAGCCTGGAAGTATTCCGCGCCCAAGACGCTCCTCGCGGCGCACACGCCAAGGCGTTAGCGCAACCAGCTCGCCACACCTCCGTGGTGGGAGCAGGTACCGCGATGCGACTGGCTGAAGCTATACGAGCCGTCGCCACACCGGGCTGAAGCGCCGCGCGGCGGCTTGCCATCGGCGGTCCGGGTGGGCGACGGCATCCAGTGTCCACGGGAGTTGACGTACCCCTTGCCAGTGTGTTGTCCCACCGCATCGGCGGCGCCCGTCGAGCTCGCCCTCGTCCGGGAGCCCGTCGACGGCGGCGCCATGGCCGAAGCGGCTGTGCCCGCCCCGGATCGCCTCGGGCTGGGCGGCGGGGCAGTCGAGCGGAAGCGCGAGCTTGCCGACCGATGACTGTACGCCGAGGTATGACCGCTACTTCTGTGAGAAGTGCCGCCCGAATGGGCCCGCGAGCTGCCATGCGACGAAGAAGAGGAACGGCCTCCGGAATGCCCACTCTTCGACCAGCCGGTTGCCGGCTGTAACAGCAGGATGCCCAGGACGGCGATCAACAGAGGCTTGTTCTTCATTGGACCCTTCCTCCAAGGAGCATCGCTCTTGCAGTCTTCCAGATGCCGGTGTAAAGCACAAGCTTATAGACACTTAGAAATTAGCGTTCACCCAGCGGGCACCATAGGTGGCATCACCACAACCTGGGCGTCCGCCCTTCACGACGACTCTGAAAGATTATGCGGCTCTGCATTATGCTGACCCGAATAATGAGAATCGTGAATCGTCTCCCTAGGATGGACCATCCAGAGCAGGACGCGCCCGCATCCACGATCCATGGGAGGGCTGGTGGGTCGGCCACTACCCCCCGGGGAGGCCGCGGCGGACATCGTCACTAGCGCATAACCTATCTTTCTATTACGTAAGCGCTTGACACTGCGCCCGAAGGCAGTAGGATGGCAGCAAATCTGGACCGGTAAACGCAGTTCAATCGGGACATGACAAGTCATTTCCTAAAGGGGAGGTTTCTATGAAGCGCATCCACTTGTTGCTCGGGGTCGTCTTGGCAGTGGGCGTGGCGCTGGGGGTGTTCGGCAGCAGGATGCTGAGCGCCCAGAATCCGTTGAAAACCGGAACCGTCCTGCAGCGGACGGACCTGGCGGGAGTCAAGGGGATGGAAGCCATCCTGGTGCTCCGTGAGCTGCCGGCAGGAGCGGCGAGCGGCAAGCACGCCCAGTCGGGCACCGAGATCGTGTACGTCCTGGACGGCTCGGTCATCCTGGAGGCGCAGGGCAAGCCCCCGGTGACTCTCAAGTCAGGAGAGGCCTTCCACACCCTGGCCGGCGAAGCGCACAACGTGAAGAACGCCAGCGCCACCGCTCCCGGCAAGGCGCTTGCCTTCTACGTTGTCAAGAAGGGCACCGCTCTCGAAGACCTTTCCAAGCCGGTGAAGTAGGCCACCAGGATCCCCAGCGGGCGCCGGCCGTTCCGCCGGCCGGCGCCCGCCAGGTTGGATCGGCCTCTCTAGCGCTTGCGCAGCGCCGCCGCCGAGAGGATCGTCGCACCGAGGAAGATCGGGAAGGGCTCGAAGGTCATCGCCGCGTTCATCAGGGGACGAGATCTTCGGCTACACGATCGTCGCCTCGGCCCTCTTCGTGTACTTCGGCGTGCGCTCCCTAGGGGGCTCGCCCACAGGCCACTTCTGCCGTAAGCTAAGGACCATGAAGGTAGAAACCACCGTATTCCTCTCCGAAGAGCTCCTGACAGCCCTTGGTACCCAGGCCCCCGATCCTCGAGACCGTTCCGAGCTTGTAGAGGCGGCGTTGCGGGAGTACTTGCCCCAGCTCCGCAAGCGCGACCCTTCTCGGGACCTGGAGATCATCAATGCCAACGCGGCGGAGCTGAACCAGGAAGCTGAGGACGTGCTTTCATACCAGGTCATGCCTTGAGGCGTGGCGATCTGTACCGGGTCAAGCACCCCACGGCTACGGACCCAAGGCGACAGCGAGTGTTTGTCGTCGTCAGCCGGCAAGCCCTGATCGACTCTTCATTCTCGACGGTTGTCTGCGCCCCTGTCTATTCTCGGAGGGACGGCCTAGCGACGCAAGTTGACGTCGGCATCGACCAAGGGCTCAAACACGAGAGCAGCGTTCACTGTGACGAGCTGGCCGGGCCGAGAATGCCCGCGCGCGTGCGATCCTCCTCGGCATAACTGATGAAGATGTCGCTCACGTGCTCATGGCTCCGAAGCCACAGCCAGCTGGCGCATAGCGTAGGGCAGAAAGCGTGCTCAGAACGGCCGGCAATTCTCGATCCATGGTGATTGCGCAGGTAGTTTAGCACATAGAAATGCGCACTGGCAGGACCCGAATCAAACCAGTGACCGACTGATCTTCAGTCGTCGAAGTCGTCCGCCAGGATCTCGGAGCTCGCTGCCTGGGCCGGCCAACTCGGCGCATCGCGCGCGTCGGCGCCCGCGGATGATCGGCCGGCGGTGCCGGCCTGGCCACGCTCGCGATCGGCGGGTGGCCAGACTGGCGCGCTGGAAGCAGGTGAGACCGTCTTGCCGGCCACGGCCTGAGCACTGGGTCCGGCAACCGCGGTGCGCGCGGTAGGCAGCGGACCCACGCCCGCTCTCGCGGGTGCGGCCTGCACGGCAGCACCCGCCGGCGCCGCGATCTGCGCAGGCCCGCCGCCCCCCTTCTCGCCTGCACCCCCCGCAGGCGCGGCCGCCGCAGGCGGCCCAGCTGAAGAGACTCCCCCCGCGCCTGCCGCCTCCCCGGCCGTAGCCGCCTTCCCCGCCGTCACTGCAGCCTCGGCCGTCGCCGCGTCCTCTCCGGCGCCTGCCGGGCGCTCTCCGGGGAAGCTGACGATCTGGTCCCAGACGCGGGCGAGGTTGTCGCCGAAGATGACCAGGAGATCGCCGGCGCGGGCGATGTCGAGGGCGTTGGCGACGGCTTGCTCTTCGGGATAGATCTCCGGGGCGATGCAGTCGGCGGGGAAGCCGGCGGCGACCAGGCCGTGGCGCAGGAGCTCGCCGACTTCTCCAGGGGGGCGGCCGCGGCGGTTGTCGTCCTCGCGAATCAGCACGAGGTCGAAAGCCGGGGCGGCGGCGGCGGCGAGGCCGGCGATGTCTTCGTCGCGGCGGTCGCCGGGAGCGGCGATGATGCCGATGCGGCGGCCGTGCACGGCAAGGCCGCGGATCAGGCGGGTCATGGCCTGCATGCCGTGGGCGTTGTGGGCGTAGTCGAGCAGGACGCGGAAGGGGTGCTCGTTGTAGAAGTTGAGCCGTCCGGGTGTCTGGAAGAAGTCGGCGGTGAAGGTGCGCAGGCCCTGGCGGATGTTCTCGACGCCGATGCCCAGGCCGTGGGCGATGGCGGCGGCGAACATCGCGTTCTGGATGTTGTGGACGGCGACGCCCTCGACGGTGGCGGGGACCTGGCGCGCCGGCAGCAGCGGCACCTGCTCGCCGTTCTGGTAGAGCACGATCACGCGCCCGGTGAGCCCTTCTTCGAGCGACACGGCGGCGCCGCGCTCGTGGCGGACGTGGGCGGCGACGCGCTCGTTGCGCGGGTCCATGGTGACGTAGATCGGGCGCCCCGGGCTGTGGCGCGCCATGCGCACGACGCGCGGGTCGTCGGCGTTGAGCACGCAATGGTCGCGCGCCACCTCGACGATCACCTGCTTGACCCGCGCCAGGTCGTCGAGGCTGTCGATGCCGCCCATGCCCAGGTGGTCGGAGGCGACGTTGAGAACCGCGCCGACGCTGCACTTGCGCCAGCCGAGGCCGGTGCGCACGATGCCGCCGCGCGCCGTCTCGAGGACCGCCGCGTCCACCGTCGGGTCGCGCAGGACGAGGTGGCTCGCCCAGGGGCCGGTCATGTCGCCCTTGACGGTCAGCACGCCGTCGATGTAGACGCCGTCGCTGGTGGCCATGCCGACGGTGTAGCCGGAGAGCTTGAGGATGTGGCCCACCATGCGGGTGGTGGTGGTCTTGCCGTTGGTGCCGGTGATCGCGGCGATCGGGATGCGGTACGGCGTGCCCGACGGGAAGAGCATGTCGATGACCGGGCCGGCGACGTCGCGGGGGGTGCCCTCGGTGGGCGCGGTGTGCATGCGGAAGCCGGGCGCGGCGTTGATCTCGACGATCGCGCCGCCCGCCTCCTTGTAGCTGCGCGAGATGTCGGGCGCGATGAAATCGACGCCGCCGACGTCGAGGCCGAGGGCGCGGACGCCGCGCTCGGCCATGATGCGGTTGTCGTAATGGATCACGTCGGTCTTGTCGATCGAGGTGCCGCCGGTCGAGAGGTTCCCGGTCGAGCGCAGGTAGAAGATCTCGCCCTCCGCCGGCACCGACTCCGGCGTCAGGCCGGCGTCCGAGATCAGGCGCAACGCCTGGTCGTCGAGCTCGAGGCGGGTGAGCACCTTCTCGTGGCCGACGCCGCGGCGCGGGTCCTGGTTGACGGTCTCGACCAGCTCGGCCAGGGTGTGGCGGCCGTCGCCGATGACGTGGCCGGGGAGGCGCTGGGCCACCGCCAGCAGCCTGCCGTTGACCACCAGGAGGCGGTAGTCGTTGCCCTCCTGGAAGGTCTCGACGATCACCGTCGAGCTGTACTCGGCGGCTTCCCCGAACGCCGTCCGCACCTGCTCGGCGGTGCGCAGGCCGATGCTGACGCCCTTGCCGTGGTTGCCGTCGAGCGGCTTGACCACCACCGGGTAGCCGAGGCCCCTCGCCCCGCCGCCCGCCTCGCCCGCCTCGACCGCGTCGACCGCCTCGTCGGCGTCGTAGACCCGCACCTGGCGCGGCACCGGCAGGCCGAGGTCGGCGAGGATCTGGTTGGTGAGGCGCTTGTCGGACGCGATCTCGACCGCCGTGTGGCGGGTCTCGCTGGTGATCGTCGCCTGGATGCGGCGCTGGAACTTGCCGTGGCCGAGCTGCACCAGCGAGCGGTCGTTCAAGCGGATCCACGGGATGTCGCGCTCCTCGGCGGCCCGCACCAGCGCCCCGGTCGAGGGGCCGAAGGCGCGGCGCTGCGCCAGGCGCACCAGGGCCTCGCACTTGCCGCGGAAGTCGAACGGCGACGGGTCGTAGGCCTCGCGTTCCGGCGGCAGGAGATGGCGGATGACCGCCAGGCCCAGCGTGCCGGCGGCGGTGCCCACCGCCTCCTCGGCGAAGCTGTAGATCACGTGGTACTGGCCGGTGGGCAGGGCCTCGCTGCGGGTCTTGCCGTAGGTCACCGGGGTGCCGGCGAGGCATTGCAGCTCGATCGCCACGTGCTCGAGCACGTGACCGAGCCAGGTGCCCTCGTCCTCGCGCAGCCGGCGGACGAAGCCGCCCGGCTCGCCGTAGGAGCACGAGTGCTCGTGCAGGGTCGGCATCAGCTCGAGCAGCCGCTCGTTGAACCCGGGGAGACGCAGCGTGGGGTAGGCCTCGAGCTCGCCGAGGTCCACCCGCAGGCGGATCACCGGTCCGAGAGCGTAGAGGTTGGGGCCGCGGTAGACCCGCGTCTCGAGGATCTTCATCGGCGAGCCGGGCCTCCGCGCTCCGTGGACCTCGACGCCATCAGTCGCCGCGGTCGGCGGTGCGGTCGGCGAGGGTGGCGCCGGTGCCGCGGCCGATGCCGGCACCGGCGCGCTCGTCCTCGACCGCGGACTCGACCGCGGACTCGACCTCGTCGGCGTCTTCGCGCCCGGCGGCGGCAGCGGCGCCCGCGGCCGCGGCGGCGGGCTCGGCGAGATCGGAGGCCGGCAGAGAGCTCAGGGCTTCCAGCGGGTCGAGCCGCACGGCGCCCGGCGGCGGCGGATGGGCGACGCGGCGCTCGATCTCGTAGCGGCAGCCGGAGCTCAGGACGTCGAGCTTGACCCCCAGCATGGCGAGGGGCTGGCCGCGGTGCGCGGCGTGGCTGTCGGTGTAGCGCATGTCGCGGGCATCGACGACGGTGACCGCGCCCGCTCCCAGCACGCGCAGGATGCCCTCGGAGTCGATCACCGCCGCGGTGTCCTGGTCGATGCCGACGCCCAGCAGCCCGGGATTGTAGGAGAGCGCGGTGAGCAGGCGGCCGAGGCGGTCGCGCCGCCGGAAGTGCTGGTCGATGACCAGGTCGGGCGCCAGGCCCAGTCCCGGCGCCAGGTGCACCAGGCGCCGGCGCGGCGTGGCGCCGCTGTCGCCCAGGGCGATCATGTGCCGCGATAGGAAGGAAGCGCCGGCGCTGGTGCCCGCCACCAGCATCCCCGCCGCGTGGCGGGCCTGGATCGCCGCCTCCACCTCGGTGCCGCCCAGGGCCGACGACAGCCGCAGCTGGCCGCCGCCGGTGATGAACAGGCCGGTCGCGTACTCCAGCAAGTCGTGCGCTTCCGCGCCGCCGGCCAGCGCGTCCTCGCGGGTGGCGACGCGCAGCACCTCGACGCGGTCGGCGTTGAGCGAGTAGAAGAGGTCGGCGTAGCGCTCGCCGGTCTCCGGCACCTCGGAGGCGGTGGCGAGCACGACCACCGACGCGTCGGAGCCGCCGGCGACCTCGAGGAAGTAGCGCAGGATGGTGCGCTCGCGCACCTTGTCCTCGGCCCCGCCGATGGCGATCAGCGGCCCCGGCTTGCCGGCCGCCTGTAGAGGCAGCATTTCCATGGCACGCGCTCCTCCCTGAATCGCTCCGGGATGCTAGCACGCCGCCGCGGAAGCCTCGCCGGCGCGGGCCTCGTGCCGTAGCCCGACCGCGCCCATAGCCCGATGGCGCCCCGGGGAGAAGTTGATACGATGCCGCCTTGGCTCACCCGGGGACAGACGGCATGAAGCGGCCGGCAGCACTCGAGCACCGAGTTGACCTGAGCGACTACCTCGCCGCCGAGCGGACCTTCCTTGCCTGGCTCCGCACCGGCGTTGCGCTGATGGGCTTCGGCTTCGTCGTGGCGCGTTTCGGCATCCTGCTGCAGGAGCTGCGGTTCAGCGAGCCTGCCCTGGCAGCGCCGCCGCACGGGTCGCCGCCCCGGCGGACCTTGCCGGGCCTGGCGGCGACCCGACGCTGCGGCCGGCGGCGCCGTAGAACCTGTAGACGCCGTAGGATCCAGGATGGCGCGGTCGGCCTCCGGAAGGAGCGGTTCCATGCTGACGCTCACGCCCACACCCAGGATTGCGCTGACTCCCAGGCCCATGACGAAGCTTGCTGGCCTGCTGCCGGCCCTGCTGCTGACCGTCGCGGCGACGGCATGGCCGGCGCCTGCCCGGGCCGCGGTGGGCCGATGGTCCAGCCTGCTCGACGGCGGGCCGGTCTGGGCGCTGGCGGCGCATCCCACGCGCCGCGGCTGGCTTGTCGCCGGGACCAAGACGAACGGCGTGCTGCGGAGCGCCGACGGCGGGGCCACCTGGCTCCCCGCGAATCGCGGCCTGGGGAACGCGTGGGTACGGGCCTTCGCCTTCGATCCGGCCAACCCCGACGTGGTCTTTGCCGGCTTGCAGGACGGTGCGCCGGCCCTGTTCAAGAGCGCCGACGGCGGCAAGAGCTGGCTCCCGGCCACCGGGGGCTCGGGGTTCAATACGGTGCTGTCCCTCGCCGTCGATCCACGCCGGCCGCGCACGATCTATGCGGCCGGCGCCTTCGGTGACGCGAGCGGCGTCTTCCGCAGCACCGACGGCGGCGCCAGCTGGAACGCCCGGAATGCCGGCCTGCCGGCGGGCGGCGTCAACGCGCTGGCCCTGTCACCAACCACCCCGGGTCTGCTCTACGCCGGCGCCGCCGGCGTCTTCCGCAGCACCGACGGCGGCGGCAACTGGATGCCGGCGGGCCTCGGATCGTCTTTGGTCGCGGCCCTCGCGGTCGCACCGCATTCGGGCGCGCTCTACGCCGCCGCCGACAACGGCCTGTTCAAGAGCGCCGACGGGGGCAAGAGCTGGGTGCGGCAGCTCGACGCGGCCTTCTCCTGTGTGGCGATCGATCCGGCCGTGCCGCAGGACGTCTATGCCGGGGGAGCCGAGCTCTGGCGCAGCACCGACGGCGGCTCCAGCTGGCGGCGCGCGGACGTCGATCTCCAGGGCTTCTCGGTGATGGCGATCGCGCCGGTGCCGGGAGCCCGGGGCCTGGTGGTCGCCGGCGCCGCCGACCCGATCGGGTTCACCGGCGCGCTTTTCCGGAGCAGCGATCACGGTGCCAGCTGGGCGGCGGGCGGCCGGGGCCTGGTGGACCGCAATATCCTCAGCTTCGCGGTGGACCCCGCGGCGCCGTCCATTCTCTACGCCAGCGACCAGGACCAGGGGATTTTCAAGAGCGCCGACGGCGGCCTGCACTGGACCGCTCTCACGATACCGTCCTTTTCGCCGATGGCCGGCGGGGCCGAGATCGTGATCGATCCCACGCACTCCTCCACCCTCTATCTCGTCAACAGCGGCGACCTCGTGTCGACCGACGGCGGTTCGACCTGGAAACCGCTTGGGCCACTGCCCCCTTTCACCGCCACAGACCTCGCGGTGCTGGCGATCGACCCGAGCGACGGCGCTAACCTCTACGGCGCGGAGGTCGCCTCTCTGTTCAAGAGCGACGATGGCGGCCTGACCTGGACCCTGATCCTCCGGGCCGACCCCTACGATCTGTTCTTCGACATCGTCGTCGATCCCGCCGCGCCCTCGACTCTCTATGCGGCCGGGGCTCATGTCGACGCCGAATCGGATCTCAACGGCGCCGCGCTGCTCAAGAGCACCGACGGCGGGGGCACCTGGGCTTCGATCGCCCAGGGGCTGCCGGCAGGTGTGGTCCGGCTGGCAGTCGAACCGACCGGCGCCAGGCTCTACGCCGGCACCGGTGGGGGCCTGTTTGCGAGCAGCGACGGCGGCGCCAGCTGGGAGCGCCTGGCGGGAATCACGACCGAGCCGGTGCTGGCCGTCGTGGCCCCCGACAACACCCAGGTCTACGTCGTGCAGCCGGCCGCCGGGGTGCAGTGGAGTGGCGACAGCGGCGCCAGCTGGATAGCGCTCAACCGCGGCCTGGACAGCTTTCCCGCGTATCTCCTGGAGGTCTCCGCGCCAAGGTCGCCGGCGCCGATTCCGCCGCTCTCGCGGTCGAAGTCATCGCCGCCGGCGGGGACGACCCTCTATCTCGGCCTGGGAGGCGGCGGTCTGCAGAGCTATATCGTGCCGTGACCTTGATCGCACCGTGGTACGCCCTGGACCGAGCCGCCAGGCTCCCTTTCAGTCGCGGCCGCACTTCGGCATCCTCACGGCAGATGGCAGCAACACGCCGCCCGCGGCTTGGACCGCGGCCGCGCCGAACGTCTGGTGTACTCTCCTCGCCGATCGATCCTGGGCACTCGAGCAAGAGAACCGGATGCAGCCTCACGAAGCGCGCCGCCTCACCGGACCCAACCTGCTCTCGTACCGCCCGGGCGCCGTCCTCGACGTCCTTCTCGGCGGGGCGGCGGAGGAGGGGGCGGACGCGGAGGCGAGGATCGCCGCGTGGCGGCGCCATGCCCGCCGGATGCTCGACGTCCTGGGCTGGCGGGACGAGGAGCTCGCGGTGCGGCGCTTCGCCTCCGGCGCCAGCCTGTTCGCCAGCGCGCCGATCGACGCGCTCTACACCGCCACCGACGTGGTGGACTGGGCCTGGGAGGCCGCCGGAGCGGCCGTGCCGGATTCCTGCGCCTTCGAGGCGGCCGCCGAGCGGCTGCGGTTGGCCGCCGCCGGCGAGCGCCAACCGGCGCTGCTGGCGCTGCGCGACGCGGCGGCAGCGCGCGGCGTGGCCTTCCTCGCCGACGACGACCGGGTCACGGTCGGTCTCGGCACCGGCTAGCGCACCTGGCCGCGAGGAGAGCTGCCACCGCCGGCCGCGGTGGACTGGGCGGCGGTACACGACGTCCCGGTGGCGCTGGTCACCGGCACGAACGGCAAGACCACCACCGTCCGGCTCACCGCCGCGATGCTGGCCGCCGCCGGCCGCACGGCCGGGATCACCACGACCGACTCCATCGCGGTCGGGCACACGGTGCTCGACTCCGGCGACTTCTCAGGCCCGGGCGGAGCCCGTACCCTGCTGCGCGACCAGCGGGTCGAAGCGGCGGTGCTGGAGACGGCGCGCGGCGGCCTGCTGCGCCGCGGCCTGGCGCTCGGCCGGGTCACCGCCGCCGCGGTCACCAATATCGCCGCGGATCACCTTGGCGACTACGGCGTCGAGGATCTGGCGGGCCTCGCGGAAGCGAAGCTCCTGGTCACCCGCGCCGTGGCGCCGGAGGGGCGGGCGGTGCTCAACGCCGACGATGCGGAGCTGGCGGCGCGCGGCAGCCGCGGGCCGTCACCGGTGACCTGGACCAGCCTCGGACCGGGCCTCGGGCCGGGCCTCACCGCCGACGCCGGAGTCGACCTCGCCGCGCACCTGGCTGCGGGCGGCGACGCCGTGCTGCTCGAT
>DATDGZ010000236.1:0-8125 GCA_036521795.1 Thermoanaerobaculia bacterium | reverse complement strand
CGCAGGGGCGGCGGGGCCTCGGGCGATGGCGGCGGCAGCTCTGGCATGTCGCCGGCGCGCAGCTCGGCCAGGATCTGGTGCGTCCGCCGGCGCACCTCGACGGCAGCGGTGCCGTGCAGCCGCACCGACGCGAGGGCCGCTTCGATCGCCCGGTCATAGGCGTCGAGCGGCGCCGGCGGGGAAACGGCTGGAGCCACGGAGTCGGCGGCGGCGGTCCTCTCGGCGGCGCCGCCGGCCTCGGCAGTTACGGCGGGGGCGGCCGCCTGGGCGAGCTCCAGGGGCAGGTGAAGCTCGACCTCGGCCCGGCAGCGGGCACAGCCGCGCCGCAGGTGGACGGCGATGGCGTCGGCTTCGGCGGCGGCGAGGTCGCTCATCGCGAACCGCCGCAGCAGGTCCGGGCTTGGATGATCGGTCATTGTGGTATCCCCGCCGGTATCCTGTGCCGCTCGTCTTGCGGGGGCGCCCATGTTAGCACCTTCGCATGTGTAATTCACCTGCCTCTCAGAAGTCGGTACCCAGAATCACAGGAACCAGCGGAACCTTGGTGCCCCCGGGACACGGCCGGGAGGCCGGTCCCGGGGGTACCCCCGGGGACTTCGCCGCTGATCGGACCGGATCATCCCGGCTCAGCCGTTCGGATCGGAGCCTCCGGCGCTGCCGCCGCCAGAGCCCGAGCCGTCGCCGGCACTGCCGCCGGCGCTCGCGTCGTCAGGGGCCGTGGAGCCGGCACCGCCGGCGCCCTGCCAGCCGCTGGCGGTCGGGCGCATCGCCGGTCGGAAGGCCTGCCCTTCCTGGGCGCCGCCTGGGCCCCAGGACTGCAGTCCGGCCCACGCCAGCTGCAGCCAGTGCCAGGCGGGTCCGGCCAGGGTGGAGGCCGCCAGCTGGGCGATGCCGGGGCCGGGGTCGCAACGTGCGGGGGTTGACGACAGCCAGACCGTCATCATGAGCGCCGCGGCCAGCCACGGCCGCACGCGGCGGGGGCTACGGGGGAGGGGTGTTGGCGACATGACAGACCTCCTGGGCCGGGCGGGACGTGAGCGTGGCCGAAGGTGGCCGCGCGTCGCCCGCGCGGCGATAGATGCGCCTCTAGACAACTGAGGATATTCGCATCTATAGGAATGTAGTGCAGGACGATCGGCAGGACGGGGCCGCCACTCGTCCCCGCCAGCTCCGCCGGCTGCACCGGCCCGCGGCGACCGGCCGACCCAACCACCGCGCCTGGCGGGCCCGCGGCGTCTCCTGCTCGCGGCGAGGCGCGTTATCATGAGTGGCCCGCCCGGGCCACGGAGGCGCCGCCGGTCCCCGGCGCGATCGGCGACGATTGGCGCCGATCGGCGCCGATGGGCACGCTGGCGCTCGTCACGCCGGGCGGAACGGGAGATCGAATGAGCGACAGCGGACAGGACCTGGCGACGATCTATCTCGAGGACATGGCGGCGCAGTTCCGCATCCTCAAGCAGCTTGCCGAGCGGGCGCTGGCGCAGGTGAGCGACGAGCACCTGGCTGCCACGCTCGATCCGGAGAGCAACAGCATCGCGGTCCTCGTGCAGCACATGGCCGGCAATCTCCGCTCCCGCTGGACCGACTTCCTGACCACCGACGGCGAGAAGCCCGATCGCGACCGCGACCGCGAGTTCGAGGCCGGCCAGCTCGAGCCCGGGCGCGCCCGCGCCGAGCTGCTGGCGCGATGGGAAGAGGGTTGGGGCCGGCTGTTCGCGACGCTCGGCGGCCTCACCGCCGGCGATCTCCTGCGTACGGTCCACCTACGCGGCGAGCCGCAGAACGTGCCCCAGGCCATCCACCGCCAGCTGGCGCACCAAGCGCAACACGTCGGCCAAATGGTGCTGCTGGCCAAGCACTTCGCCGGCGCCGGTTGGCAGAACCTGAGCGTGCCGAAAGGCAAGAGCCGGGAGCGCAACGCCGAGATGTTCGGCCGGGCGCGCCGGTGACCCGCTCGCTCGCCGGCACGGCGCTTTGACTCCGCGGGCCGCCAGCCGGGCACGCATGGAACCTCCCTCTTCGTCTTCCCCGGCAGCTTCCTCGCCGGCCCCTGCCGCGGCCGCGGCCGCCGGCCCGCTGGAAGCGGCGCGGCCGATGGCGCGGCTGTTCGGCTACCTGCGCCGCTACCGCCGCAGTCTCTGGCTGGCCAGCGGCGCTTCGATCCTCAACAAGGTCCTCGACCTGATGCCGCCTCTCCTGGTCGGCTGGGTGATCGACTCGCTGCGCGGCGCGCCGCCCTCCTGGATTGCCCGGCTCGCCGGCAGCTCCGACCCCTGGCGGATGGCGGTGGCGCTCTCCTGCCTGGCGGTGGCCATCTTCGCCTTCGAGAGCGTCTTCCAGTGGGCGTACCAAGCCGGGTTCATGCGGCTCGCCCAGCGCGTGCAGCACGACCTGCGCCTCGAGGCCTACCAGCGCATCCAGGCGCGCGAGATGTCCTTCTTCGAGGATCACCGGCTGGGCGAGATCCTCGCCATGCTCAACGACGACGTCAACCAGCTCGAGCGCTTCCTCAACACCGGCTTCAACGAGCTGCTGCAGCTCGGGGTGCTCATCGTCTTCTCGGTGGCGGTGATGACACCCCTCTCCTGGCGCCTGACCCTGGTCGGCATGGGTCCCATCCCGTTGATCCTCTGGGGCAGCCTGCTGTACCAGCGCCGGGTGTCGCCCCGTTACCGGCGAGTGCGGGCCAGCGTGGGAGGGCTCGCGGCACGGCTCGAGAACAACATCTCCGGCATCCAGGTCGTCCAGAGCTTCACCGCCGAGGCCTTCGAGACCGAGCGCGTCCGCGCCGCCTCCGAGGAGTACCGGCAGGCGAATTTCGCGGCCATCCGTCTCGCGGCGCTCTACACGCCGCTGATCCGGATGGCCATCGTCCTGGGCTTCGCCGGGGTGCTGCTGGTGGGCAGCTACTGGGTGCTCGACGGCTCGGGAACGATCACGGCGGGACAGCTGGTGCTGTTCGCGATGATGACCGAGCGGCTGCTGTGGCCGCTGACCCGGCTGGGCTCGACGCTGGACGACTACGAGCGCGCGATGGCGGCGGTGCGCCGCACCTTCGGGCTGCTCGACACGCCGCCGGCGATCCGGGACCCCGCGCGTCCGCGGCCGCTGGGGCGCGTGCGCGGCGAGGTCGCCTTCGAGCGCGTGGCGTTCCAGTATCCGCGCGGCGCGGCCGACGGCGCCGTGCTGCGGGGGGTGAGCTTCGGCATCGCGCCCGGCGAGACGCTGGGCGTGGCGGGGCCGACGGGCGCCGGCAAGTCGACGCTGGTCAAGCTGCTGCTGCGCTTCTACGACGTCACCGGGGGCGCGGTGCGGATCGACGGCAGGGACGTCCGCGAGCTGACCCTGGAGGAGCTGCGCCACAACATCGCCCTGGTCAGCCAGGACGTCTACCTCTTCCACGGCAGCATCCGCGAGAACATCGCCTACCGCACCCGCGACGTGCCGCAGGCGGCGGTCGAGCGTGCGGCAGCCCTCGCCCAGCTCCACGAGTTCGTGGCCGGCTTGCCGCGGGGTTACGACACGCTGGTGGGGGAGCGCGGCGTCAAGCTCTCGGGCGGCCAGCGCCAGCGGCTGTCGATCGCCCGCGCCATCCTGAAGGACGCGCCCATCCTCGTCCTCGACGAGGCGACCAGCGCCGTCGACACCGAGACCGAGCGGGCCATCCAGCAGAACCTGCGCCGCATCACGCGCGGGCGCACCGCTCTGGTCATCGCGCACCGGCTGTCGACCATCCGCCATGCCGACCGCATCCTGGTGATGACCGACGGCAGGGTGGCGGAGGAGGGGCGCCACGACCAGCTGGTGGCGCGGGGAGGCATCTACGCCGACCTCTGGCACGTGCAGTCGGGCGATCTCGCCGAGGCGCCGGAGGTCGCGGCCGGCGGCGCCGGGTAGTGGCTCAGCGCTCCGGCTCGATGCCCCAGTCGAGGCGCCGCCAGGGGCTCCTCCTGTCGGTCAGCAGCCAATGGGCCGCGGCGTCGAAGTACTTCTGCAGGTCCTCGCCTTCGCCCCAGTAGCGGCGGCCCAGCAGGTAGTTCTCGGACATCTCGCTCCATGAGCGGTAGGTGCGGCGCAATCGTTGCGCGGCGTGCTCGACGTGTTGCCATGCCTTCGCTTCCTCGAGCACGGTCCTCCATTCTAGCGTTCGGCAGCAACGCGGCTGCCACGACGCTTTCCGTCTATGAGCATGGAGGCCGATTCCTCTGGGCGGCCGGGGACGGGAGATGAGACAATCCGGTTGGATGAGGCAGTCGTGACAGAGCCGGGTACGAAGGTGCGCGGCAAGGTCGCCGTGGTCGCCGAGAAGCCGGCGGTGGCCAGGGACATCGCGCGGGTGCTGGGCGCGGCGCGGCGGGGCGACGGCTGCCTGGTCGGCAACGGCTACGTCGTCACCTGGGCGATCGGCCACCTGGTGGGGCTGGCGCAGCCGCACGAGATCCGGCCGGAATGGCGCCGCTGGCAGCGCGAGGGGCTGCCGATGCTGCCACGGGAATGGCCGCTGGTGGTGGACGAGCAGCGCCGCGAACAGTTCGAGGCGGTGCGCCGGATCCTCGACGACGGCGAGGTCGAGCGGGTGGTGTGCGCCACCGACGCGGGTCGCGAAGGCGAGCTGATCTTCCGCTACATCTACGAGGCCGCAGGCTGCAGCAAGCCGGTGTCGCGGCTGTGGATCTCGTCGCTCACCGCCGAGGCGATCCGGCGCGGCTTCGAGCGGCTGCGGGAAGGCCGCGAGCTGGACCCGCTGGCGGCGGCGGCGCGGGGCCGCAGCCGGGCCGACTGGCTGGTCGGCATGAATCTGTCGCGGGCCTGCACACTGGCCTACGGCGAGGACCTGACCGTCGGCAGGGTCCAGACGCCGACTCTCGCCATGGTGGTCGAGCGCGAGCTGGCGATCCGCGCCTTCGTGCCGGAGGACTACTTCGAGGTGGTGGCCACTTTCGCGCTGGCCGGGATGGGTACGGAGGCGGGCAGCGCGAACGGCGGCGGCGGTGCGGTGACGCCCGCTCCGGCCGCGACCTGGCGTGGCACCTGGTTCCGCGGCGCTTTCCCGGCGCGGCCCGACGCCCCGGGAGAGAGCGCTGCGCCCGCGTCTGGCAGCTCCAGCGGCCCCGGCAGCTTCAGCGGCCCCGGCGACTCCGCGGGCCCGAGCAGTGTGCCTGGCAGCGGCGACGGGCCGCGCCGGGAGGACCGCCGCCTCCCCGCCGACGGCGAGGAGGCGCGCCGGATCGCCGCCCGGACGCTGGCCGGCCGCGCCGAGATCGAGTCGGTGCGCGCCGAGACGCGCCGCCAGCCGCCGCCGCTGCTCTACGACCTCACCGAGCTGCAACGGCATGCCAACCGGCTCTTCGGTTGGAGCGCGCAGCACACGCTGGCGGTCGCGCAGTCGCTCTACGAGCGGCACAAGCTCATCAGCTATCCCCGCACCGACAGCCGCCATCTTCCGCAGGACGTCGCGGCGACGCTCGGCGCGGTGGTGCAGGCGATCGCCGGCCCGTATCGCGGGCTGCTCGCACCGGGGACCGGCGAGCGGCCGCTGGGGCGGCGGTTCGTCGACGACTCGCGAGTGACCGATCACCATGCCATCCTGCCCACCACCACGGTGGCGGACGGGATCTACTCGGACGAGCGCCTGCTGTACGACCTCATCTGCCGCCGCCTGCTCGCGGCGTGGCACGACGATCACGTCATTTCGACCACCACGGTGATCACCGCCGTGACGTCGCGGCACGGCGAGCCGGCGGCTCCTGCCGATCCGGGCCGGACGGCGGCGTCGCCGGAGCCGGTCGTCGATCGCTATGCCAGCACCGGCACGGTCGTGGAGCGCCTGGGCTGGAAGGTCCTCGATCCGGAGCCGCGCACGGCGGCGGCGCCGGGAAGCGGCGCCGGCGGCGCGGCCCCGCGTGCCGCCGATCAGGGCGCAGGTGCCGCCGATCAGGCCGCGGCTGGCGGCGATCCGCGCCTGGCTGGTGGCGATCCGCACCCGGCTGGCGGTGTGACCGCGGAGGCGCAGGTGCTGCCGCCGGGCCTGGCAGTGGGTCAGCGGGCCGCGGTGCTCGCCGCCGAGCCGGTGGCGGGCAAGACCCGGCCGCCGCGGCGCTTCACCGAGGCGACGCTGCTGACCGCGATGGAGACGGCGGGGCGGGGCCTCGAGGACAAGGAGCTCTCGGAGGCGATGAGGGACTCGGGGCTCGGCACGCCGGCGACGCGCGCCGAGACCATCGAGAACTTGCTGCGCCGCGCCTACATGGAGCGCCGCGGCAAGGTGCTGGCGGCGACCGACAAGGGAGTGCGCCTGATCGAGCTGGTCCATCCGCAGGTGAAGAGCCCGGCGATGACGGGCCAGTGGGAGGCGCAGCTGAAGCGCATCGAGCGTGGCCAGGGCGACCTCGGCGCCTTCATGTCCGGCATCGAGAGCTACGTGCGGGAAGTGGTCGCAGGCGTGTTCAACGCACCGAGCCCGGCGCCCCCGGGCCGCGCGCCGCAAGGCACGAACGGCGGCCAGCGCGCCACGACCGTCGCGGCCTCCTCCGCACTGCCAGCAGCGGGTGCGAGCCCTGCCCAGCCCGCGACGGGTGAGGGCCAGCGAGGCAAGCCCGCTTGGACGCCGCCCCCCTCCCAGACCCGCTTCAGGTTCGGCGAGCAGGCAGGCATCCGCGCCGGCGCCTCGATACCGCACGCGGCCACGCCACCACCGGCCACGGCGCCGCTCTCCGCGCCACCCCGGGCCGCGGCCGTGCCGGCAGAGAGGCTCGGCGAGCTGCTGCGGTCCGCTTTCCGCCTGACCGCATTCCGCCCTTACCAGGAAGCGGTCTGCCAGACGGTGACCGGCGGCCGCGATGCGCTGCTGGTGATGCCGACCGGTGCCGGCAAGTCGCTGTGTTACCAGCTGCCGGGCATCGCTCGCGCCGGCACGACGCTGGTGATCTCGCCGCTGATCGCCTTGATGGAGGACCAGGTCGCCAAGCTCTTGGCCCTCGGCATGCGGGCCGAGCGCGTCCATTCCGGCCGCGACCGCGCCGACTCGCGGCGGGTGTGCGGGCTCTACCTCGAGGGCCGCCTCGACTTCCTGTTCATCGCTCCGGAGCGGCTCAGTGTGCCCGGCTTCCCCGAGCTCCTCGCGCGCCGGCCGCCGGCCCTGATCGCGGTCGACGAGGCGCATTGCATCTCGCAATGGGGCCACGACTTCCGGCCGGACTACCGGATGCTGGGCCAGCGCCTGCCGCAGCTCCGTCCGGCGCCGGTGATCGCGCTCACCGCCACTGCCACGCCGCTGGTCCAGGACGACATCGCCAGCCAGCTCGGGCTGCGGTCGCCGGCGCGCTTCATCCATGGCTTCCGCCGCACCAACATCGCTGTCGAGGTCGCGGAGCTCAAGCCCTCCGGCCGCCGCCAGGCGGTGCGCGCGGTGCTTGCCGATCCGGGCCGGCGGCCGGCGATCGTCTATGCGCCGACGCGCAAGGAGGCCGAGGCGCTCGGCGAGGAGCTCGGGGCCGAGCTGCAGGCCGCCGCCTATCACGCCGGCATGACCGGGGCCGCGCGCGACCGGGTGCAGGCAGACTTCCAGGCGGGGCGGCTCGAGGTGATCGTGGCCACGATCGCTTTCGGCATGGGGATCGACAAGGCCGACATCCGCACGGTCATTCACACCGGCCTGCCCGGCAGCCTCGAGGGCTACTACCAGGAGATCGGGCGCGCCGGCCGGGACGGGCTCCCCTCGCGGGCCATCCTGCTCTATTCCTTCGCCGACCGCCGCACCCACGAGTTCTTCCACGGCCGCGACTACCCGGAGGTCCACGTGCTGGAGGAGATCTGGCGATCCCTGACCGCCGAGCCGCAAGCCATCGATCGGCTGCGCCGCCGCATCGGCCTCGACGAGGAGGTGTTCGACAAGGCGTTCGAGAAGCTGTGGATCCACGGCGGCGTGCGCGTCGACGCCGAAGAGCAGGCGATGCGGGGCGAGGCCGGCTGGGTGGCGCCCTACGTCGCGCAGAGCGAGCACAAGCTCGCCCAGCTCGCCCAGATGGCGCGGCTCCCGGAATCGCATTCCTGCCGCATGCTGCACCTGGTGCGCCACTTCGGCGACCAGGAAGACGACGGCAGGGCGTGCGGCTCCTGCGACATC
>DATDGZ010000235.1:0-4266 GCA_036521795.1 Thermoanaerobaculia bacterium | reverse complement strand
GCGGACTTCGCCCACCAGCAGCTGCCGTTCGAGCTGCTGGTCGGCGAGCTGGCGAGCGGGCGGGACCTCGGGACATCGCCGCTGTTCCAGGTGATGCTGGTGGCGATCGAGGGCGAGCGCGGGTTGCCGCCGGCGCCCGCGGGCTTGAGCTTCCGCCCCTGGCCGGTCGCGGCCGAGACCAGCAAGTTCGATCTGACGCTGAGCTATGCCGCCGCCGCCGAGGGGCTGGCGGTGCAGGCCGTGTACCGGCGGGACCTCTTCGACCGGGCGACGGCGGCACGGCTGCTGGGCTGGCTGGAGGTGCTGGCGAGTGCGGTCCTGGCCGATCCCGACCGGCAGCTCTGGGACTACCCGCTGCTCGGCGCCGCCGAGCGCCATCAGCTGCTCTGGGAATGGAGCCGCCACCTCGCGGCGGCGGCGCCCGAGGATTGCCTGCATGCACTGGTCGAGGCGCAGGCGGCGCGGGCGCCGGAGGCGGTCGCGGTGAGCGGCGGCGGAGAGCGCCTCACTTACGGCGAGCTCGATGCGCAGGCGAACCAGCTGGCCCATTACCTGTTGCGGCTGGGCGTGGGCCCGGAGACGCGGGTCGGCATCCACCTGCCGCGCTCGCTCGACCTGATCGTGGCGCTGCTCGCGGTGCTGAAGGCGGGGGGAGCCTACCTACCCCTCGACCCCGTCCACCCGCCCGCCCGCAAGCGGCTGCTGCTCGAGGAGGCACAGGTGGCGGTGCTGATCACCGAGGGTCCGCTCGGCCGGCCGGCGGCGGTGGTGGAGGTGCGGCTGCCGCGTGACCGCGAGGCGATCAGCGCCGGTTCGCGGCAGCGCCCGGCGAGCGCCGTCGGCGGCGGCAACGCGGCCTACGTGCTCTACACCTCGGGCTCGACGGGAACGCCCAAGGGGGTGGTCGTGGAGCACCACTCGGCCGCCGCATTCTGTGCCGGCGTCCGCGCCCGCTGCGCCCTGGGCCCGGGGGACCGCCTGCTGCAATTCGCCGCGATCGGCTTCGACGTGAGCGTCGAGGAGATCTTCGGCTGCCTGGCGGCCGGGGCGACGCTGGTGCTCCGGGACGAAAAGATGATGTCCTCGATCGCGGAGTTCCTCGCCGGGGTGGCGGCGCAGGGAATCACGGTGCTGGTCTTGCCGACGGCCTACTGGCACGAGGTCTGCGCCGCGCTCGACGCGCAGCCGCTGCAGTTGCCGGCCGGCGTGCGCCTGGTGGTCGTCGGCGGCGAGCAGGCGCTCTGGGAGCGGCTCGAGGCCTGGCAGCGATGCGCGATGCCGCCGCTGACGGTGATCAACGCCTTCGGGCCGACGGAGGCGACGGTGTCGTGCGTGTGGGGCGAGATCTCCGGACTGCGGCGCCAGCCGGGCGACGGCGCGGCGGTGCCGATCGGCCGGCCGGTGCACGGGATGGCGGCCCTGGTCCTCGGACCCGACCTCGAGCCGGTACCGGCCGGCATCGAAGGCGAGCTCTATCTGGGGGGCGGCGGCTTGGCGCGAGGCTATCTGGAGCTGCCCGCGGCGACGGCCGAGGCGTTCCTGCCCAACCCCTGGAGCGAGGGGGCGGGAGAGCGGCTCTACCGGACCGGCGACTTCGCCCGCTGGCATCCGGACGGCACCCTGGAGTTCCGCGGCCGTGCCGACCGGCAGGTGAAGGTCCGCGGTCACCGGGTCGAGCTCGCAGAAGTGGAGAGCGTGCTGCGCCGGCACCCGGAGGTCGCCGACGCGGTGGTCGCGGCCCGCCCGGACGGCGCCGGTCTCGTCGACCTGGTGGCCTACGTGGTGCCGGCAGCGCCGCCGGGTCCGCCGGCGGCCGTGTTGCGGGAGCACGTGGCGGCGCGGCTGCCGGCCTACATGGTTCCCGCACGCTGGCACGCTCTCCCGGGCCTGCCGCGGACCACGAGCGACAAGCTCGACCGCCGCGCTCTCGCCGAGCTCGACCTGGCGCGTGCCTCCACGCCGTCGTCGTCGGCGCCGCCGCGCGACGACCTCGAGTGGGGCCTCGCCGAGATCTGGCAGGAGGTGCTGCGGCGCGGCGCGGTCGCGGTCACCGAGGACTTCTTCGCCCTCGGCGGACATTCGCTGCTCGGCCTGCAGCTGATGGCGCGGGTCGAGCGCCGCTTCGGCGTCCGGTTGCCGCTCGCCGAGCTCGTCGAGGCTCCGACCATCGAGCGCCTGGCGCTGCGGCTGCGCCGGCACCCGGCTGCGACCCGGCGCTCGGCGCTGGTGGCGCTGCAGCCGGCCGGCGGCCGGCCGCCCTTCTTCCTGGTCCATCCGATCGGCGGCAACGTCCTCTGCTACCTGGATCTGGCGCGGCGGCTGGGGCCTGACCAGCCGGTCTACGGCTTGCAGAGCCCGCCCGCGGACGAGGCGACGACGGCGCCGGCGGTCGAGACGATGGCCGCCTCCTACCTCGCAGCCATGCGCCGCGTCCAGGCGCGCGGCCCCTACCGCCTCGGCGGCTGGTCCTTCGGCGGCGTGCTGGCCTACGAGATGGCGCTGCAGCTGCGCCGCGATGAGGAAGAGATCGAGCTGCTGGCGGTGCTCGACGCGGCGGCGCCGGGCGGGGAGAGCTCGCGGCTGGATCCCGCCGCCGACCTCGACGACGGTGCCGTGCTGCTCGCGGTGACGAGGGATCTCGCCGGGCTCGCGGGTAAGGATCTCGCGGCGGGGGTCCGGGAGGCCCTGGGCGCCACCGAAGGGCCATCGCGGCTCTCGCGGATCATCGCGCTGGGGCGCGCCGCTGGCCTGCTCGCGCCGGGTTTCGACGGCCAGGACCTCGGCGAGCTCTGCGCCGCATTCCGCCGCAACCTGGCGGCGCTGCGCACCTATCGCCCCGGCGGCTACGACGGGCGGATCGAGCTGCTGCGGGCCGCCGCCATGGCTTCACCCTCAGTCGACGCGACCTTCGGCTGGGGGGCGCTCGCGGCCGGGTGCCAGGTGCATTGGGTGGATGGGGACCATTACTCCCTGCTCCGTGGGTCGGGCGTCGAGCGCGTGGCGGCGCTGCTCGCGGACCGGTTGCAAGCGGGCCGCCGGGACATGGCGGAGAGCGCCGCGTCGTGCTCACTGCCGGCGTGCGACCGATCGCCGTTGTCAGGAGGAACGCCGCATGCGGCTGACCCTTGAGCAGGTCGCTCGCGATCGCGAAGCAGGTTCCATGCTGCTGCCGGGGCGCTTCTCGGGCGATGGAGATCCCTAACCTGAGGCGCCAGCTGGCGGCGCCCCGAGGCGCCGTCCGCGCGCCGCGGCCCGCGTGCGGTGCGGGAGGCGATGGAGGAAGTCTGTGAAGCTGCTCGCGATCCTCAGGCGGAGCGCGGGCTCCTCCGCCCTGCTCGGGGCGACCGGTCTGGGCGCGCTCGCCGGCCTCGCCAACACCGGCGCGGTGGCGGTGATCAACCACGCGCTCAGCCGCGACGCCACGCCCGGCTGGCGCCTGGGTGTCGCCTACGCGGCGCTCTGTCTGTTGCTGACCGCGGCGCGGGTCGTCTCCGCCTCCATGCTGCTCGCGCTCGGCGCACGCGCTGCCAATGCCCTGCAGCTCGGTCTGGCCCGGCGCATCCTCGCCGCGCCGCTCGTCCGGCTCGAGGAGCTCGGGACGCATCGTCTCATGGCGGCGCTGGTCGAGGACATCGGCACCCTCAGCCAGGCGGTCACCACCCTGCCCAACACGCTGATCAACCTGATCGTGGTCGCCGGCTGCCTCGCCTATCTCGGCGCGCTCTCGCTCCCCGCGCTGCTGCTGGTGCTCGCCGTCATGGCGGTGGGCGGCGCCGGCTACCGCCTCAGCGTCCGCGCCGGCGCGCGCCGCCAGCAGCTGGCACGGCGGTTCGAGGACGAGCTGTTCGCGCATCTGCGCGGCCTCACCCAGGGCGCCAAGGAGCTCAAGGCGCGGCGGCCGCGCCGCGAGGAGTTCCTGGCCCTGCTCGCGGCCGCCGCCACGAGCTTCCGGCGGCTGCGGGTGGTCGCGCAGAGGATCTTCGTCGCCGCGGGGAGCTGGGGCAGCCTGCTCTTCCTCTCGGTGATCGGGGGCATCCTGTTCCTGGTGCCGGCCGCGCACGCGCTGCCACGGGAGGCGAGGAACGGCTACGTACTGGTGTTGCTGTTCGCGAGCGCTCCGCTGCAGGTGGTCTTCGACACCTTCCCGCTGCTCTCGCAGGCTGCCGTGGCGGTGCGCCAGATCGAGCAGCTGGGGTTGTCGCTGCTCGACGAGCCCGAGCCGGTCGGCACGGTGCCGCCCGCCGCCTGGCGCCGGTTGGAGCTGGC
>DATDGZ010000234.1:0-4617 GCA_036521795.1 Thermoanaerobaculia bacterium | reverse complement strand
GCGGCTTGCCGTCCCCGGCCGCCGCCGCCGCCAGTCTGTCGAGCCAGGCCGCGAGCGTCTCGTCCTTCCGCAGCCGGACCTGCGCCCTGGCAAAGCTCTCCGGCAGCGGCGCACCGCCGAGCAGCTGCCAGGCGTCGAGCAGCTGGCGCGCGTTGTTGACCGCGCGCCAGTAGTCGACGATCGCGGCTCCCGGCGGCGCCTTCCGTGGCGGTGTCCTCGGGTGGGGCAGATCGATCGCGGCGCAGTGGGCCGGCCTGGCGAGCAGGCGCGGCCAGAGCTCCACCGGGTGCGCGAGGTCCGGGTGGGTGGCGCGGTAGGCGGTCAGGTAGCCGAGAGGGGCTCCCTCCACCAGCGCCGGCTGGCCGCCGCCGGCGTCGGGCAGGGCCGCGAGCAGGCGGTGCCAGTAGACCTCGTGCTCGCCCACTCGCATCGCCGGGTAGAGGAAGCGGTAGCCGAAGGTGCCGCCCGCCGCCACCCGTCCGGCGGCGGCGGCCAGCTCGGCGCGTCCGGCATGCGGGCCGTCGAGCAGCAGGTGGTAGTCGTGGCTCCAGAGCTGGGAGTTGCGCGCCATCGGCTTGCCGTAGAGGCCGAGGTCGTCGGCATCGGCACTGAACAGCACGTGCGCCATGCGGTCCTCGAAGCCGCTGACCGTGAGCGCGTCCTCGTGCCGCTCGATCCGCTGCCAGCGGTGAGTGCGGCGGAAGCTGTTGCGGACGGGGCCATGCTCGGTCGCGGGCTCCGGGTGGTCGGCATGGGGCTCGTGCATCCAGCCCGACTGCGGCACGCGCAGCCGGAGATGGTCCTCGCTGCGCTCGACCGGATGGAGCAGCGGGATCTGCAAGGCCAGCGGCAGCTCCCGGGCCAGCGCGCGGTAAGGCGGTGCGCCCCAGAACACCAGGCTGCCGGGGAAGGGGAGCAGCTGCAGCTCGCCGGCCAGGTAGGCGCGGCGCACCTCCTCGGGCAGGCCGGCGAAGGGGCGGAAGGTGAGGAGGTGGCGCACCGCCGCCGCCGGCTCGTCCTGCCGCCACATCAGCGGCGCCGTCCAGGAGGGCAACCCGTGCTCGCGCCAGAAGCCGATGCCCGCGGTGCCGGTAGCGCCGGCGGCGCCGCTCTCGCCGCCCTCCGAGATGGCGGCGCCTCCGGCCCCCTCGATGCCGCCGGGCAGGATGCGGAAGCCCTGCGCGAGCAGATCGCGGATCGCCGCCTCGGCGCTCAACGGCGCGCCGCCCGCGGCGGCCGCGGCGTCCGCGCCATGGGCGGCTGCCGCGCCGGTCAGCCGGCGGCAGAAGGCGAGGCCTTCCGCCGCCGCGACCTCTTCGCCGGGGGCGCTCCAGAAGCCACGCCAGAACGGGCGCGCCGGTCCCTGCTCGCTGGCGCCGAACATTGTCCAGCGCACCCGCCCCTTGTCGTCCTGGGTGCGGGCCAGGGCGAGCGGCGAGAGGACCAGGTAACGCTCCTGCCGCGGCGCGCCGGCTCCGGCCAGCGGCTCCGGCCAGAAGGGGTTGTCGCGCAGCTTCACCTTGCCGAGGCCGTGGGCGCGGTCGCCGCGTCCGAGGCGTTGCAGGGCATGGAGCAGCTGGCCCGCGACGTGGACGAGGCCCGGGCGCAGCTCGAAGGTCTCCTCGTATTCGGTGACCCGCCAGCCCCATGGATCGTCCTCGGCGAACAGCACCGCGTCCCGGGCGCCGCCATAGGCGCGGCGGCCGAGGCGCGGCGGCGGCATGAACTCGGAGTAGGCGGGGATCGGGTAGGCGCCGGGCCGCCGGTACCAAGGCCCGGGTGGCAGCAGCTGCTTCCATCCTGCGGCTGGCTCGGTCACTGTCGACCTCGAGGCCCCGGGCCCGGTGGGTGCTGCAGTGTCGCCCCGCCGGCCCGCCCCGGCCCGTCCTGGGCGGTGCGGCGCGGCACGGCGCGGCATGGCGCGACGCAACGGCCCGATTATAGCCGCGCCTGGCGACCGGGCCCGCGGCGGCGCGCGACGCGACAGCCCACGAGCTACCCGGTCCGAACCCTCACGCAGACCAGCGTGACGTCGTCGGTCGGCTCGCGGTCGCCGCGCCAGGCAGCGGCGCGCGCCACTAGGCGCCGGAGGGTCTCGTCCGCCGGAGCGCCGCCTGCTTCGCGGAGGGCGCTCGCCGCGCCGTCGTAACCCAGCGCGATCCCGGCCGGGTCGAGGAGCTCGACGAAGCCGTCGCTTGCCAACAGCAAGGTGTCGCCTGGCGCCAGTGCCGCGCTGCGCTCCTCCCAGGCGGCGTCCAGCCCCGAGCCGAGGGGCAGGCCCGCGGCGCCGAGCTCCTCGACCTGCGCGGTACGGGCGCGATAGAGCAGCACCGGGGGCATCGCGGCGGAACAGACGGTGACCGTGCGCGGAGTGATGCGGGCCATGGTCAGGCACATGTGGAGGTGCCGGAGGTTCATGCGGCGCAGCGCCCGGCTGCATTCGGCGAGCGCCTGCGGTAGGGTCTGCCCGTCGCCGAGCACCGAGAAGAGAGCCTTGATCGCCGTCACCAGGGTGCCCGACGGCAGACCGTGGCCGGTGGCGTCGCCGACGGCGACGACGAGGCTGCCGTCCTCACGGAGCTTGAAGTCGTAGAAGTCGCCGCCGACCTCGGTCGCCGTGGTCATGACGGCGGCCGTCTCGAGCCCCGCGGTCTGCGGCAGGCTGGCAGGCAGCATCGAGAGCTGGAGCTCCCGCGCGGCGGCGATCTCGGAGCCCTTGCGCGCGTTCTCCGCCTCGAGCAGGCGGCGGCGCAGCTCCTGCTCGTGGGCCGCGCGCTCCTGCTCCAGGACCTGCGCGGAGAGGGTGCGCACCTCCGCCAGCCGCCGCTCGAGGTGGACCCTGGTGCGAGCGAAGGAGCGCGCCAGGTAGAGCGACATCGCCACGGCGAAGAGGAGCATGCCGACGATGTACCAACCGGTGATGCCGCGAATCGCCGGCACGACGCCTAGGTTCTCCAGGATCTGGAGCACGATGGTCGCGCCGAGCAGTGCCAGGCCGATGAAGAAGATCGAGGCCCCCTCGCGAGGGAGTGCCTCGGCGTTCCTCCCGACGCGGAAGCTCTCGACGACCACCGCGCCGAAGTAGACGTACCACCCGCCGGATCGCGCCAGCGGACTGGGGGCGAACCAGCTCCACACCGCGAGCCCGCAGCCGGCGGCCGCGAAGCCGATCCAGGACCGCGGCAGCCGCGCCGTGCGCACGGCGAAGAAGGTGAGCAGGACGAAGAAGATCGCGGCCAGGATGAACGGGGTGCCGGCCCGGAGCGCCAGCTCCCGCCACGCGTCGGCCGTGGTCCGCAGGACCGCCAGGTTGCAGGCGACGATGCCGGCGAAGGCCGCCATCGAGGCTGCGTAGAAGAGGTTCTCGCGGGCCTTCGGGTAGGCCCAGAACAGCGCCAGGTGAAGCAGCGCCAGCGCCGAAGGCAAGACGATGAGGGTCGCTTCCACCCAGCTCCGCCGGCGCTCCTGCGCGACCCCCTGGACGCCGTTCGCGGTCGTCCCGAGCGACAAACGGAAGCCCCGGCCCGGCGGCAGACTGCCCGCGGGCCCTGCGCCGCTCAGCTCGTAGCGCACGGCAAGCAGGTGCTCGGGCCTGGAATCGAAGCGCGCCGCGCCGAAGGCGCCATGGCCGAAGTCAGCGGGCGTCGTGCCTGGAGCGGGCTCCGAGCCCAGGATGGCGTGGCCGTCGAGGAACACCCGCGCGGCGCCGGGCGCCTCCACGCGGACCGCGAGGACCTTGCCGGCAGGAGCCGGCTCGAGGCGCAGGTGACGGCGGAACCAGCCGACCCCCGGCCAGCCGCCCGCCGAGCCGCGCCGGCGTGGGTTCCTGGCCGTGCACGGCCGGGGAGGCGAGGACCACGCCGAGGATCAGCGCGCCGCAGCGGACCGCGGTGAGGCGGCCGAGCGCTGCCTGGTCCGGGGCTTCCGTGCTCGACGGCATCGTCCTCCTCCTCCGATGCGAAGCCTAGTGCACCGCGTCGTAAATCCCGCATCCCATTCGCCGGCCCTCCGGCCCCTGGCGGCGTTGCGGCCTGCCGGGAGTGCCGCCAATCGTGGACTCGGCGGCCGCCGGCGCGCCGGAACCGATCTCCGCTCGGCGCGTTACGGTCTACCATAGGGCCGGTGCCGGGTCGGGGAGGAGAGATGCCTCCGCCGGCGGGGCGCTGCCGGCTGCATAGCCGCCCGCCCGCCCGCCGCCGACGTCGCGGCGAGGCCGGCCCGCTCACTTGCCTTGCCTTGTCATCCGGGCCGCGCCCGCTGCCTCGCTGCTGCGAGGCGCCGCGCCGCGGCCGTCCCAAAGGAGAGTCGATGCGCCAGCTCCACCGCCGCACCCCGTCAGCTCGCACCTCGTCCGCCGCCCTCGACGTCGCCGTCACGTTCCTCGCCGGGTACGCCCATGACCCTCGCAGCGCCCAAGGCGCCCGCGGGGCCCGCGGCTCCCGGAGCGTCGCGACCTTGGCACTCGCGGTCGCGCTCTTCCTCTTCCTGGCGGCGCTGTCCGCCGCTGCACCGGCCGCCGCGGCCGCTGCGGCGAGCGCTGCACAGGCCGCCGCTACGCCGGCCGCCGCGCCGTCGCATGCGGCGCCTCCCGCCGCGTCGCCGGCTGCTTCTCCGTCC
>DATDGZ010000233.1:0-16071 GCA_036521795.1 Thermoanaerobaculia bacterium | reverse complement strand
GGCCGCTGCCGGCGACCGCGGGCGCTGGTTCGAGGACCTGACGAAGCGGGCGGGGCTCGCGGTGGCGCATCACAACCGGGTGTTCCACAACCCCTACGCGGACATCATGGCCGGCTACACCGCGCTCGGCGCGGCCGCGGCGGCCGGCGACTACGACGGCGACGGCTTCGAGGATCTCTTCGTCACCGACTCGTCCGAGGGCGGCAGGAACCACCTCTACCACAACAACGGCGACCTCACCTTCACCGACGTGGCGGAGGCCGCCGGGGTCGCCGCGGGTAACGACGCCGAGAACGCCACCGCCGACGCGATCTGGTTCGACTACAACAACGACGGCCGCCCGGACCTGTTCGTGGTGCGCTTCGGCCACAGCCAGCTGTTCGAGAACCTGGGCAACGGCAAGTTCAAGGACGTCACCAGGCAGGCCGGCCTGGACCGCTACCTGAACAGCATCACCGCGATCGCCTTCGACTACGACCACGACGGCTACCTCGACCTCTTCGTCGGCAACTACTTCCAGCCGGTCAACCTGTTCCACCCCCAGACGCCGCGGTTCTTCCCCGAGAGCTTCGAGACCGCCAAGAACGGCGGCGGCGTCACCGTCTACCACAACAACGGCGACGGCACCTTCACCGACGTCACCGCCAAGGTCGGCCTGGCAGGGATCAGCGGCTGGACGCTCGACCTCGGCCACGGCGACGCCAACAACGACGGCTGGGACGATCTCTACGTGGCCTGCGACTTCGGGACCGACTACTTCTTCGTCAACAACCGCGACGGCACGTTCTCCGACCGCACCGCCACGGCGATCGGCTACGACACCAAGAAGGGGATGAACGCCGACTGGGGCGATTACGACAACGACGGCTGGCTCGACATCTTCGTCACCAATATCACCGACGATTACATGCGCGAGGGGAACTTCCTCTGGCACAACAACGGCAACCTGACGTTCACCGACGTGGCGCGGGAGACCGGCACCTGGGAGACGGGTTGGGGCTGGGGGGGGAAGTTCTTCGATTACGACAACGACGGCTGGCTCGATCTCTACGTGGTCAACGGCTGGGTGTCGGCGGGGCCGCAGAGCTACGTGCCCGACGTCTTCGAGATGATCGTGCGCCCGGGGGTGGACCTGGCCGATGCGCGCAGCTGGCCGCCGATGGGCGGCAAGAGCCTCTCCGGCTACGAGAAGAAGAAGCTCTACCACAACGAGGGCGGGCAGCTGTTCCGCGACGAGGCGGCGCGGCACGGGCTGGACGCGCTGCGCGACGGCCGCGGCATCGTGGTGGCGGACTTCGACAACGACGGCCGGATGGATCTCTTCGTCACCAACGCCAATGCCGAGCCGTACCTCTACCACAACGTGCTGCCCACCGGCGCGCACTGGCTCGAGCTCGAGCTCGAGGGACGGAAGTCCAACCGCGACGCGGTCGGGGCGAAGGTCAGGGTGACGCCGGCGGCCGGTGGGCCGGGGGTGCGCCCGCCGCGGATGCTGCGGTTCGTCGACGGCGGCAACGGCTTTGCCGCGCAGAGCACCAAGCGCCTCCACTTCGGCCTCGGCGCCGCGGCCGCCGCCGAGCTGGTGGAGGTGGAGTGGCCTTCGGGGCTGCGCCAGAGCTTCACCGGCGTGGCGGCGGACCACATCTACCGGCTGGTCGAAGGGGAGCCGGCGCTGGGACCGGGACGGGCGGCGCGGCTCGCGGCGGCCAGGGCGGCGGCAAGACCGGCGGGAAGACCGGCGGCCAGACCGGCGGCCAGACCGGCGGCGGGAGGAGAGGGGAGTCACCGATGAGCGAGCGGCGGGGAAGGGTTGCCGGCGTTGCGGGCTCGAGGTGGGTGGCTGGCCTGGCGACGGTCGCGGGCGGGCTGGGCCTGTGGCTGGCGCTGGCGGTGCCCGCGGCAGCGTCAGCCGCGCCGGTTCCATCGGCAGCTCCGGCAGCTTCGTCATCCGCGGCACCGAGGGCGGCTGGGGCGGCTCCGGCGCCCTCGTCATCCCCTGCGGCGCCGGTGCGCCCGGCTCCCTCGCCGGGCGCCGCTTTCGAGGCTGGGCGCCAGTCGCTCGCCGCCGGCGAGCTCCCGGCCGCCCTCGAGCACATGGAGGCGGCGCTGGCGGCGGATCCCGATAGCCTGCGCTACGCCTCGGAGTACCGTCACGCGGTGATCCGCGCCGGCGCCTACGACCGGGCGCTCGACTTCTTCGCCAAGCTGGTGGCCGACCACCCCGGCGCGGCCTTCGCCTGGCTCAACTACGGCTACGTCTACGTCGACAAGATGCCGTCGGCCGGCGCCATCACGCAGGTGATCCTGGCCAACGACGCGCTGCAGCAGTTCACCCGCTCGATCGAGCTCAAGGCGAGCTGGATCGCGCTCTACACGCGCGGCAACAGCTATCTCTACTGGCCGAAGATCTTCGGCCGCGGGCCGCTGGCAGTGGCCGACCTGGAGCGGGCGGTGGCGATCTCGAAGAGCGAGCCGCAGCGCGCCTACCAGGCCCATGCCTACGCCGCGCTCGGCGAAGCCTACTGGCGCACCGACCAGCCGGAGCGGGCGCGGGCGACCTGGGAAGAGGGGGCGCGCCTGTTCCCCCATGACGCCGTGCTCGAGGCGCTGCTGTCGCGGCAGGGCGACGACCTCGAGGCCTACGTCGCCGACCAGGTCGACCGCACCAAGCGCGTGGACACCGACCTGCGCGAGCTGTGGGAGGACCGGTGATAGCTCTGCGCATGGGGGCAGGGTGGCTCGCGGCTTGGATGGTGGCGGCGCCTGCAGCTACAGTATCCAGTGGGAGGGCTGCGATCCGTTTCGAGGAGATCGGCGCGCGCGCCTCGGCGCGAATGATTCACCATACCCGCCGTTTCCATGGCCCCAAGGCGGATATCCTCGAGATGTTCACCTCGGGCGGCGCGGCGGTGGCGGTGGGCGACTATGACAACGACGGCTACGACGACCTCTTCGTGACCGATTCGGACGCCGGCCGCACCTGCCACCTGCTGCACAACAACGGCGACCTGACCTTCACCGACGTGACCGCGGAGGCGGGGGTGGGGAAGGGCAACGACGAGCACTCCATCGTCTCGGACGCGCTGTGGTTCGACTACGACAACGACGGCCGCCTGGACCTGCTGGTGGCCCGCTTCGGCACGCCGA
This sequence comes from Thermoanaerobaculia bacterium, assembly GCA_036521795.1. GTDB lineage: Bacteria > Acidobacteriota > Thermoanaerobaculia > Multivoradales > UBA5704 > JASLEW01. The sequence continues at coordinate 12,924 of DATDGZ010000233.1, read as the reverse complement.
TCCTTTATCATAACGAGGGCAACGGCAAGTTCCGCGACGTCACCGCCCAGTCGGGGCTCAACAAGTTCGGCAACACCATCGCGGTCATTGCCTTCGACTACGACAACGACGGTTACCTCGACCTGCTGTTCGGCAACTATTTCAAGCCGGTGGACCTGTTCGCCCTGAAAGACCCGCACGTGCTCCCGAACAACCTCGACCAGGCGACCAACGGCGGCGGCGTGACGCTGTGGCACAACCAGGGCAACGGCACTTTCGTCGACGTCACCGAGAAGGCCGGGCTCGGCAAGCACACCGGCTGGACGCTGGACGTCGGCCATGCCGACTTCGACAATGACGGCTGGCAGGACATCTACCTGGCCGACGACTACGGCACCGACCGGCTGTTCCTGAACAACCGCGACGGCACCTTCCGCGACGTCACCGAGGAGGCCATCGGCATCGATACCAAGAAGGGGATGAACGTCGACGTCGCCGACTACGACCGCGACGGCTGGCTGGACATCTACGTCACCAACATCACCGATGAATACATGCAGGAATGCAATATGCTGTGGCACAACAACGGTGTCGATGCCGCCGGCAAGCTGACCTTCACCGACCTGTCGCGGGAGACCGGCACCTGCTCGACCCTGTGGGGCTGGGGAGCGAAGTTCGGCGACTTCGACAACGATGGCTGGGTGGACCTGTTCGCGGCCAACGGGCTGCGCTCCGCCGGCGACAAGAACTACATCCCGGTGCTGCTCGAGATGATCATCACGCCGAACGTCGACTTCACGGACGTCAACAGCTGGCCGGCGATCGGCGACATGAGCTGGAGCGGCCACGAGAGGAAGAAGCTGTTCCGTAACCTGGGCGGCTCGGCCTTCAAGGAGATCGCTCACGAGGCGGGCGTCGACAACGACCTCGACGGCCGCGGCGTGGCGGTGGCGGACTTCGACAACGACGGCCTGCTCGACCTCTACGAGACCAACGCCAACCAGCCGTCGCTGCTCTACCACAACGTCACCGCGGAGCACGGCCACTGGCTCGAGCTGAAGCTGGTGGGCACCCGCTCCAATCGCGACGCCATCGGCGCGCGGGTGACGGTGAAGGCGGGCGGCGCGCTGCTCATCCGCGAGGTCAACGGCGGCAACGGCTACGCGAGCCAGAGCTCGACCCGCGTCCACGTCGGCCTCGGCGCCGCGACGCACGTCGACGAGCTGGAGGTGCGCTGGCCGAGCGGCCGGCGCGAGAAGGTTCCGCCAGGGTCGCTGCCGGTCGACCACATCTACTACCTCAAGGAGGGGGCAGGGGTGGTGACGGCCGCGGCCGCCGGCTTCGGCCGTGGCATGGCCCTCCGGCACGGTGGCGCGCCATGAGGGGTGGTCCGCACAGCCCGCGGCCGCGCGGTCTGGCTCGGCGGCTCGGTCTCGCCGGCGGCGGTCTGGCTCGGCGGCTCGGTCTCGCCGGCCTCGCCCTGGGGATGCTTGGAGCTCCGGCGGGCCCTCCCGGCCAGGCAACCTCTGCCAACCCGGCGACCTCCGGTGCCAAGTCCACTACTGTGGCTTTCGCGGGGGACACCGCCGAGGCCCTCTGGCAGCACCGCAACCTGGGCAAGGCGTTCTACGAGAACCCCACCACCCAGACCCAGGCGGTCGAGGAGCTGCGCCAGGCGCTGGCGCTCTCCGCCGGCGCGGTGCGCGACCGGCTGAACTACGGCCTGGCGCTGCTCAAGGCGGGGCGCACGGCGGAGGGAGTGGCGGAGCTCGAACGGGTGCAGCGCCAGGACCCGGCGCTGCCCCACACCTGGTTCAACCTCGGCATCGCCGCCAAGCGGGCATCCGAGTACGACAAGGCGCTGGCGCAGTTCCAGCACATGGTGGAGCTGGTGCCGGCGGAGCCGGCGTCCCACTACAACCTCGGCGTGCTCTACAAGCTGATCGAGCGGTCGCAGGAGTCGCTCGCCCAGTTCGAGGCCGCGGCGAGGATCGCACCGGGGCTGGCGGCGCCGCACTTCCAGCTCTTCAACGCCTACAAGCAGCTGGGGCGTGCGGGCGAAGCGGCGCACGAGCTGGCGGTGTTCCAGGAGATCAAGAAGCGTACGTCCGGCGCGGCAGTGCCCGAGGACCTCGAGTGGAGCTTCTACTCGGAGCTCTACGATCCGGCGGCCGACAAGATGGCGGCGGGGGAGAGCGACGCGGCGGCGGCGGCGCCGGGGCCGCTGACCTTCGAGACGTTCGAGCTGGCGCGCGGCCTCGATCCGGCGACCGCCGGCCTGCTGGTGCTGGACGTGGCGGGCGACGGCAAGCCGGCCCTGCTCGCCTGGTCGGCGGCAGGGATCGTCCTCTGGCGTCCCGGTGGAACGCTTGGCGTGGGCGGCCCCCCGGCGGACGGTGCGAGCGGCGCGGACAGGGCGCGGCCCCTACCGGGGCTGGAAGGGGTGCGGGGCGTGATCGACGTCGCGGCGGGGGACTTCAACAACGACGGGCTGCCCGACCTCTGCGTGCTGAGCGAGTCCGGGGCCCGGCTCTACGTCAACCGCGGCGGCGGGCGCTTCGAGGAGAGCCCGGCGCGGCTCCCCGCCGGGCGCTTCCGGCGGGCGGTGTGGCTCGACTACGACCACGACTACGACCTCGACCTGGTGCTGCTGGGCGACACCGCGGCGCTGGTGCGCAACGACGGCGCGGCGGGGTGGAGCGATCACACCGCCGACTTCCCGTTCGCGGCCGGCCGGGCGCTCGACGCGGTCGCTTTCGACCTGATCGCCGACTCGCAGGGCGTCGACCTGGCGGTGAGCTACCAGGACCACCCCGGCATCCTCTATCGCGACCAGCTGGGCGGCCACTACACCGCGGAGCCGCTGCCGGCATTGCCGGCCGGCGCCCGCGCGCTCGCCGCGTACGACCTCGACGGCGACGGCTGGACCGACCTCGCTGCCGTCTCCGTCGCCGCGATGCCCGGCCTGCAAGCGTTGGGCCGCTCCTTCAAGTCGGCCGAGGTCCGACTGGTGCTGCTGGGGAACCGCGGCGGCCAGCTGGCGGCTGGCCTCGACGGGGGCGGCTCGGGCGGCACCGGCGGCACCGGCGGCTCGGGCGGCACCGGCGGCTCGGGTAACACCGGCGTCAGGTCTGGAGCGGTCGGCACGGATGCCGCCGATACCGCCGGACTCGGCGCCGCGCTCGCGGTGGCGGACTTCGGGAACCGGGCGGCTCCCGACCTGGTGACGTCCAGCGGGCTGTTCCGGTGGCGGGTGGAGGCCGGCGGCAAGGGGCGCCTGGAGCACTTCCTCCCGTCTCCCGCGGGGCTCTTCCGGGGCGTGCTGGCGCCGCTCGCCGCGGCGGCAGCCGCCGACTTCGACCGTGACGGCCGCGAGGACCTGGCGGTCGTGCGCGGCGACGGTTCGCTCGCGGTGCTGCACAACACCGGGCCGGCAGGCCGCTGGCTCGAGGTGGCGTTGACCGGGGTACGCAATCCCAAGCTCGCGGAGGACGCGCGGGTCGAGGTCAAGGCGGGCTCGGTGTACCAGAAGAAGCTGTACCGCGGCACGCCCCTGCTGTTCGGCCTGCGCGGCCGGGCGGCCGCCGACACGGTGCGCATCACCTGGCCCAACGGCCTGATCCAGAACGAGACGCGCCAGGCGGCGGCGGTCAAGGCCGGCGAGGTCCGCGCCTACAAGGAGGCGCAGCGCCTGTCGGGCTCCTGTCCGATGGTCTTCGCCTGGAACGGCCGGCGCTTCGACTTCATCACCGACGTCCTCGGCGTGGCGCCGCTCGGCGCCAGCTCCGGCGACGGGAAGTTCTTCCCGGTGGACCACGACGAGTGGGTGTTCATCCCCGGCAGCGCCTTGGCCGCGACGGGAGGCGGCTTCTACGAGGTGCGCATGACCGAGGAGCTGCGCGAGGTGACGTATCTGGACCGCGTCCGGCTGCTGGCGCTCGACCATCCGGCGGCGGTCGAGGTGTTCACCAACGAGAAGTTCAAGAGCCCGCCGTTCCCCGAGCTCCGGCTCTTCGGCGTCGAGCGGCGGGTGCGGCCGCGGCGTGCCGTGGACGGCCGCGGCCGCGACGTGCTGCCCGCCCTGCTGGCGCGCGACGGGGTGTACGCCGAGGGCTTCCGCCATACCCTGTCGGGGGTCGCCGAGACGCACACCCTCGAGCTCGACTTCGGTCCCGCCGCGGCACGCGGCAACCGCGCGGTGCTGTACCTGAACGGCTGGGTGGACTGGGCCGACGGCAGCACCTTCCGCGCCGCCTCGCAGGAGAGCGCGAAGGGGCTGATGCTGCCGCGGCTCGAGGTGCGGGACGCCGCCGGGCGCTGGCAGACCGCGGTGGCCGACATGGGCATGCCGGCCGGCAAGCCGAAGACCATCGCCGTCGACCTGACCGGCAAGTTCCCGGGCGCCTCGCGAGAGGTGCGCATCGTCACCAACGTCTGCGTCTACTGGGACGAGATCTTCCTGGGCGAGGAGAGCGCGCCGCCGCGGACGCGGCTGACCGCGGTGCCCCTGGCCGCCGCCGAGCTCGCCTTCCGCGGCTTCTCGCGGCCGGTCATCGACCCGCAGCGGCGGCAGCCGGAGACCTTCGACTACCAGCAGTGGATGGCGGTGTCGTCGTGGAACCCCACCCCCGGCCTCTACACCCGCTACGGCGACGTGCGGCCGCTGCTCGAGCGGGTGGACGATCAGCTGGCGATCGTCGGCTCCGGCGACGAGGTGCGGCTGCGCTTCGCGGGCGGGCGCCTGCCGCCGCTGCCGGCTGGCTGGCGGCGCGACTTCCTGCTCGACGTGGACGGCTGGGCGAAGGACGCCGATGCCAACACCGCCTACTCGCAGAGCGTCGAGCCCCTGCCGTTCCACGCCATGTCGGCGTATCCTTATCCCGCCTCCGAGCGTTTCCCCGACGACGCGGAGCACCGGCGCTGGCGCGAGACCTACAACACGCGGCCCGCCTTGCAGCTACTGCGGATGCTGCGGCCGCTGCCAGCGGCGGCGGCAACCGCGAGAGTGGGGGCGGCAGGGGAAGGCAGAGGGGCGCCGGGCGCCGGGCCTCGGTAGTGGGTCAGGGGCTCGCCGGCGATGGTTGCAGGCACCAGTCTTTGAGAGGGCTACGGAGATGAGAGATCACTGGAAGAACCTGGCCGCGGCCGGTTGGCTGGTGCTGCTGGTCAACACCGCCTACATCGCGGCCTTCCCTTCGCCGACGCTGTTCTACATGGGCAACGTCGTGTTGCACCTGGCGCTCGGCCTGGCGCTGACCGTGGCGGTGGTGCGCCTGTCGCGGCGTGGTCGCGCGGCGGGTGCGGCGGGTGGCGAGGCGGCCGCGGCCAGCGGCAATGCGACGGCGGTGGCGGCGCGAGGGGAGACCGGCCTGGCCGCGGGATCGCCCACAGGGAAAGCGGCGGTCTGGCTGCTGGTGATCGCGGCCGCGGCGGGAGTGGCGCTGGCGGTGGCCGGCAACACCACGCCGCACCGCTGGCTGCTGTGGACCCACATCGGCGCCTCGGCGCTGGCGGTGCTGGCGGGTCTCCTGTACCTGCAGCAGCAGGCGGCAGCGCGCGGCGGAGCCTGGCGGCGGCTGCTGCGGGCCAGCGTAGCGGTGGCGGCGGTGCTGCTGGTGGTGCCGGCCGCGATGACCGCCTGGCGGCGCGCGCATCCCGACGCGGCGATGCGCATCCATAACCCGACGATAGTGCCGGTGTCGATGAACGACGAGGGAGGGGGCCCGAAGTCGCCGTTCTTCCCGTCGTCGGCCAAGACCAACGTCGGCGGCATCATCCCGGCCGACTTCTTCACCCAGTCGGACACCTGCGGCGAATGCCACCAGGACATCTACCGCCAGTGGAAGAGCTCGGCGCACCACTTCGCCTCGTTCAACAACCAGTTCTACCGCAAGTCGATCGAGTACATGCAGGACACGATCGGCACCCAGCCGAGCAAGTGGTGCGCCGGCTGCCACGACCACGCGGTGTTCTTCAACGGCAGGTTCGAGCGGCCGATCAAGGAGCAGATCGACACGGTGGAGGCACGGGCCGGGCTGGCCTGCACCTCCTGCCACGCGATCACCCACGTCGACAGCTCGATGGGCAACGGCGGCAACACGGTCGCCTATCCGCCGCTGCACGAGCTGGCGGCGAGCCGCAACCCGGTGCTGCGGCGGGTCAACCATTTCCTCACCTATCTCGACCCCGAGCCGCATCGCGAGACCTTCATGAAGCCCTTCATGCGCCTGGACAGCTCCGAGTTCTGCTCCGGCTGCCACAAGGTGCACCTCGACGCGCCGGTGAACCATTACCGCTGGTTCCGCGGCTTCAACGAGTACGACGCCTGGCAGGCGAGCGGCGTGTCGGGCGAGGGCGCGCGGTCGTTCTATTACCCGAAGGAATCGAAGACCTGCGGCGGCTGCCACATGCCGCTGGTGGACTCCGAGGACCCGGGCAACAAGCACGGCAAGGTGCACTCGCACCGCTTCCCGGGCGCCAACACCGCGCTGCCTTTCGTCAACCACGACCAGGAGCAGCTGGACCTGGTCGAGAAGTTCCTGAAGTCGGGATTCCTGACCGTCGACATCTTCGCCGTCTCGCCGGAGGATGCGGCCGGGCCGGGGGCGCAGATGATCCGGCGCACCGAGGACCGGGAGGCCGGACCGCAGCTGGCGTCGACGTTCGCGGTCGGCGAGGAGGCGCAGGCGAGCGGGCCGGCGGTGCTGCGCGAGGTCGGCAAGCTGGCGGCGCCTCTCGACGTGATGGCGAAGGGCGGGTTCGCCGCGCGTCCGGGCTCGACGGTGCGTGTCGACGTGGTGGCGCGCACCCGCACCATCGGCCACTTCTTCCCGGGCGGCACGGTGGACGCCTTCGACGTCTGGCTGGAGCTGGTGGGGCGGGACCCCACCGGCAAGATCGTCTACTGGAGCGGCGCGGTCGAGGACGGCGGCAAGGGGCCGGTCGAGCCCGGGGCGCATTTCTACCGCTCCTACCAGCTCGACGGCGCCGGCAACATGATCAACAAGCGCAACGCCTGGCAGGCGCGCAGCGTCCTCTACGTGCGGCTGATCCCGCCGGGCGCCGCCGACGTCGCGCACTACCGGGTCCATATCCCGGCGGACGCGAAAGGACCGATCACGTTCGAAGCGCGGATGAACTACCGCAAGTTCTCGCACTATTACACGCAGTTCTCGTATGCCGGCAAGCCGAAGCCGGGCCAGGCGGCCGGGCTGGTCGACCAGGAACACAACAGCCAGGAGTGGACCTTCGCGCGCGCCGACATCCCGGCCAACGTCTCGGGCGAGATCCGCGGCGAGATCCCGGACCTGCCGATCGTCGCCGTGGCGAAGGCGAAGACGGTGCTGCCGCTGGCTGCCGGGGCCCAGGACAAGGGCGCACCGGAGTGGAAACCGGTCGTGCGCAAGGAGGACCGCGAGCGCTGGAACGACTGGGGCATCGGGCTGCTGCTGCAAGGCGACCTGAAGGGCGCCGAGTACGCTTTCCGGCGGGTCACCGAGGCCGAGCCGGGATATGCCGACGGCTGGGTGAACGTCGCGCGGGCGCTGGTCAACGAGGGTGAGATCGCCGCCGCCAAGCCGTTCATCGCCAAGGCGCTGGCGATCCAGCCCAAGCTCGCGCGAGCGCTGTTCTTCCGGGCGACGATCGAGAAGGAGGACGGCGACTACGACGCGGCGCTGGCGACGCTGGCGCAGGTCGAAGCGCAGTTCCCGCGCGACCGCGTGGTGCTGAACCAGGAGGCGCGGGTGCTGTTCCTGGAGCGTCGCTATGCCGACGCGCTGAAGGTGCTCGACCGGGTGTGCATGGTCGATCCCGAGGACGTGCAGATGCACTACACGGCAATGCTCTGCCACCGCGCTCTCGGCCACCGCGAGCAGGCGGCGCGCGAGGCGGCGCTGTTCCGCCGCTTCAAGGCCGACGAGTCGGCGCAGGCGATCACCGCCAAGCCGCGGCGCCAGAGCGCCGAGGACAACAACGAGCGCCAGCCCATCCATGAGCACGACAGCGTCCGGCTGCCCTTCGGCGGAGCGGCAGCGAAGCCGGCCGCAGGGACGGTGGCCGCCGGGGGTCCGCAGGGTGCGGCGGGAACGGCTTCCATCACCCGGGCGGCGCAGGCGGCGCGGGCGAGGCGCGTGGCGCCGTCCCAGCCGGCCGCGGTCGAGAAGGCGGGGGCTCGAGCGCCGGTGGCGCCGTCGTCCACCAGCACCAGCGCGGCCGGGGCCGCGGGGAGGCCGCGATGAGGGCGAGCGCAGGCTCGTGGCCGAGGAGCGGCCTCCGCCAACGGCGCCGGGTGGTGCGGGTGCTGGCGCTCCTGGGATCGCTGGCGGCGGTGGCCGCGCTCCCCGGGTGGCTGGGACGGGCGGCGCTCGGTACGGCGGCGCATTCGGCGACCACCGCGGCCGCCGGCGCCGGCGGCATCCACTTCACCGACGTGACCGGCAAGGCGGGGATCCATTTCACTCACAACAGCGGGCGAGCGGGCAAGAAGTACCTGCCCGAGACCCTCGGCCCGGGTTGCGCGTTCTTCGACGCCGACGGTGACGGCTGGCCGGACATCCTGATCGTCAACGGCCGCGATTGGACGCCCGGCAAGCGCCGGTCGCTGCCGGCCCTGTACCTGAACAACCACGACGGCACCTTCCGCGACGCCACCGCCGGCAGCGGCCTCGACGTCGAGATGTACGCCCTGGGGATCGCGGTCGGAGACTACGACAACGACGGGCGCGACGACGTCTACGTCACGGCGCTCGGCGGCGACCACCTGTTCCACAACGAGGGCGGCGGCCACTTCCGCGACGTGACGCGCGAGGCCGGCATCCACAACCAGAGCTTCGGCACCAGCGCGGCCTGGCTGGACTACGACCGCGACGGCAAGCTCGACCTGTTCGTCGCCAACTACGTGCAGTGGAGCCCGGACAAGGACCTCTGGTGCTCGCTCGACGGCGTGGCCAAGTCCTACTGCACGCCGGAGTCGTACAAGGGCACCTCGTCGAAGCTCTACCACAACCTCGGCAACGGCAAGTTCGAGGACGTCAGCCACCGGGCGGGCATCGACGATCCGACCAGCAAGTCGCTCGGGGTCGCGGTGCTCGACTACGACAACGACGGCTGGCCGGATCTCTTCGTGGCCAACGACACCCAGCCCAACAAGCTCTACCGCAACCGGCACGACGGCACCTTCGCCGAAGAGGGGCTCGAGGCCGGGGTGGCGTTCGGCGAGGACGGCGTGGCGCGCGGCGCGATGGGGGTCGACGCCGCCGACTACGACCGCTCGGGCCGGGCGCACCTGCTGGTCGGCAATTTCGCCAACCAGATGCTGGGGCTCTACCACAACGAGGGCAACGGCATCTTCGTCGACCGCGCGCCGGCGTCGGCGGTGGGGCGGGCGAGCCTGTTGACGCTGACCTTCGGCGTCTTCTTCTTCGATTACGACCTCGACGGCAAGCTCGACATCCTGGCCGCCAACGGGCACATCGAGGAGGAGATCGGGCGGGTGCAGCCGAAGGTGCAGTATCGCGAGCCGCCTCTCCTGTTCCACAACCTGGGCGGCGGCCGCTTCGAGCCGGTGGGCGGCGCGATGGGGGCGGACTTCAACCGGCCGATCGTGGCGCGGGGCGCGGCCTATGCCGACTTCGACCACGACGGCGACCTCGACGTGCTGATCACCACCAACGCCGGGCCGGCCTACCTGTTCCGCAACGACGGCGGCAACCGCAATCACTGGCTGCGCGTGCGCACCGTCGGCACGCGCTCGAACCGCGACGGCATCGGCGCCGTGGTGCGCGTCACCAGCGCGGGGGGCCCGCAATGGAGCATGGTGCGCAGCGGCTCGTCCTACTGCTCGCAGAGCGAGCTGATCCAGACCTTCGGCCTCGGGCCGGACACGGAGGCGACCGGCCTCGAGATCGACTGGCCGGGCGGCGCCAAGCAGAAGCTGGGGCGGGTGGCGGCGAACCAGACGGTGACGGTGGTGGAGGGCAAGGGGATCGTGGCCCGCGAAGGGCCGGCGCGGTGAGCGGCGCCGATCTCGGCATCGATCGCCAGGCCGACGTCACCGACCGCGCCGACCGCAACAAGGAGATCGCGCGCCGCTTCCGCGAGGACCTGTGGAACAGCGGCGACCTGGCGATCGCCGACGAGATCGTCGCCGCCGACTGCCTGTTCCATGCGCGGGTGCCGTACGCCACCGACTTCGTGCGCGGCCCCGACGCCATGCGCCAGCTGGTGCTCTTCTACCACCTGGCCTTCAGCGATATTCGCATGACCGTCGACGAGGTCATCGCCGAAGGCGACACCGTCGCCGCGCGCTGGACCGGCAAGGGGCGCCACAGCGGCGAGCTCCTGGGACTGCCGGCAGCGCGCGGCGAGACCGTCACCAACGGCATCGACTTCCTGCGCTTCGACCACGGCCAGATCGTCGAAGGCTGGGTGGTCTGGGACGTCCTGAGCCTCATCGAGCAGCTGCTGCCGCCCGACTCCGAGGCCAGCGACCGCGCCGCCGCCAGCGGCCCCCTGGGCGAGTTCCTGCCGCTGCTCAAGCGCCTGCGGTGAGGCGCGGGGCCCGGACCCGCGGCGCAGGCATTCTCCTGAGCGCTCCCGCGCTCCTCCGTGCGCCGGGGGCCGGCTCGGGGCTCTGGCACCCTCCAGGTGAGAACGGCGAATCGGGCGGGATGGCTGTGGCCTGCTGGCGGGCTTCAGGTGGACCAGCGGCTCGCGAGGCGGCGGCGGGCGAGGTGGTAGCGGACGCGGGCGCCGTGGTAGCAGCGGTAGGCGAGGACCTCGGCGGCGCGCCAGGCCTGGCGGGGGGTGCCGAGCCAGCGGACCTCTCGCTTCCTGGCCTGCTCGAGGGCCTGGTCGAGGTCGTCGTAGAACTGCTCGTCGTGACGGAAGTAAATGTTCTTGAGGAAGCAGGCGTTCGGCTCGACGCACTGGCGCGTGAGGGTCTGGAAGCGGTTCTTCCGCCAGAACATGCGGCCGCCGCGCAGCAGCACCTCGCGCATCTCGGTGCGCAGGCGGGTGAAGCCCTTGCCCTGCCACTGCTCCTTGAACGTGCCGCTCTGGAGGGCGTTGCCGAGCGGCTTGTAACCGGGATTCATCAGCAGGCAGCAGGGGTAGAGATCGCCGTTGCCGCGGATCGTCGCCGAGTACCAGCCGAAGAAGCAGGCGCCGTTCCTCTCCTTGTAGCTGGCGGCGATGGCCGGCGCCGGCCCGGCGGTGGCCAGGCGGGCGCGGACCTGGTCGAGCGCCTGGTTCCATGCCGGGTAGGGGCCGAAGAGCGAGAGCAGCTTGGCGTCGCGGTCGGCCGTCAGCGCCTGCTCGAAGTAGGGCATGACCAGCACGCTGTCGTCCGGGGCGAGCAGGATGTCGTGGTCGATGCGCTCGAGCGGGATGTCCTGCACCGGGCTCATGGTGATGCGGTCGGCGCCGAGGCTCCGGCCGAGCTCGTACATCTCGGGGATGCGGCGGTAGTTCTCGCGGTCGATCAGGAACTGGACGGTGACCACGGGCAGCGGCCGCCGGCCGCGCTGCTCGACGAAGCGCCGGACGTTGGCCAGCACCTTGTCGAAGATCGCCGGCCGCACCTGCATCATGCGGTGATAGTCGGCGGCGTCGACCGCGTTGAGCGAGACGATCAGCTCGCGGCAGCCGTTCTCGATCAGGCGGTCCGCGATGCCCGGGTCGAGGAGCGCGGCGTTGGTGTTGACGTTGTCGACGTTGACCCCGAGCTCGGTGAGCCGCGCCACGACCTTGGCGACGTCGCGATGGGCGAGCGGGTCGCCGCCCCCCGACAGGCGCACCGAGCGCAGCCCGCTCGCCACCAGCTCGTCGAGGAGCGAGAAGATCTTGGCGAGCGGGAGCTGCTGGGTCGTGCGGACGTCCTGCTGGTTGCAGAAGTAGCAGGCCACGTTGCAGCGGTCGGTGAGATCGATCTCGGCGTGGGTGGGCCCTGCCGTCGTGTCACCGGCCGCGATCGCCGCGATGATCTCGCGCTTGCGCTCCTGCTCGACCAGGGACCATCCGTAATTCGCACCCATCGGCTGATTGTCGATTCTTCCCCGCGGTGCCACTGACATCAGCATTGTACCCCACTCTGATGGGGATACCTTGGTGTAAATCATTACAGAGTGGTGTATGGTTCGACTCGGGGTGAATTTGCGTTTGGAGCGGCCGCGTTGCCGTCTACATAGGAGAGGAGCGATGGCTCTCAATATCAAGAATGGTGAGGTCGAGACGCTGGCGGCGGAGGTGGCCAAGATGACCGGGGAGACCAAGACCGAGGCGATCCGCAGGGCGCTGGCCGAGCGGCACCAGCGGCTGGTGCGGGAAAGCGGGCCGACAGCACGAGACGAACGGCTGCGGCGGTTCCTGGAGGAGGAGATCTGGGCGGTCTTGCCGCCGGAGAAGCTCGGAAGGCCCATGTCGAAGCGGGAGCGAGAGGAGATCCTGGGCTACGGAGAGGAGGGAGTCTGATCCTGGATGCTTCGGCGGTCGTCGCCCTGATTCTCAGGGAGCCGGAGGCGGAGCGGCTGCGGTCCAGACTGTCGGCGGCAGGAGAGGTGGCGATCGGTGCGCCGACGCTGGTCGAGGCGACGCTCGTGCTCACGAATCGCCTGGGTCCGGTGGCCTCGAGCTTGATCGAACGGTTGCTCGGCGAGGCCGGGGTCGCCATCATGCCTTTCGACGAACGTCACTGGCGTGCGGCGATCGAGGCCGGCCGGCGCTTCGGCAAGGGGCGGCATCCCGCGGCGCTCAACTTCGGCGATTGCCTGGCCTACGCCATGGCGCGCGTGGCGGCACGGCCCCTGCTTGCCGTCGGGGACGACTTCCGCCAGACCGACCTCACCCTGGCCTGATTCGGGAGGCCGCGGCTCCGCTTGTCGCCAGTCGCGGCACCCCCGCTGGGAGGCCGCGGCTCCGCCTGTCGCCAGTCGCGGCACCCCTGCT
>DATDGZ010000232.1:0-17148 GCA_036521795.1 Thermoanaerobaculia bacterium | reverse complement strand
GCCGCTTGGTTCCGCGGCCGGCCTGCCGCTTGGTTCCGCGGCCGGCCTGCCGCTTGGTTCCGCGGCCGGCTTGCGGCCGGGCTTCGGCGGCCGCCTGCCGCCACGCCCCCCTCCCGGCCGCTCGCCTGCACGGCCGCCGCCTGCGCTCCTGCCGCCGGCGGGCCTCCCGCCAGGCCGCTGCCCACCGCCACTCCTGCCGCCCGGCCGCGGGCTCATGGCACACCCTCGACCAGCAGGTGAATGCGGGGCGCCAGCCCTGGCAGGCGGCGCTCGATCTCCGCCAGCAGCTCCTGGGGCCGGTGGCGGCGGGACAGGTGGTGGAGCACGATCGCCGCGTTCTCGAAACGGTCCGCGTAGCGCTCGATGTCGTCGAGGTGCAGGTGCTTGTAGCGCTCGCCGCTGCCGCGCTGCGCTTCGCCGACGAAGGTGCACTCGAGCATCAGGACCCGGCTGCCGAACAGCGCCGGCGTGAGGTCGAAGACCCGCGGCCCCGTGTCGCCGCAGTACGAGAGCCAGAGCTCCTCCACCACCTGCGAGATCTCGACGCCGCGCCCGCGCAAGGCCACCAGCTCGGACCCGGAGAGCCCGGCGAGGCCGGCGGCCAGCCGCCGCTTGCGGCGCACCAGGTGGTATCCGAGGCTGGGCACCACGTGATCGGTGGCGAACGCCTCGACCAGCAGATCGCGGCCCACCTCCACCCGCGCACCGACCGCGAGCGGCACGATCTCGTACCGGTACCGGGTCCCCTCGAGCCGCTCGGCGGCCGCGACCAGCGCCGCGAGGGGCTCGGCGATCGCCGCCGGGCAGAAGACGCGGGTCGCGGAGCCCTGGTGCAGGGAGCGCTGCGACAGAACGAAGGGGAGCCCGAGCGCATGGTCGAGATGGCCGTGGGAGAGGAAGACGTCACGCGCTCCCGCCAGCTGCGCGGCGCCGCGCCCGGTGTCGAAGGCGAGGCCCGGCGGATGGATGCGGAACCAGGTCTCGTCGCCGGCCAGCGACCAGCCCTCGATCGCGAGATCGCCCAGACGTAGCTCAGCGGGCCGCATGGCGGGTAGGGGGGAGGCAGGACGAACTGAGCCGCTACCCGCGCGCGAGCGTAGCACAAGGGATGGAGCGAGCGGCCATTCTGGCGCGGCGGGGCCGGCGGGGCCGGCGGGGCGGCGGCGCCAACCAGGCTCGTCGTCAGTCGTAGTGTCCTCGATTGCTAGCCAGGACACTACCCGTCAGTCCACCGGATTGCCGTCGCCCTGCGCGCCGTGCTTGCCTCCCCCCCGCCACTCCGGGTCGCGGCGCGCGAAGGAGTCCATCTCCCGCGGCACCTCGATCAGCGTGCGGGTCACGTTGGGGTCGCACACCTGGTTCTCGCACTCGTAGACGTAGACGTTCCAATCTTCGCGGCGGCGGAAGCTCGCGAGGGTCTGGTAGGTGTTGCAATTGCCGCACAGGACCGAGATGTTGCGGATGTTGATCTCTTCGCTCATGATGCCCTCCTCGGCAAGCGTCATCTTAAGTCACCTCCCCCGGCTGGCTTGCGTCTTGCACATTTGCTCATGGCTATGAATCTCTTGGAGTTGGCGCTTTCCGTGGTGCTCCTGGCCGCCGGCCCTGCCGAGCCGCCCGCGGTGGCGACGCCGGCGCCGGCCAGGACCGCCAACCCGGCCGGTGCGGCGGGCCCGGGCGCCGGCACGGCGCAATTCCAGGACACGCTGGCGGTCAACGACATCCTCGTCCCGGTCCTCGTCCGGACCCGCTCCGGATATGCCAAGCACCTGGAAGCGAAGGACTTCCAGCTGCTGGTCGACGGCAGGCCGGTGCCCATCGAGAGCTTCGACAAGAACACCGAGGCGCCGACCAGCCTGGTGTTCCTGCAGGACCTCTCCGGCAGCATGGGAACCGGCGGCAAGATCCAGCAGAGCCAGGACGCGGTGCGCTACTTCGTCGGCCGGTCGCTGCCGGGAGACGAGTTCGCGCTCGCCACCTTCGCCAGCGGCCACGGGGACGTCGAGGTCCCGTTCACCGCCGACCGCGACGCCCTCCTCGACGCGGTCTCGCGCTGGCAGGGCTGGGGCACCACCGCCCTCCATGACGCCGTCGCCTGGATCCCCGACATCTCCGCCGAAGGACACAACAGCAGGCGGTTCGCCATCCTGGTCACCGATGGCGCGGACAATGCCAGCAGCCTCACGCCCGAGCAGGCGCGCGAGATCGTGCGGACGGCGCAAGTGCCGGTGTACGTGCTCGGCCTGGGCAGCGGCAGCCCCTATGAGCTGACGGCGGAGGGCAAGAAGGTGTACCGTTACGCCGACGTCCTCAACCTGTTGGCCGGAGCCACCGGCGGCCGCTATTATCCGATCTCTCGATCCGCGGACCTCCCGAAGGCCCTCGCGGCCATCGAGGAGGATCTCCGGCATCAGTACGTGCTGGGCTTCTCGACCCGCGAGGGGGAGCGGAGCTACCGCCATCTCAAGGTCGAGGTCAAGGCCAAGGGCCTGGGAGACCGTGTCACCGTGGTCTTCCGCCGCGGCTACAAGGGACCGCCGCCCGCCGGCGGTTGAACCGGAGGGGGCCTTCCCGCGCGCCAGCCTCGCGGCATGACGAGGACGGCGCCGCGGAGGCCCTCTCCTCAGCTCAAGGAGGTATCGCTCATGAAAGTCAGATCGCTGTCCATCGTCCTCTCCGCGGCGCTGATGGCCGTCACCGCCGCCGGTTGCGCCACCAAGAAATACGTCAAGGAAGAGACCGGGGCCGTCAACGGCCGCGTCGACCAGGTGCAGGGCCAGGTCGAGCAGGCGCAGACCAAGCTCAACGACCACGAGCAGCGGATCAACGGCCAGGACCAGAGAATCACCGCCACCGATCAGAAGGTGGGCGAGGTCTCGAAGACCGCCCAGGACGCGCTGCAGCGCGCCCAGGAAGCCGGCAAGCTGGCCGAGGGCAAGATCCTCTACGAGACTGTGCTGACCGACGACAAGGTGAAGTTCGGCTTCAACAGGAGCCTGCTGTCGTCCGAGGCCAAGGCGGCCCTCGACGAGTTCGCGGGCAAGCTGAAGACCGACAACAAGGGCGTCTACGTCGAGGTGCAGGGCCACACCGACAACGTCGGCTCGGCCAAGTACAACCAGGAGCTCGGCGAGGCCCGGGCGGAGGCGGTGCGCCTCTACCTCAACGAGAAGCAGGGCCTGCCGCTGCACCGCATGAACGTGATCTCCTACGGCAAGACGGCTCCGGTCGCCGACAACAAGACCCGCCAGGGCCGCGCCAAGAACCGGCGCGTGGTGTTGGTGGTGTTGCAGTAGGCGGGCGCTCGCGGCACGTCGCCGAACCGGGCCGCGCGACCCTGGCGGCCGGTTCGGCGACAGCCTGCCCGCCGATCAGGCGCTAGCCGCCGGCTTCCTGGATGATCCGCTTGATGGTGTCGCCGTCGGCGAGGCCGGGCTGGAGATAGCGCAGCCCGCCCTTCTTGTCGACCACCAGCAGGGTCGGCAGCGCGGTGATGCCCAGGTCGTCGGAGATCTTGCCGTCGCTGTCGAGCAGGACCGGATAGGGGAAGGGGTTCTCCTTGAGGAACCCGCGGACCGTATCCTCGGGTTCCGCCATGTCGGCGGCGAGGAACTGCACCCCGTGTCCCTGCAGGTCGCGGGCGACCGGCTCGAGGATCTGCGCCTGGATGCGGCAGGGGGCGCACCAGGTGGCCCAGAAGTCCACCACCACCACCTGCCCCGGGAAGTCGCCAGGCCCGAGCGTCCGCCCGTCGGTCGTCTTCAGCCGGAACTTCAGCTTGCCATCCTGCGACGTCCCGGCAGTCGGCCCACCGCAAGTCAGCAGCGCGAGGGAGACGAGACAGCACGCGGCGCGGGCACAGCGGCCGAGGCGGAACGACGCGAGGTGAGGAGCCATGGTCCGCCAAGCATAAGCGAAGGCGCCCGCCCCGGGAAGGCGGTAGTGTCCTGATGGACACTACCGTCTCAGCTACAGCCGCTGGTCGAGCCGCAGTTGACGCACTTGTAGCAGCTGCCGTTGCGGACCATGATGGCGCCGCACTCGTGGCAGCTGGGGGCGTCCTGCTGGTAGAGGTAGACCGGGCGCACCTGGGCGAGGTTCGCCGATGTCGCCGATGCGGCCGGCTGGGCGAGGTTCGCCGATGTCACCGCCTGGCCATGCGGCTCGAGCCGGCCGCCGCCGGCCAGCGGCATCGTGGTCTGCAGCGGCGTGTAGCCGCCCGCCGCGGTGGCGGCAGTTCCCTGGGAGGACGGGGGCATGGCCTCCGGCGCCGGCTCGCGCAGGATGACGCCGGCGGCCTCCTTGCCCTCCCGCGACAGGAACTTCGACGCCAGCCAGCGGAAGATGTAGTCGGTGATCGACTTGGCGATCGGGATCTCCGGGTTCTTGGTGAAACCGGAGGGCTCGAAGCGGGTGTGGCTGAACTTGTCCACCAGGGTCTGCAGCGGCACGCCGTACTGCAAGGCGATCGAGATCGAGGTGGCGAAGGAATCCATCAGCCCGGAGATGGTCGAGCCTTCTTTGGCCATGACCAGGAAGATCTCCCCCGGCTGGCCGTCCTCGTAGAGACCGACGGTGATGTAGCCCTCGTGCTCGTTGATCGAGAACTTGTGGGTGATCGCCCGCCGTTCGTCGGGCAGCTTGCGGCGCACCGCCCGCCGCTCCTGCAGGTGGGCCGGGTGGGCGGCTTGGGCAGCGTGGGTCGGTGGCGCCGGCGACGGCGGCAGGTCCGTTCTCGCCGACTTGGCCGGCTGGCCGGCGGCGCCTGCAATGCCTGCAATGCCTGCAATGCCTGCAATGCCTGCGGCAGTGGCAGTGCCTGGCGCGCCGCCGGCGGCCCCGGCAGGCAGGCCCTCGTCCTTACGCGTCGACAGCGGCTGGCTGCGCTTGCAGCCATCGCGGTAGATGGCGACCGCCTTCAGGCCGAGCTGCCAGCCCTCGACATAGGCCTGCAGGATCTCGTCCGGCGTCGAGTCCTCGGGCATGTTGATGGTCTTGCTGATGGCGCCCGAGATGAACGGCTGTGCCGCCGCCAGCATCCTGAGATGACCGGTGTAGTGGATCGACCGCGAGCCCTTGGCCGGCTTGAAGGCGCAGTCGAAGACCGGCAGGTGCTCGGGCTTGAGGTGCGGCGCGCCCTCGATGGTGTCCTGCTCGTCGATGAACTCGACGATCTCGCGCACCTGCTCGCGGTCGTATCCCAGGCGCTTGAGGGCGCGGGGGACCGTGTTGTTGACGATCTTGATCATGCCGCCGCCCACCAGCTTCTTGTACTTGACCAGCGCGATGTCCGGCTCCACGCCGGTGGTGTCGCAATCCATCATGAAGGCGATGGTGCCGGTCGGGGCCAGCACCGAGATCTGGCTGTTGCGCAGGCCGTGGCGCTCGCCGAGCTCCACCACCTCGTCCCAGGCGCGCTTGCCCGCCTGCAGGAGGTCGAGCGGAGCGTGGGCCGGGTCGATGCGCTTGATCGCGTCGCGGTGCTTGCGCATCACCGCGAGCATTGGCTCGGCGTTGACCTCGTACTCGGCGAACGGCCCCAGCGCCGCGGCCATGCGCGCCGACTGGGCATAAGCCGAGCCCGACATGAGGGCGGTGATGGCGGCGGCGTAGTCGCGGCCGACCGCGGAATCGTAGGGCAGGCCGCGCGCCATCAGCAGCGCTCCCAGGTTGGCGTAGCCCAGGCCCAGCGGGCGGAACTTGTGCGAGTTCTCGTCGATCTTCGGGGTCGGGTAGCTGGCGTAGTCGACCAGCATCTCCTGCGCCGAGATCACCACCTCGCAGGTGTGGCGGAAGCTCGCCACGTCGAAGCCGCTGTCCGGCTCGTGGAAACGCATCAGGTTGATCGACGCCAGGTTGCAGGCGGTGTCGTCGAGGAACATGTACTCGCTGCAGGGATTGCTGGCATTGATGCGGCCGGTGCCGGCGCAGGTGTGCCACTCGTTGATGGTGGTGTCGTACTGCATGCCGGGGTCGCCGCACTGCCAGGTCGACTCCGCGATCATCCGCATCAGCTCGCGCGCCTTGTAGGTGCCCATCGGCTCGCCGGTGGTGCGGGCGGTGGTCGTCCAGTCGCCGTCGGTGAGCACGGCGCGCATGAACTCGTCGGACACGCGCACCGAGTGATTGGCGTTCTGGTAGGCGATCGAGTCGTAAGCGCCGCCGACGACGTTGAAGCCGCCGGCGAAGCCGGCCTCGATCAGCGCCCAGGCCTTGCGCTCCTCGACCTCCTTGCAGCGGATGAAGTCGACGATGTCGGGATGGTCGATGTCGAGCATCACCATCTTGGCGGCGCGCCGGGTCTTGCCGCCGCTCTTGATGACTCCGGCGAAGGCGTCGAAGCCCTTCATGAAGGACACCGGCCCGGAGGCGGTGCCGCCGCCGGCCAGCAGCTCGCGCGAGGAGCGCAGCTTGGACAGGTTGCTGCCGGTGCCGGAGCCGTACTTGAAGAGCATGCCCTCGGTCTTGGCCAGGGTGAGGATCGACTGCATGGTGTCCTCGACCGCGTTGATGAAGCAGGCCGAGCACTGCGGCTTCTCCTCGATGCCGACGTTGAACCACACCGGCGAGTTGAAGCAGGCGTACTGGTTCAGCAGGATGTGGGTGAGCTCGGCGTGGAAGGTGGCGGCGGAATCCTCAGCGGCAGCAGCGGCAGCAGCGGCGGCCGGCGCGGGGGTCGCCGAGTCAGCGGCGCTGGCGGAGTCGGCGGCGAAGTAGCCGCCCTTCCTGCCCCAGGCGGTGATCGTATCGGCCACCCGGCCGATCAGCTGGCGCACGCTGTGCTCGCGCTGCGGCGACCCCAGCTGACCGCGGAAGTACTTCGACACCACCACGTTGGTGGCGGTCTGCGACCAGACCTTCGGCACTTCGACGCCACGCTGCTCGAAGACCTTCTCGCCCTTCTCGTTGGTGATCACGGCATCGCGGACCTCCCATTCGACCGCGTCGAAGGGGTCCACTCCCGGGGTGGTGAAGAAGCGCGCGAAGCGGATGCCCGCACCGGGCTTGACGGGCGTCTTGGACCTCATGGGCGTCTCGGATCTCATCGGCGTCTCGGGCTGATCGGAAGTCGAGGGCTGGGGCTGCGCCGCCAGCGTCAGCCGCTCCACCCGGTCGATCGTCGCCGGGGCCGCGGGGGTCGCCGGGCTGCCGCTGCCGAAGCCCGCGGGCTCCCGGACCTCTCGTCCTTCTCCGGCCGCTCCGGCCGCTCCGGCCGCTCCGGCCGCTCCGGCCGCTCCGGCCGCTCCGGCCGCTCCGGCCGCTCCGGCCGCTCCGGCTATTGCCCTGCCCTCCCGGCCGTCCCGAGCCTCGCGGTGCTGAGCGCTGAGCTGGTTGCGGTTCGCGTGGCCTCTGCTCTCCTCGGGAAGGGGGGTCTGCGGCTCCATGCTGTGCCTCCTCGCGATCGAAAATTATGACGGAAACGGCCTGAAGACACCCGCCGCGCATGCTCACAACACCCGGACCGAATCCCGCTACGGAAACCCGGGCCGACCCGGCTCCGGGTGCCCACGGCTGACGCGCCGTCGCCACCTCCATGTCGGCATGTCGGTGGAGCGTTCTGTCCGGGGCACGCGAGGCCTTTGTTCCACCGTCCAAGGTAAATTGTCCAGGGTATTTTGTCAAGGGGGTAACCACAAGATATAGTAGACGTGGTTTCCCTTTCTTCGACTTCTTGTGGTATCGGGGCCCATAGCGTCTCGCCGGGAGAGCGCCCGCCGATCGCCGCGCGGCCACGCTCGGCTCGGCTCGTCAGCACGGCTGCCGCCTCCGCCTGTCCATATAATGGCCCGCATGTCTGACGACGACCGCGGCGAGCGTCCGGCCGCCATCCTCGGCGGGTCCGCGCCCGGCGCGCCTGCCGCTTCAGGCACGCCGGTTCCGCCCGCCGCCGACTCTTCGCCCGAAACCTCCTCCGGCATTCCCATCGCCGCCAGCTACGGGCCCGCGGACGTCGCGGGCATCGACTACCGGCGGGAGGTGGGCGATCCGGGCGTGGCGCCCTACGCTCGCGGCATCCACCCGGACATGTACCGGCGCCGCCTGTGGACGATGCGCCAGTATGCCGGCTACTCGAGCGCCGGAGAGTCCAACCGGCGCTATCGCTACCTCCTGGCCCACGGCACGACCGGCCTGTCGGTGGCGTTCGACCTGCCGACCCAGATCGGCTACGACTCGGACCACCCGCTGGCGCGCGGCGAGGTCGGGCGGGTGGGAGTCGCCATCGACTCCATCGAGGACATGCGGCGGCTGTTCGAGGGCATCCCCCTGGACCGGGTCACGACCTCGATGACCATCAACTCGACCGCCTCCATCCTGCTCGCCCTCTACCTGGCGGTGGCCGAAGAGCGGGGCGTGGCGTGGGAGAAGGTGGGGGGCACCGTCCAGAACGACATCCTCAAGGAATATGCCGCCCGCGGCACCTACATCTACCCGCCCCGCCACTCGCTCAAGCTGGTCACCGACGTCATCGCCTTCTGCGCCCGGCGGGTGCCGCGCTGGAACCCGATCTCCATCTCCGGCTACCACATGCGCGAGGCGGGATCGACCGCGGTGCAGGAGGTCGCCTTCACCCTCGCCCACGGCCTGGCCTACGTCGAGGCCGCCCTCGCCCATGGCCTGGCGATCGACGAGTTCGCCCCCCGCCTGTCCTTCTTCTTCAACGCCCACAACAACTTCCTCGAGGAGGTGGCGAAGTTCCGGGCGGCCCGCCGGCTGTGGACCGAGCTGGTGCGGGAGCGCTTCGCGCCGCGCGACGAGCGCTCGCTGTGGCTGCGTTTCCACACCCAGACCGCGGGCTCGACGCTGACCGCCCAGCAGCCCGCCAACAACGTCGTGCGGGTGGCCCTGCAGGCGCTCGCCGCGGTCTGCGGCGGCACCCAGTCGCTGCACACCAACGCCCTCGACGAGGCGCTCGGGCTGCCGACCGAGGAGGCCGCCCGCCTGGCGCTGCGCACCCAGCAGGTGATCGCACACGAGAGCGGCGTCGCCAACGTCGCCGACCCGCTCGGCGGCAGCTACGTGATCGAGGCCTGGACCGACGAGATCGCCGCCAGGGCCCGCGACTACATCCGCCGCATCGACGCGATGGGCGGCGCCCTGGCCGCGCTCGAGGCGGGCTTCCAGCAGCGCGAGATCGCCGACGCGGCCTACCGCTACCAGATCGCGGTCGAGGAGGGTCGGGAGAAGGTGGTGGGGGTCAACGTCTTCGCCACCGGCGGCGACCCTGCGGTCCACGGCGTGGCCGAGGCGCCGACCCCTGTGCTGACCATCGATCCCGAGGCGGAACGGGCCCAGGTCGAGCGCCTGCGCGCCCTGCGCGAGCGGCGCGGCGCCCCCCGCGCCGCCGCGGCGCTCGCCGCGCTCGCCGCGGCCGCCGCCGAGGAGCAGAACGTGATGCCGGCCATCCTCGAAGCCGTCCGCGCCGAGTGCACCCTGGGCGAGATCGCCGACGCCCTCCGCCAGGTCTACGGCGAGTACCGTGACACCTCCGTCGAGTGATCCTGACCGGCAGCGGCCGCCACTCTTGGCCGCAAGCAGGGAAGCAGACTGTGCGGCGGCATACCTGTACTTCGACACGATGTTTCGGATATCATTCAGTCATAAGACGTAAGTTAACGTAACAGTACAGGAAGGAGCGTCCGATGCAGAAGAAGAAGCTTCGCCGGAAGACGATGAAACTGAGCCGCGAGACCCTTTACCACCTCACGCCGGATCACCTCGCCGACGTGGCCGGAGCGGCCTCGAAGCCTTGCCCGACCTCGCTCCCCTGCCCGACGTGTTTCCACACGTGCGCCGCTTGCCCGACCCTGGTCCACACCTGCCCTCACCTCACCTGCTAGCAGGCTTCCCCTGGCATCTTCCCGCGCCGGGGGCCACCAGACCCCCCGGCGCAGCCCGGGACCGCAAGGGCGCGTGTACGGCCGGGTCCTTGCCTGCCCTCTACCTTCTGCACCCTCTTACCCTCTTACCCTCTGCCCTCCTGGTGACATGCCGGCCTCCTGCTGTAGGATGGCGCCAATTCGCGGCGTCCGGCAGTCTGGCCAACCATCTCGGAGGTCATCCCTCATGCCTCACTCGATCCTCGCCACCAAGCCGCAGGGAGGTAGCGGATGTCCTTGATGCGAACCAAACCGATCGATCAATTGCTGGGCGAAGGAGGGCAGGCCGGCGAGGGAACGCTGAAGCCGACGCTCGGAGCCTGGGCTCTCGTCGCGCTGGGTATCGGCGGCATCATCGGCGCCGGCCTCTTCGTGCGGACCGCGGCCGCCATCGCCGACCGCGCCGGCCCGTCGGTGGTGATTGCCTTCATCGTCGCCGGGGTCGGATGCGCCTTCGCCGGGCTCTGCTACGCCGAGTTCGCGTCGATGATCCCGATCGCCGGCAGCGCCTACACCTACTCCTACGCCACCATGGGCGAGCTGGTGGCCTGGATCATCGGCTGGGACCTCGTCCTCGAGTACGCCGTCGGCGCCGCCACCGTGGCCATCGCCTGGAGCGAGTACTTCAATCGCGTGCTCGGCCTCGTCGGCCTGCACATTCCCTACCAGTGGTGCCACTCACCGCTCGAGCACTCGGCGATGTCCCCCGAGCACGGCATCGCCAATCTTCCGGCGGTGGGGATCCTGCTGGTCCTCTCCGCTCTCCTCGTCCGCGGCACCCGGGAGTCCGCCTTCGTCAACGGGGTGATCGTCGTCACCAAGGTGACCATCGTCCTGATGGTCATCGCCATCGGCTGGCATTTCATCAATCCCGCCAACCACCAACCGTTCATTCCTCCTGCCACCACCTACACGACGCCGCAGGGAATCGTGCACAACTATGGCGGCATCCTGGGAATCCTCGGCGCCGCCGGCGTCGTCTTCTTCGCCTTCATCGGCTTCGACGCCGTGTCGACCGCCGCGCAGGAGGCCAAGAACCCGAAGCGGGACATGCCGATCGGAATCCTCGGTTCGCTGGCGGTCTGCACCATCCTCTACGTCCTCTTCTCCTATGTCCTCAGCGGCATCGCCACGGTCCAGGATTTCCGTTACGCCGGCCGCGAGGCCTCGGTGGCATACGCCATCAGCAAGTACATGCCGGGCTATGCCTGGCTCTCCAACTTCGTCACCATCGCCATCCTCGCCGGGTTCTCGTCGGTCATCCTGGTGATGCTCTTCGGGCAGGCGCGCGTCTTCTACTCGATGAGCCACGACGGGTTGGTCCCCAAGGTATTCTCGGACATCCATCCGCGGTACAAGACGCCCCACAAGTCGAACTGGCTGTTCTTCGTCTTCACCTCTCTCTTCGCCGCCTTCATCCCCGAGGACATCGTCGGCGAGATGACCAGCATCGGCACGCTGTTCGCGTTCATCCTGGTGTGCGCCGGCGTGTGGATCATGCGCGTGCGGCGGCCGGACATCCCGCGCGGCTTCACCGTGGCGGCGCTGCCGCTGGTCTCCATCCTCGGCATCCTGGTCTGCTTCTCGATGATCTACGGCCTGGGCTGGACGAACTGGCTGCGCCTCTTGATCTGGCTGGTGATCGGACTGGTGATCTACTTCGGCTACGGGCGGAGCCACAGCCGGCTGGCCTAGCCCGGGGCAGTGTCCTGGCTGCACTGCCCGCGGATGCGCCCGGGGCGCTACTTCTTGGCGGGCTTCTCGGGCGGCAGGGGCTTGGCGGCGCGCACCGCATCGACGCGGTCCCGGATCTCCTTGAGCTTCGGCTCGGGGAGCAGGAGCACCGTGTCGCGGCCGCTGACCCGCGCCGGCACGCCGTGGGTGGCGCCGGCGAGCGGCGGGTAGAGGGTGATCGTCTCGCTGCCGGCCTGGCCGCCCTTGAGCTCGAAGGTCGCTGCCGGCTGGCCGGCGCCGGCGCCCTGTGCGGCGGCCTCGGCCGGGGTGAGCAGGCGATCCGCCTTGGCCTCGGTGACCGCGAACAGCAGGTCCGACACTGGCAGATAGGAGATCGTCGCCGCGCCGCGCTTCCAATCGGTGCCGCTGCGGGTCAGCTGCAGTGCGCCCTGGGCGTCGCGCACCACCACCGCCTCGACCTGGTGCACCTCGAAGCCGGAGAGCAGCGGTGAGCGCCATTCGGCCGGCGGGCGGGCCAGCGTCTCGGCGAGCGGCGAGCGCGTCTCGAAGGCGGTGCCGCCGACCCGCGCGCTGGTCAGGGTGCCGGCCGCTTCCGGCGGCGCCCCGCCGCCCGGCTGGTCCGGTGCACTGTCGGCGGGATGGGCGGGATGGGTGGGATGGCTGGCTCCCAGCTCGACGCGGAAGGGCGCAGGCTGGCCGGCGACGACCGCCTCGAGCACGGAATTTACCGGCGGGGGCGGCGGGGGCGGCGAGGACGGCGACGGCGGAGCCTCCACGAAGCTCTCGGCGCTGAGCCCCACCAGGTCGCTGAGCAGCTTCTCCACCTGGTCGCGGTCAGCGCGGTCGACGATCGGGCTCTCCAGCCAGAAGCGGTCGCCGCGCCTGGCCAGGACGACGCGCGGCCCGCCGCCCACCGTCCAGGCCAGCCGCTCGACGGCGTCGCGGTCGCCGTGGAACATCTGCCGGTCGCGCCATTCGCCCGGCCGCTTGTTCACATCGGTCATGAGCGAATCGCCGACCACGTAGGCTTGCGGCCGGCCGGCGATGGCGACGATGGTCTGGCCGCCGGTGGGAACCGCCGCGCCGACGTCGACGACGGTCTCGCCGGGCTTGCCCGAGAGGGTCAGCGCCACCACCGCGCGCGGCTTGTCGAGCCCGACGTCGGCGGGCACCACCTGGTCGAGGGTGCGGGACTTCTCGAGATTGGCCAGGCTGTCGAGCAGGCGGTCGACCGCGGCGGCGTCGGCAGGCGCCGAGATCGGTGACGCGATCCGCCACTCGCCGAGCGCTTGCGGTCCGGGATTGGCCAGCGCCTCCGCCAGCTTGGCCGCGGCGGGCTTCCGTGGCGGTGGCAGCTTTTCCAGCACCACGGCGGTGCCGCTCGCGGCGCCGCGGACGCCGGCCACGCCGTTCACGCCGTTCACCACGAGGCGCACCCGGGTCACCTGGTCCTTCTTGAAGTCGAGCACCTTCTTGGCTTGCTTGGCGCGCTCGTCGCTCGACGGCAGGTCGCGCTCGTAGAAGCGGATGAAGGCGCTGAGCGCCACCACCACGATCAACAACACCAGCAGGGAGCGCGGTCGCACGGCCGATCTAACGCCTCCTGCGGAAGTGGATGTAGATGCCGGCGGCGACCGCCAGCCCGGGCAGCAGCAGCAACGACAGCACGTAGACCGTGCGCAGCTCGCCGGCGGTTAGGCTCAGCCGCACCTGCTCGGTCTTGCGCGGCGGGATGCCGAGCAGCGACTCGCGCTCCACCAGCCAGTTCAGCGAGTTGGCGAGCAGCATGGCGTTGGTGCTGTTGGCGCGCACCAGCTGGTTGGTGGCGAAGTCGGAATCGCCGAAGACCACCATCCGGGCCGGCCGGGCGCCGGCGCCACCCTTGAGCTCGACCGCCACGCCCAGCGACACCGGGCCGGGGACGTCCTTGTCGTCCTTGGCGACCTGGTCGAGGTGGGCGAGGTCGGTCTCGCCCCATCCCTGGCTGGAGGTGCGCAGCAGCTCGGTCACCTGCAGGTTCGCGCCGGCCGGCGCCTCCCCCTTGGCGACGGAGCGCGCCAGGCTGACCAGCACCGGCAGGTTGCCGGAGCGCATCGCCTTGGTGATCGGGTGATCGCCGTAGTCCTTGACGAACAGGGTCTCGGAGCCGAAGAACGGCAGCGGGTTGGCGGGATCGACCACGATGTCGCGCCCGACCTTGACGCCGTAACCGGCCAGCCAGCCCTCGAGGCCGGTGTCCACCAGGGTGGCGCCCGCGAGGGTCGGGTCGAGCAGGATCAGCAGGCGGCCGCCGCTGCGCACGTAGGCCGACAGGGCGTTCACCTCGGGCTGCACGAACGAGCCGGTGGGGCCGGCGATCACCACCAGGTCGGTCTTCGGGGGCACCGCCGGCTTGCCGAGCGACGCCCACTCCTCGATGTCGAAGTTGTCGCGCCCGAGGATCTCGCGGGCGCTCGACAGGCCGCGCGGGCGGGTGTCGTCGAGGGAGTGCTCGCCATGGCCGGTGGTGAACAGGATCTTCGGCTTGCGTCCCTCCGCGAGCTGCAGCAGGGCGCTGGTGAACTGCTGCTCGCCCTTGTACCCGGTCATCTCCGGTTGCTGGCCCATCTGCACCCCGGAGAAGTCGAAGTCGGCGAGCTCCGAGGCGTCCACCACCCGGCGGTCGTTGCCGGACGCGAACACGACGCCGGCCGTGGTGACGTTGTAGCGCCGCGCCAGCTGCTCGGCCAGCGCGGCATTCTTCTCGGGATCGACCAGCCGCAGGTGGAAACGCGGCGAGGCCGCGGCATAGCGCTGCAGGAGCTCACGGGTCGGCTCGAAGACGTTCTGGTCCGGCGGCATCAGCATGACCACGTCGACGTCGTGGTGCAGCTGCCGCAGCACCTCGCGGCTCTTCGGCGACAGCGTGTAGATGTGGCTGCCGGTCCAGTCGAAGCGCTTGTAGTACTTCGAGCTGAAGTAGTTGACGATGGCGAGCAGCGCCAGGATCAGCAGGATGCCTGCCGAGAGCGTACCCGTCTTGACCAGCCGCCGCCGGCTCACGGTCTCCATCCGGTCACCTCCACTTGCGGTCTTCGAGCGCCCGGCTGGCGAGGAAGAGGAAGAAGAAGATCGCCGACCCGTAATAGACCAGGTGCCGGCTGTCGACGATGCCCTTGTGGAACTCCTCCATGTGGCCGAAGAGGTTGACGTAGCCCAGGGCCTGCTTGGCGACCTCGCCGTTGAACAGGTTGTCAAGGAGGCCGATCAGGAAGAGCACGGCGACCAGCACCACGAAAGTCATGATCGCCGCCAGCAGCTGGCTCTTGGTGAGCGCCGAGAAGAGCACGCCGACCGACAGGAACAGGGCGCCGAGGCAGAAGATCCCGAAGTAGCCGCCGGCGATCGGTCCCCAGTCGACGTGGCTGTAGCGCGCGACGATGCCGGCATAGGCCACCGTCGGCACCCACAGCGCGCAGTAGAAGGTGAGCGCCGCCAGGTACTTGCCGACGACCACCTGGACCTCGGTGATCGGGGCGGTCATCAGCACCTCGATCGAGCCGCTGCGCAGCTCCTCGGAGATCAGGCGCATGGTGAGCACCGTGGTGATGAAGCAGAGGATGATCCAGAAGAAGAAGCCCTGGAAGAGCTGATCCATCGGCCGTTCGGTGCCGCCGCTGCGGGGATCGTTGAGGACGCTGACGACGGCGGCGAAGATGGCGCCGTTGTACACCAGGAAGAAGCACATCACCAGGTACGCGAGCGGCGACACGAAGTAGGCGCGCAGCTCGCGCAGGAAGGTGGCCTGCAGGGCCTTCACGACGGCACCTCGGAGCTCCCGCCGGCGGCGGGGTGCGGCTCGGCCGCGCCGTCTCCGGCGGCGCCCGCTTCTCCGGCGTGTGCGCCACCCGCACCACCCGCATCTCCGGCGCCGCTCGCGGCGCCGCTCGCAGCGCTGCTCGCGCCGCCCCCTTCGAGGGGCTGCTCGTGCGTGGTGAGGCGGACGAAGACCTCCTCGAGCGAGGGGCGCTCCTGCGCCAGCTCGAGCAGCACCCAGCCGCGTTCGACGGCGGCGCGGAAGACCTCCTCCCGCGGGTCGGCGGCGCGATGACACTCCAGCACGAAGCTGCCCGGGCCGCCGGCGCCGGAGCGCACGGCGAGGACGCCGGCCAGCCCTTCCAGCACGGCCGGCGCCGGCGCCGGATTGTCCTTCAGCGTCACCCGCAGCCCGGGATTGCCGACCCACGACTGGCGCAAGCTCTCGGGCGTTCCCTCGGCGGCGATGCGGCCGCGGTCGATGATGATCACGCGGTCGCAGAGCAGCTCGACCTCGGGCAGGATGTGGGTGGACAGCAGCAGCGTGCGCTCGCGCCCCAGCTCGCGGATCAGCTCGCGGATGGAGATGATCTGCTTGGGATCGAGGCCGACGGTGGGCTCGTCGAGGACCAGCACGCCGGGCCGGTGCAGGATGGCGGTGGCGAGGCCGACCCGCTGCCGGAAGCCCTTCGAGATCGTGCCGATGATCTGGTGGCGGACCTCTTCGAGCATGCAGCGCTCGACCGCCTCGCCGACCGCGGTGCGCACCTCGCCGCCGGTCAAGCCCTCGAGCCGCGCGCGGTAGAGCAGGTATTCCTCGACCCGCATCTCGGGGTAGAGCGCGACGTTCTCGGGCAGGTAGCCGAGATGGCGGCGCACCTCGGTCGGCGACTCGAAGAGGTCCCGGCCGGCGATCGTCACCCGGCCGGCGGTCGGCGGCAGGAAGCCGGTGATCATGCGGATGGTGGTGGTCTTGCCGGCGCCATTCGGCCCCAGCATGCCAAGGATCTCGCGGTCCGCGGCGGCGAACGAGACACCGTCGACGGCCGTGAAGTCGCCATACCGTCGGCTCAAATCGTGGGCTTCGATCATGCGGCTCCTTTTGGGACAGCCTGCCGGCGCTCGGCGCATCAGCAAAAGGGATGCCTCCGCCCGCCGAGCCGCTCTTCAGGGCGCCGGGCATCGCCCGCCGGCCGCATCGACGTGCGGGCGGGCGCGCCAAAGGCGCTTGGAAGGCGCCACTATGGCACAGTGGAACGAGTAGCGGGCAGCACGGACCGTCGGGGAGCCCGCGCCGGCGAGTCCCCGAATATCCAGGCCGTCTCGTTCCTCGCGCGTCGCCGGATGGCGCGAGGAGCAGCACCGCGCTACAATCCGGCTCCGCAAATGCCTGAAGGGGAAATACTTCCAACCGCGGACCGCTTGCTCGCCCTGGTCGACGCCATGGCCGGCCAGCCGGTGCTGATGCTGGTCGACCTGGTCGCCGACGTCTTCATCACCGGCGTGCCGAAGCGCATCAGCCGCGAGGCGCCGGTGCTGATCCTGGCCTTCGAGGAAGAGAGGCTGGCGCCGGGGGGCGGCGCCAACGCGGTGGCCAACGTCGCGGCGCTCGGCGGCCTCCCGCTGCCGCTCGGCGTGCTCGGCGACGACGCCCATGGGGAGCGTCTGCGCGCCGCTCTCGCCGCGCTTGGCGTGCCTACAGGCGGGCTGCTCGTGCGGCGCGGCTTCCGCACCCCGACCAAGGTGCGCATCCTGGGCGGCGGCCGTCACCAGGTCAAGC
>DATDGZ010000231.1:0-7239 GCA_036521795.1 Thermoanaerobaculia bacterium | reverse complement strand
CTTTTCGAGACATGTCCGCCGTCCTGCCTGACGCCGGGCCGTCGGAGGAGAGAGCGCTGGCGGCGGTCGGACGGGCGCAGCTCGCCGCGGACCGGCGGGACGTCGACGGTGCCACCGAGCGGTTCCTGGAGGCGGCCTACGGGTTCGCGCTGATGGGCAGCGCGCAGTCTACGGCGGCCTGCAAGGCGGAGCTTGGACTGTACCTCCTCGATGCCGGCGACCTCATCAATGCCCGCCTCTCGCTCGGCGTGGCAATCGCTTTCCTCGAGGCGGCTGCCGCGCCGTCGCTCGCGGCACGGCTGCACCTGGCGCTGGCCGAGACCGCGGTGGCGCTCGGCAAGCAGGCTCTTGCAAGCGAGGAGCTCGTCCGCGCGCAGGCGCTCTATCCCCTGGCGCCTGACGGCGCCGCGGGGCCAGAGGCGCTCGAGCGGCGATGGCGCGAGGGCCGGATCGCCGCCGCCGCCGGCGACGGCGCCCAGGCTGCGGGGCTGTTCGACGAGGTCCGGCGAGTGCTCCTGGTCCAGGGCTGCCTGGCAGAGGCGGCGCGCTGCACGTTCGACGAGCTGCTGCTCCGGATCGACACACGGCGCTCGCGCGACGTCGGGGATCTGACCGGCGCCCTGGCGGAGGCGTTCCCGGGAGAGGGCGAGCGGTGGGCCGAGGAGATGGCATGGCTCGCGCGCCTCGCCGCGGACAAGCCAGAAGCTGTGTATGCACCCTGCTGGGAGCTGCGGGACCGGCTGCGCCTGGCGCTGTTCGTCGATCCGGCGCGGCCACCGCTTCTCCTTCCGGCGCGGCGGTTGACCGACCGCGTGCTGCGCGGACGCGGGGAGCTCGCGGACCCGATCGGTGCCGGCGGCGAGATCTAGGGCGACGCTCCCGCCGGTGCTTGTGCTGCTGCCTCGGGGCTCCAGCTCTCCAAAGGAGGAGGACAGCACGAGATCCGGGCTGCCGCGCTCGTCTTCACCGCCGTCTCCATCGGTGAGAAGGCTCGAGCAGAGGAGAATGGGGAGCAAGGGATCACGAGCCGGCAGCTGATGCGGAGAGCGAGGCAGTTGCCCGGAGAGCGCCCAGGAGGGATTCGCCAGACGCCCGTACCCAGCCCTGCCTGCGGTCGGCTCGAGGCGCTTGCCGAGCGCGTCGAGGCCCTGCAGCGGCAAATCGACGACTTGCGGCGATTGCGCTCCCGGCATGCGGTCACGGCGAAGCCGCCTCGCGCAAGGAAACGCTGATCATGGCTTTCGAGAACATGGGCAAGGCGCTTGGCATCCTGCGGCGAGACCGGAGCCTCTCGCGAAAGCAGCTCTGCGCGCACTGCCGCATTGGGGCTGGCCAACTCAGCAGATACGAGGCAGGAAAGGAGCTGATGAAGCTATCGACTCTGGAGAGGATCCTGGCCGAGCTGGCGATCACGCCCGAAGAATTCTTCCGCTTTCTGGCATCCCTCGGCGACTCCCCGGCGGCGCCGATGCGGAAGCGAGATCGGTTCGACTCGCGCCAGCTGGCAGATGCCTTTGAAAGGCTCAACGCATGCCTCGACGGAGTGCGTGACGGGATCGGAATCCTGGCTGGATTGGTGGTGCCCCGCGTGGCGCGGGCGATCGACCAAGCCAGCCTGCCGAGAGAGGAGGATGCCGCCGCGTCCGACCAGCCCGGTTCGATGAACAGTAGGCGGCTTGGGTCTTGATGTTGCCTGGATCGTTTCGCGGGCGCCCAAGGCGCCGCCCGAGGGGACCGAGGCTTGCTCCGCGAGGAGGCGCTAGGGTCCTTCCCTTCCGGCCGCAACTCCGTCTCGGAGTCTCCGAGGCGGAGCGGCGGCCGCGGCAGCCGGACGGGCGCGCCGGGAGAGAACTACTTCATGGGCTTTAGGGACATTGGGAAGGCCCTCGCCCTCGTGCGGCAGCAGCGGGGCCTCACCCAAGCCCGGCTGGCCGCCAGGTGCGGGATGAGCCGCCCCCAGGTTTCCAGGTACGAGTCAGGCAAGGAGCTGATGAAGCTCGAAACGCTCGAGAAGATCCTGCGCACCTTGACGGTGGAGCCCGATGAGTTCTTCCACTTCCTACGTTCACTCGACGACTCCAACAGCCCGCAGCAGAGTCGAGCGCCGGACCGCATCGACGACCGCATGCTGGCGGACGCCTTTCGGAATCTGCATCGTGCGATCGACGGGCTGCACCAGGTGGTCGAGCGGGCGGTTGCACGGAGTGGAGGGCTGCGCGCCGTGGGCCAGGGCTGGGAGACTCGGGAAGCCGAACGGCGGAGCCCCCTGCCGGGGCGGCTGGAAGTCGTCGTGGTTCCAACCAGGACTCGGGCGCGCCGGGAATGACGACCTCGCCGCTGGACTGCGAAGATGAGCCTCCCGAACAGCGTCCGGCGCCGCGGGCCGGCGCTGGCGGGATTCCCCTCTCGCTGCGCGTCTGCTGGTGGAGCCTGCTCGGATGCGACGCGCTGATGGCGGCCGGCGTCGTCGGCCTCGCGGGCGAGCTCGGTGCGCGCCTCTTGCTGGCGGGGTTACCCGGCCCGGTGTTCTCGGCCGGCATCCTGCTCTTCGTCCAAAGGCTTGCAACGCGGGAGGACGATGGCACGGAGTGAGCGGGACTCCCGGGAGCTTGCCAACCTTGGAAAGGCGTTGGCTCTGCTGCGGGAGCAACGGGGTCTTTCGCAAGCTGAGTTCGCTGCGAGGTCGGGGATCAGCATCTCCCAGCTCTCGAAGTATGAGAACGAGAAGGAGAGGATGAGGCTCGACACCCTGGCCAGGCTGCTCGAGGTGTTGGACCTCGGGTTCGATCGGTTCTTTCGCTTCGTGCGCACGCTCGGCGAGGCGATGCGGCTGCGGCCAGAGGCAGAACCGGTCGAGCGCCGTGCCGTGGAGGCCGCGTTTCGCGACCTGCGTATCGCCATCGACAGGTTGGAGCGGGTGATCGGGCGGCTCGTCGAACCGGCAACGGACAGCTCAGCGGTGGCGCCGGACGGCGGCGCCACCGGCAGCTGCGTTCAAGGCGTGTCCGACCAGGACATGCCCAGCGCGGGCTTGTCGTCAAAGGCGGAAGTACCTTCGGCGGCAGTGCCGAAGGGGAGCGGCGTGGCGTGAGGATCGCGGCGCTGGCGGGGAAGGCGGTCAGTGGCTCCCCAGGCCTTGAGTCGGTAGTGGGTCAGTTTGAGCGAGACGCAGGGGCCACCGTGCAATGGCCAGTGCTGGAGCGGGTAGCAGCCCTCCGTGAGGCAACACGGTGCACAAGTGTAGTTGACGCCGGACATCGCAGCGGTGCTGGCGGTGCGAACTGGCGCACGAGCTCCTCGCGAGGAAGCCGGCCAGGTCGCCGTGCGGCCGCATCGTGCGGAGGGCCCTCCCAGGAGACCCGATCGCCGCCAGGGCCATGAGAAAGTGCAGCCAGCTCCCCTGGCTGCTCGCCGCGGCGCGGGCGCAGGCGGCTCCACCTCTCCCGCGCCGGAGGGGAAGCTCAAGGCCGGAACTTGTTCCGGGAAGAGAGTACCGCCTTGCCCCGCTAATTCGTAATCGCGCACATCAGATAGGTAACGAGGGTCCCTCGGAGTTGAGGCGCGGCCGACCCGCCGCGCACACAGGGAAAAAACGTCCGCACTCATCGGGAGGAACCCCGCATGGTACTCACCCGTCTGTGGAAGGACCCGCACCTCAGAAACCGACTCGGCCTGGCCCTAGCCGGGGCGCTCGCCCTCTTCTCCCTGGCCGCCGCAGGAAACGCGCCCACCCACGGCACCCTGCGCGTGGTGTGGGAGGAGGATCTGCCGCCCTACCCGAGCGGCCCGGCGATGGATGTCCGGTGGGCAAGCGATGACTCCGTGTACCTCGCATGGGTGAAGGAGGGCGTGACCGAGACCGCCTTGGACGGCAAGTTCACGCGGCGACGGACCCTCATTGCCGACCCCATGCGCTTCATGCGCGACTTCGAGATCCTCGCCACCTCCAAGGAGTTCGTGGTCACCTCCGCGCGCTTCAGCACCTTCATGTTCCGGCCGACGCCCGGAGTGCCCGGCGGCGCGGTCGCCATCACGAAGACCCCAATCGGCATCGTCCAAGACCTCGACCTGGCGGGGAACCGTCTCCTCCTCCTCGGGAACCCCGCGTGGAGCCTGAACCCCGCACCCTCCGTGGCCTGGGTGGGGCCGCTCTCCGCCCACCCCGCGAAGGACCTCGAACCCCTGCCGCTCTATGACGCGGGCGGCGCGAAGTCGCCCGGCCTCGTGAACTGCTCGGAGCTCTTGCTCGGCGCCGCGCGCTTCCTCCCGGACGGCTCTCTCTTCGTGATTCCCGGCTTCCAGCCCGGCGCGCATCTCTTTAGCGCCACCGGCCGGCTCCTGCGCACCTGGGACACGGCAGCCCTCGGACTCGACCCGCTGGATTGCGCGCACCTCTCGGCCGCTGACCACGTGCGCTTCGGCCGCTCGCCGAGGGCGCGCTTTGACTACCTGAACCAGCACCGGGTCTTGGAGGAAGTTCTGCCCCTGAAGGAAGGCCCCGGCCTCCTCATCCGCTCGGTCAAGGACGGCAGGGTCACCTGGGATCTCACGGTCTTGCAGTCCGGGGAGCGGGTCCTCTCCTATGCGGTCCCGATCACAGGCGAGCTGCCCTACGATCGCCTGCGCGGCGACGTCCGCGGGAACCGGATCGTCTTCCTGCGCGCCGCCCATGGCTTCGACAAGCTGGTACCACCCTACCGCGTAAACCGGATCACGGTCGCCGAGCTGCCGCAGGACGCCGGGAAAGGAGGTGCCAAGTGAACGCGAAGGGAACCCGCCTGGTCGTCGTACTACTCCTCCTCTCTGGCCTCGCTCCGGCGCGAGAGGCGCTCGCGGATGCCTCCGGGTGTAGCCGTGATTTTTCGCTCGGCACGCCCTCCACGGCATCGGACGGCACGCCGAACTGCGCGCCCGGCGGCGACGGCTGCTACGAGTGCGCCTACGATCACCAGCGCTTGAGCGGCTATGACATCTGCGCCGAGCCGGCCGATCCCGCAAGCGAGGGCCTGCCGATCTGCGTCTATGACGTGCCGAATATCCCGACCTGGTGGCCGGACCCGGTAGCCGACTCCTCCCCACCGGATGCGCCACCGCCGGGGGACGAGAATCCATCGGGGACCGGCGACGATGGCGGCACCGGCGGCGATCCCGGCGACGGCGGTGGAGGTGGTGGAGATGGGGGCGGCCCGTACTACTACGCGGCCTACCAGCCGCCGCCGTATCTCTACCCGGCGCCACCGCACCGCCCATACAACCCCTTCGCTCCGTAGCCGTGTGCTCAGGCGGCGCCTCCGCTTTGAAAGTGCGGTGGCGCCGCCGACCGGGCGCCTTCTGCTCAGGCTTCACGAGATAGGCTAGGTGCGGCATGGCTCTTCCTCGTCCTCCGGCCAAGGCATGCGCGCTCTGCGGGGCGGTCGCCGCCACGGCCGCCGACGTTGCTCGCGCCGGCCGAGGGCCCTTGGTGGCGGCGGGCGCAGCAGGTGGTCGGCGACGGCGCGGGATGGCTGACCCGGCTGCGGCACTGGCTGTGGTCGCGGCGGCGCTGCTTCCTCGGGGTGTGAGCGGGTTGTACCGCCACGGACGGCCGCGGTGGCGACCGCCGAGCCTTGCTCCCCTCGCCGGATGCCCAGATCGCCGGTCTCGCCGCCGCCGAGGCCCGCCGGACCGAGGAGGCCAGGCGAGTTTTCCTCGCGCGCCTCGAGCCGGCCGCTGTGCAACCGATCCGCTCCCGGTGCGGCACGCCTCGAGTCTCGGGCGTGGGGAAGGGCTCGCCGAGCAGGCAGAGGAGGCCCTCGATCCCGGCTTCATCGCTTTCGTCGCGTTCAGACACTCACGCTTGCTCGCCGGCCGCAGGTAGCACCGCGCAGCCGGCGTCGCCGGCGGCCCAAGAAAGCCTTGCAAGCGATCGAATGCCAGCGTCGGCCTGGCTAGGCCGCGGTGCTCGATGTCAAAGGCGTGGTGCATCCCGGACAGAAGAACGAAGAGCGCGGGCGCCGGCACTCGCGGGGTGAAGGGGCGAGGCGAGGGATCGCCGCCGTACCGGAGGTGCAGCTCGACCAGTTCGCCGCTTCGCCGGCGCCGACGAGGTGAAACGAACAGGCGGGGTAGAGGTGGGTGAGCTCGTGGCTCTCTCGGCTGGAGGCCAAGCGGTCGTTGACCTCCCGGACCAGGGCGGCGAGGACTGCGGTGGTGGACGGCGTGATGACCTCCGCTGCCTGCTTGCCTACAAGTGGGCAAGTGGGCGAGTAGACAGTTGCTGGCCTCGGAAAAGGACCCAGTACGACGGCTGGAGGCGTGGTTTTCCTTTTCCCAAAGGGCGTATGCGACCCGCCGTCGGGGGTGTGGGAGGTGTGCGAACCGGCGAGGGCGGTGGTGGAGGGAGGGCGTGCTGGGGGGGCCGGGAGCCGGTTTGCAAGCGGCTGTGGAAACGGCGGACTGGGGGCCGCGGTGGGAGGGGGGCGGCGGAGCGCAGCGGCCCGAGTTTAGTCCGCGGTTTCCATCAGACGCGGCACCTTCCATGCCCCATGCTTGCGTTGGGTGCGGTGGGGGCGGAAGGGAGGGGGCGTCGTAGGCGTGTTGCGCGCAAGCCGCGGGGGCGGACGGGGCGGCCCGGGCTACGATCGGCGCTGGTACGGGTGCTGATCCAGGCCCCGCCGACCCGGCGGCCTTGGAGAGCACGCGTCGCGGCCCGTTCCGGGGTCGGCGCGCTCGAGCGCCTGCTCGTGGCGCTCACCGAGCTGACGGGAGAGGTCGAAGCGGCGGTCAGAGGTCGGCTCAGTCCCAGCCCTCGTAGCGCTTCCGCACGCCGACCCGCCACGAGCCCCCGCCGTCCCAGCGGAGCATGACGACATCCATGGGAATCGAGGGTTTCAGAAGCGCCGTCGCCGGGAGAATGGCAGCTTGGTTGATCTCGGCCAATGGCGGGGCGCCATGGCGCGCCGCTGGCGGAGAAGACGAGCTGCCCCTCCCAGGTGTCGCCAAAGGGACGACTCTGTCCTGTACGGATGAGCCCGACGCGGATGCTGTGGCCGACGTTGACCGTGGCTTCTCCCAACACGGCATGACGGACAGCAACCGCGAGATCGCCGACCTGGATCGGTGTTGGCCGCCGCGGGCGCTGGTCCAGCCGCTCCCTCTCGGCCGCCTGTGGCTCAACGTCGCTGCTGGGGTCAGACATGGTGATCTCTCCTCTCGGGTGTCAGAGAAGGGGCCGCCCCGCCGAGCGGGGGCGGCCCCTTG